>NZ_JBXEJE010000048.1:0-73261 GCF_056820935.1 Streptomyces sp. Q2 | reverse complement strand
ACACCACCGTCACCCAATGGCTCACCACACTCCAACCCACCGACACACCGCAGGACCCGAAGCAGTAGTCACCGAGAGCACTCCCTGGCGTAGCGGAACACGATGATCGCCTCGAAGACGTCGCCTCGCTCGCCGGACAGTCGAAGCCGCGCAGCGTCATCACCCGGCCGCCGTCGCGGACCGCACGAGGCATCGGGAAGGGCCCGGCGCCCGAGCGCCCACACATCACGAGGGTGAAGCAGCTGAGGACCACGCCGGCGATCGTCACGGCCGTCCGGCCGCCCGCCGTCCACAGCACCGGGGCGGCGGCCGAGAAGATCGCGCCCCCGGGCAAGTCGCTCGCGGCGAAGGCCGAGTTGGGTCGGCAGCGCGCCTCGTTCGACACGGGCGAACATGCGCGACTGGTTGAACAGGTGGACGCCCCCGACAGTTGTCAGGCGACGGTGTCGGACGCGCTCCGCTTCTGGTCTGCCGCCCAGGAGGCCAACAGGCGCAACCCGTCGTAGGAAGGGGAACCGGGTTCAGCAGTCCACACGATGATGTGCTGGTGGGGGTCCGTGCCACACGTCAGCGTGTTCCAGTCGAGTGGCAGCTCGCCCACCACCGGGTGACGTAGCTTCATGACGCCCTTGCCCCGCATCGCGACGTCATGCGCGGCCCACCACTGCCGGAACTCTGCGTAACGGGCGGAGAGCTCCTCGACCAGAGCGGTGAGGCGCGGGTCGCAGGGGTAGCGCGCACTCTCCATGCGCACATGTGCGATGGCCAGCCGGGCGATCTCCTCCCAGTCCGCATATCGCTCTCGCACCAAGGGTTCGGTGAACAGCAGCCGGACGAACACGCGCTCCTGCTCCGGGTAGCGCCCGAAGTCGGTCCACAGGGCGGCGGCGAGCTGGTTCCAGCCCAGGATGTCGGTGCGCCGACCGATGACGACGGCCGGCGAGGCGGTGAGATCGTCCAGCATGCGCTGCAGCTGCGTGTCCACCTGCTGGCGATCGCCCGACGCAGGCGGGCGCACTCTCTCTTTGGCCGCGAGGTCGAACAGGTAGGTGCGCTGGTCGTCGTTCAGGCGGAGCACCTCGGCGATCTCGTTCAGGAGGGGAGCAGATGCCTGGAGACGGCCCTGTTCGATTCGTGTGTAGTACTCGGTACTGATCGCGGTGAGAAGTGCCACTTCCTCACGGCGCAGACCGCTCACACGCCGCCGTTGCCCGTCACGAAGCCCGACCTCGGAAGGACTGACTTCGGCACGGCGGGCCTTGAGGAACTCACCCAGCTCGTTCAGGTGGGGGCTGCGGTTCATGATCTCCAACCTCCCACAGAAGCCCGGTGCTGTGAGGGGGCGAGATCCTCCTACTTCAGCTTGCCTTTCGCACGTTAATCGTACCGGTTCCGACGTGTATGGCTGTAGGTAGAGGAGGACTCGGGGACCCGGCATGCGTACTGGGGGCCTCCGAGTTTCCTTCCGTGTGCAGCCGAGTCGTCAGCTCAGCGCCTTGAGCACTTCCTGGGCCGGCGGAACCGCCGAGCCAGGGTTCTGGCCGGTGAGCAGTGTGCAGCCGAGCTCGACGGCGCCGGCACCCAGGAAGACGGCTTCGGCGATCGCGGCCGTGTGGCCGTATCCCGAATGAACGGCATGGCGACAGTGGGGCGGCCGGAGAGGACATGGTGATCGTCTCCTGGGATGTCTGCGCTCGATGCGGATCAAGCTTTGCATCGGATTAGCACGCTTTGGGGGGTAGGAAAATGTCCCCTCCCTATCTTTCGCCGGGTAAGCGACTCTCCCCTTCGGGGACTGGCTTAAAAGGCGCGACCGCGGGACTTGTCCTTACTTGTCCTTTCTTGCGGGTACGGGGCACGCCAGCTGAGGTACGGCGGCAGGACCGCGCCCCCAACCGCCCGCGACGAAGCGTGCTGCCACCTTAGAAAGGCGTCCTTGATGTTCCAGGACGAGTGCGAGCCGTTGGAAGGCGAGAAGAGACGTGACCGTCCAGACATCGAACGTGACCATCCAGATATCAGAGGTGGGAAATCTGCCTGCCGCCCTGACCACGTTCGTGGGCAGGCGCCGGGACCTTGCCGAAGTGCGCCACCGTCTGGGGACCACGCGGCTGCTGACGCTCACCGGTATGGGCGGGGTGGGCAAGACACGGCTGGCGCTGGAGGCGGTCGCGGCGGCGGCGGACTTCGTGGACGGGGTGTGGCTGGTGGATCTGGCGGCGGTGCGGGACCCGTCGCTGGTGGCGAACGCCACGGCGACCGCGCTGGGGGTGCCGGACCTGGGCACCAGGCCGGTCATCGACCAGCTCGCCGCCTTTCTGGCCCATCGCGCTCCGCTGATCGTGCTGGACAACTGCGAGCACCTCATCGACGCATGCGCCGAGCTGGCACACGCGCTGCTGTCGGCCTCCCCCGGACTGCGCGTTCTGGCGACGAGCCGCCGGGCGCTGGGAATCTGCGGCGAGCACCTCTTCGCCGTCCCTCCGCTGGCGCCGGACGATGCGGCGGAACTGCTGCGGGACCGGGCCACCGCCGTGCGCCCGGATTTCCGGATCACCGACGCCAACCGCGCTCAGGTCCTCCGGTTGTGCGAGGGCCTGGACGGGCTGCCGCTGGCCATCGAACTAGCCGCGTCCCGGCTGCGGATGCTGACCGTCGACGAGGCGGTGAACCGGCTGGAGGACCGCTTCGGGCTGCTCACGAGCGGCAGCCGGGTCGCCCGGCCGCACCAGCGGACGCTACGTGCGTTGATCGACTGGAGCCACGAGCTGTGCACCCCCACCGAGCGGCTGCTGTGGAGCCGGCTGTCGGTCTTCGTCGGCGACTTCGGCCTGGACGCGGCCGAGGCCGTCTGCGCGGGCGACGGCATCGGCCGGGACGAGGTACTCGATCTCCTCGACCGGCTGGTCGTCCAGTCGATCGTCGTGCCCACCGAGCACGAGGGCCTGCCGCGCTATCGGCTGCTGGGGACCATCCGCCAGTACGGGCGGGAGCGGCTCCCCGAGTCCGGCCAGGAGCAGCAGACGCTGCGACGGTACGACGCTTTCTACCTGGCCCTCGCCGAGCGCATCGCCGACGGCTGGTACGGCCCCGGCCAGCTGGAGAGCCTGGCCCGGCTGCGTGCCGAGCATGCCAATCTGCGCGCGGCGCTGGAGCGGGGCGGCGACCCGCAGGCCACCCTGGCGCTGGCCGCCGCGCTGCGCTTCCACTGGTGCGAGGGTGGATTCCTCGGTGAGGGACGCGGCCGGCTCGACCGGGCGCTCGCCGCCGCGCCCGAGCCCAGCCCGGCCCGGGCCAGGGCGCTGTGGGTCGCCGCCTGGGTGGCGGCCCTGCAGCACGATCACGCTACGGCGTCCCGGTGGCTGGACGAGGCCGGAGCGCTGGGCGAGCACCTGGACGACCCGGTGGTGTGCGCCCACGTCCTGAACCTGCGTGGCATGTTGGCGTTGTTCAGCGGCCGGCTGGAAGAGGCCGTGTCCTTGTTGGAGGAAGCGGTGGCCGCCCATATGGGGACAGGCGAGAAAATCGGCGCGGTCTACGCGCTGATTCTGATGACTACCGCCCAGTCCCACCTCGGGGATCCACGCGCCACGGAGACCTGCAGGCAGGCGGTCGCCCTGGCCGAGGCGCATGACGAGCGGTTGGCCCGCGCGCATGCGCAGTGGACGCTCGGCTACGACGCCTGGAGGCGCGGCGACCTGGCGGAGGCCTCGGTCATGATCCGGGCCGCGCTGGAGAACGAGCAGGGCTTCAACGACTACACCAGGGTCGCGCTGATGCTGGACGAGCTCGCCTGGGTCACCGCCGCGCGCGGTGACCACAAACAGGCGGGGCGGCTGCTGGGTGCCGCGCGTGCCCTGTGGCGGGACATCGACACCCCCATCGCCACGTTCGGCCCGCACATGGCCGAGCAGCACGCCCAGTGCGAGGAAGCCGTCACCTGGGCGCTGGGCCCGGCAGCGTACGAGAAGGCCCTCGCGGAGGGCGGCAGCCACCGCGGCCCCGACGAGGCCATCGCCTACGCACTGCGCACCGGGTCCGAGTCGACCGCCGCGGCCCCCGCCCCGAGCCCGCTGACCCCCCGGGAGCAGGAAGTGGCCGCGCTGGTGGCCAAGGGCATGAGCAACCGGCAGATCGCGTCCGCCCTCGGACGCTCGCCGCGCACGGTCCACGGCCACGTCGAGAACATCCTGGCCAAGCTCGGTTTCCGTTCCCGCGCCCAGGTTGCGTCCTGGTGGACAGCGAACCAGGCACCCACCCCGTAGGACAACCCGTAGAAATACCCGGACCGGGGGCGGGGCCCGGGACCGTACAAATACCCATGGCCTCGGGGCGTACCCCTCGCCGAGTCTTTCGGCATGACATATACCAAGGCGCGCCGTCCTGCGCCGCGGCCTTCCGGGCCGCGCCCAGGCGTGCGCCCCCATTCCCCGCCACCCACGGCGGCGGTCGGCAACCGGATCTGTGACGGGAGAGCGCCGACCGATGTCAGTTGCTTCCGCCCCTGTCGCACACGGCACCTGGAAGCGACAGCCGGCCAGACCGGCCAGCAGTGCGTGAGCGCCCGGTGCCGGCCAGTCGGCATGAAGGTCACCGTCAAGATCGGGAGCTGCCGCGCACCGCGATCGAATCAATACATCGCTCGTACAAAAAGGAGTTCCTATGACGACCGAGATGCAGGGTGGACCTTCCCGAAGGTCATTTCTCGCCGCTATGACGGCCGCGGGTGTAGTGGCCGGTGGCGGCCTGGGCCTGGTGGTTGCCGCCGCCCCCATGGCGAGCGCCGCGACCGACGCGGACGTCACCTGGCGTATCACTAGTGAGCCAGGCAACGGAACTGAGAGTGCCATGGTCACCTACGCCGCGACGCTCCGCGGCATCAGGGAGGCGATCGGCTCGCACGCGGTCAGGCCAGAGGGGGGTCTCGTCGTCCATGTCACCGACGCGAACGGGGCGAACCAGTACATCACCCTCGATCTGCACGCCGAGAACAGGCCCGCGATGATCCGCGTGTTCATGCGCCGGTCGGACAACTACGTCATGGGATTCCGGCAGGGCACCGAGAGGGCTGACGGTACGGTGGAGTGGAACAGCTTCTTCCACCTGGAGAGCACGGTAACGCTGCCGGGTGCCATCCGGGGCGCTGGCGGGAACACGAACCTCCGGTACGAGGGGCGGGCGAACTACAGCGACCTGCCCGACCGTAGAGGCATGGAGATCACTCCCCAGAGCCTCCACGCCGCCGTGATGAACCTGTGGGACAGTAGTCGATTCATCAGCGACTCGGCCGCGCATCGGTCGCTCCTTCAGATCATCGTGGCATTCGCCGAAGGCGCCCGGTTCCGAAACCAGGCGGCCGCGACCGCGACGGCATTTCGATACGCTAGGCCGTACATCCTCACTGACGCACACATGGTCCAGCACAACAACTGGAGCTTGTTGAGCAATGCGCTCCTAGGGGCGGTCGTTGCGGGAGCCGTCGTCCTTGCCGCTCCGATCGCAATCGTCGGGCTTGAGACAATCACGACCGCCGTGGCCCTCGCGGCCCTCATCATGTTGGCCCACCACTCGGGCAGGAACACCGAGGGCAGGGGTCTTCTCGAGGGCAGCACGAAGCTCGTCGCGGCCGACGGCATGGGCGACTACTGGACCGTGCAGGAGGCGATCGACGCCGCTCCCGCCGGGGGCAGCCACACCATCCTCATCGACAAGGGCCTCTACCATGAGGTCATCAATGTCCCGTCGAGCAAGTCCTGGCTGACGATCGAGGGTGTCGCCGGCAACCGCGCGGATGTCCTCATCTACAACACCAGGTGCCACGGGATGATCAACCCGGCGACCGGCCTGAAGTACGGCACCCAGGGCAGCGCCGTGGCCTCCTTCAGTGCACCCAACCTGACCGTCAAAAATCTCACGATCCAGAACACGTTCGACCGCAACGCCCACCCGGAGATCAACCAGTACGAGACCCAGGCCGTCGCGGTCGCCGCCATGGGTGACCGGCAGACGTATTTCAACGTATCGATCATGAGCCATCAGGACACCCTGCTCTGCAAGGGGGCGACGCCCACGACCCAGGCCCGGCAGTACTTCTACAAATGCTTCATCCGGGGCGACGTGGACTTCATCTTCGGCAACGCCACCGCGGTGATCGACCGGTCCGACATCCAGATGCTCGAATGGGTCGGTGGCACGATCCTGGCGCCGAACACCGACTACCGGAAGAAGTACGGGATCCTCGTCACCGACAGCTGGATAAGCGCCAACGCGCCAGTAGGGTCGATGCACCTCGGCCGACCGTGGCACAACGTTCCGGAGGCCCACCCCCAGGCGGTGGTCCGTAACACCGTGGTGGCCTCGGCTGTAAAGGAAACGCAGCCCTGGACCAACATGACCCCCGATTATCCCTGGTCGTGGGCCCGGTTCAAGGAGTACGAGAACTCCGGTTTGGGAGCTGGCGTCGGCGCGAACGCGCCGAAGCTGACCGACACCGAGGCGGGGGACTACACGGCTCGGAAGTACCTGGCCGGCACCGACGGATGGAACCCGGTCCGCTGACCGAGGCCAAGGTGGCGCGCCCACTGCCTACCGGCGGCACCTCCGTCCTGGCGTCGAGGTGAACCATGGCGGGGCCGGGACAGCATTCCTGTTGCCCCGCCACTGTTCGTACACGCACCATCGGCCCTGGGGCGGTCGTCCACCTGGCCGCACTGGTGCGAGCGGTTCCTGTCCGCGTTCAGCGGCATCTCACCGCACGTCCGGCCCCGCCGCCATCTGATGACCGCCCCCGACCACCGAGCCGGGATGACCCTCCGCTTCGCCATCCGGGAGCAGGTCACAGGCACCGCCGGTCTGTCCACCACGGACTGAGCACAGGCCCCACCATGCCCCGACACACCGTCAGACACCCACACACCCAACAACGTGACAGCGTGTCACCCTCCAGGCCCATTCAAGTGGGAGCTGCGTCCCACCACAGCACGGCATGACTCGCGCGATACGCCTCCGGCGGTGACTCGCCCGGAGGTGCCCGGTCACCGTCATCCCTCGGCGTGCTCGAAGTCGAGCACCCGAAGTCTCCCGCCGCTTATACGGCACGCGCGTTCCCGTCCAGGAAGCAGGCGCAGCCAGGGGAAGGTTTCTTCCCCCTCACAACTCTTCCGTCCGATGCGAGGGTGGCGTCTGTTCCAGCGGCGGCTCGTGCTGCGGCGGTGCTCCGGCGGGGAGATCCACGCCAAAGGGGAGGAAGTATGGCGGGCCGTCCTGAGAAACGACTGGAACCGGACGACGGGCCGGTGCAGCGGCTCGCATACGAACTGCGGCTGCTGCGCGAGCAGGCCGGTAGTCCCACCTATCGGACCATGGCCCAGCGGGTGCGCTTCTCGGTGACGACTCTGGCGCAGGCGGCTTCGGGCGAACGGATGCCGTCACTTCAGGTACTCCGGGCGTATGTGCAGGCGTGCGGCGCGGACCCGGATGAATGGCAGGTGCGGTGGAAGCAGGCGGTCGAGGAGTCGGCAGCGACGCTCGACACCGGCGGTATGCGGCCGCCCTACCGGGGGCCGGCCCCGTATGAACCGGAGGACCGCGCTTTCTTCTTCGGTCGCGACCGCCTGGTGGCGGAGCTGGTGGCGCTGGTGACCGAGCGGCGGTTCGCGATTCTGTCCGGTGCCTCAGGGAGCGGGAAGTCCTCCCTGCTGCGGGCGGGATTGGTCCCGGCGCTGCAGGAGACGGCGGAACGGCTTCGGCCTTCCGCCCTGGTCCGGCTGCTCACGCCGGGGGAGAATCCTGCGACCGCCTACGAACGCCTGCTGCAGCCGTGCCCTGACGAGCCTGAAATCTGGGTGGTGGTCGACCAGTTCGAGGAGGTCTTCGCGCTCTGCCGGAACCGGGCCGAGCGAAACCGCTTCATCGACCTGCTGCTGGCCGCCCGAGGGCCGGACAGCCGGGTACGGGTGGTGCTCGCCGTACGGGCTGACTATCACGGTCGCTGCCCCGAGCACCCTGGTCTCGCGCAGGCACTGCGGGATTCCAGTCTGCGGATCGGCCCGATGAGCCCTGCGGAACTGCGGGAGGCGGTCACCGGGCCGGCTGCCGCCGAGGGGCTGCTGGTGGAACGGGAGTTGACCAACAGGCTGGTCCAGGACGTCGCGAACCAGCCGGGCGGACTGCCGATCCTCTCCCGTGCCCTGCTGGAGACCTGGCGAAAACGCCGGGGCCGGATGCTGACGCTGGCCGCCTACGAAGCCGTTGGCGGCGTCCTCGGCCCGATCGTCGCCAACGGCGAGGAGGTCTACGGCCGTCTGTCCCCCGCCCAGGCACGCACCGTGCGGCAGCTGTTGTCGCGGATGGTCGTCCCCGGGGACTGTTCCCCCGACACTCCACGCCCGATTCCCATGGCCGAGCTCCTCTCCCTTCCGGAGCCCGAGGAGGCGGTCCGAGTCGTGGAAAGGCTGGCCCATGCCAGGCTGCTCACCGTGGGCGAGGACACGGTGGAACTCGCCCACGAGGCCCTGCTCACCCGCTGGGCCCGGCTGCGCGGCTGGATCGAGGAGGACCGGGAGCGGCTGCGCGAACAGTGCCGCCTCACCGAAGCCGCCCGTATCTGGCAGGAGTTCGGCCGCGACCCTGGCGCCCTGTACCGGGGTATCCGACTGGCCAGGGCGGAGGAGTTCTGCACCGCTCCAAAGATGCGCGGTGCCCTCACGGCACAGGAGAGGGCGTTCCTCAGCGCTTCCCAGCAGGCGCGCGAGACGGAACGGTGGGAAGCCGCCAGAACCACCCGCAGGGCACGGTGCCTGTGGGCCTCGCTGGCCGCCGTCCTGGCTGTCGTGCTGACCGCCGCGCTGGCCTCCCTGCAGCGGCCCCGGACGGGCGAGCGGCTGCCCATCGAGACGGCCGGACCGCCACTGTGGCCGACGAGGCCGCATCGCGGGCGGACGCGGTCCGGAGCGAGGTTGATTGTTTGGCGCCGCGGGCTGGATTGATGAACAATTCCAGCCCCTAAAGACTTGCCAGCACACCCAGGCGTCACCGCGTCGGCCATGGCTCTATATCGGCGCTCTCATCTTTTGAGTTCGCTGCCATTTGGCATGCCCTTTTTCTATCGTTCTCGTGTCACCGGGAGTTAACTCCCCCTTTTCACCGGACCCCTTGACCGTCGATCACCGGGCGTGGCTATTGATGCCGCATCCGGAGATGATCTGCCGAATATGTCCCCACCATTACCGGGTGACGAAGAAGACACGTGATGTGCCCCGTGATGGCCGGCTACCGAGGGTGGCGGTTCCCTCTCCCCCGACCGGCCGCCATCCGCTTCGACCAACAGGAAAGCCCTATGACCTCGCGTACCACGATCAATCGAGCCTGCGTCGCCGCGGGCCTGAGTCTGGCCTCGGTGCTGACGTTCGTCTCGCCGGCCAGCGCCGTCACCGACATCATGAGAGCCGAGCCGTTCGACGCCAACAGGGTGATGCTGACCCTGTGCAATGGCCCGACCTGGGACACATACTGGCTGATCAACGTCCAGACCGGTGAGCTCAAGAGGCGAAGCTACGACCAGTGGAAGTTCGACCACGTCTACTCCACGCTGCGCCATCCCTGGGAAATGGTCCGCGGCTACTGTTCCTACCCCGAGTCGGCCAGTTGGACCTGGACCGGCGCCGAGCAGCAGACCAGCGACACACTGGTGAATTGCAGCTATAGGAGTACGCTTTCCCAGAACATCCAGGCGAACGGGACCACGACCAGCACCACGACCAACAGCGTCAGCGTCGAGCTCGGCATAGACTGGACCATCCTCGAAAAGGTGCTCTCCGTATCGGCGGGCGGCTCCTATTCCCGCAGCTGGTCGTACGCGAAGGCATCCGGCTGGTCGGTCACCACCGGAATCAGCATTCCGCCGCGGAGAAAGGGGTGGCTGGCGAAGCGTCCGGTGATGCGTACGGTCCGCAGCAACCCCGTCTTCCACGTGAAGGATTACCAGTGGGGCAAGACCAGGGTGAACTCCTGGCGCGGCCGCGGGTACAACGAGATCGTCTCCTACGGCGCCTACTACGACGCGGTCGGCAACGTGCTCGATTCCAACGGCCAGCCGTCGGGCCAGATCGTCGCCCGCGACCGACGCGTGAACACCCGCGCCGACTGCGGCTGGTAGCGACCCGACCGTGCGGCGGCGTCCGCCCGCGCGGACAAAGGTCGCGCCTCCTTCCCCCGTAAATTCCGCAAGAGGCTGCCGTGATGCCGGGTCGACATGATCCCGGCCTGTCGGGGGCGTCGGTGCTTGGTTCCGACGCCCCCGACATTGCTGTCGGTCCTCGGCCTGATGAGCCGGCGGTTCGCGGCCGGGCGATTTCTTCCGTCGTCTGGTGAAGAGGACCCGCATGGTGCCGCGGGTGGTCGTCGCGGACAAGCTCCGTTCCTACGGCGCCGCTCACTGGGAGGTCATGCCCTCGGTCGGACACCGCTCGTACAAGGGGCTGAACAACCAGGATGAGCAACGAACCCGGGGTTTTACCCTGAAGTCCTACCCCAACGCCACCTCGCTCCCGGCCACCGGCCGGGGCCTGGTGGGCATCGACCAGACCACCGTCTTCAACGTCCGCTCCACCTACGTCTGCGCCGGCGGGGTCCAGGAGTTCGAGGCGCTGGGCTGGATGAGCGGCACCGCCGTGCGGTACACCATCCCGGCAGGCGTGACCCATCCCTGACATCCCCGCACCCGACACTGGCTCCGCCCCTGCCAGGCAGGTGATCATCTTGTTCCGCTCCCGCGGCGCCTTGGGCGAGGCTGAAGAAGAGGTCGTCGAACCGGGCCGCGTAGTCCTACGACCGCCCCGGCGCGGGCGGACACGGGCGGCGCCTGATCATGGCGGACGCACCCAAGAGCTGACCAGGGTGGCGGCTGGGAGAGGAAGAAGCCGGAGACCGCTGCAGGAAGTGGGGGCCAGTCCGGCGGTTGGCTTCATGGAAGCTTCATGAGCTGAGTCGTACGTGCTTTATGAGGCGCCTGTTGTCTGGCGGTCATGCACGCACCCCTTGTCGCACCGGTGGACACTGCTGAGCACCCTGCTGCGCGGCACCTGACTACGGCGATTCACACAGCGCTGTCCGGTTCCGTTGTGATCGGCGCGTTCCCTCGTCCGAAGTCGGCCAGGCACGTGGACCCCGTCGGGCAGGCGGTCGGCGATGACGTGCTGCATGAAGGAACCTGCAGTCTGTTCACGACCTGGGTGGGGTCAGTGGCCCCGGGGCCGGCGGCGATGCTCGCGGGTCCGCTCCACAGTCGACTGCCGGTCGGCGCGGCGGCATCGGCGCCATGGGGTTCCCACGCCTGAGTGCCGAATCGACCTGTTGGCCGGGACCGGCCCAGCCGAGGAGCGGCTCACCCGTGCACTCCCCGATCGGCCTGCACCGCGCGCTACACGCCCGTAGAGACACCAGATTCCATCGCGGCGGGGACCATCGCCGTCCTGCGCAGGCCCTGCCCGGCCTGGCGACGGCGCCGCGACGCACGCACATACGACCTGACTCGCACACAGAAGGAAGAGGGGAACTTGAAATGAACCTGCGACGGAACATCTCGCGTCGAAGGATGATCGAAGGGGCATCGGCCGCGGCGCTGGTCGGGGCGGCGGCGGCCACGATGCCAGCTGCCATGGCCAGTCCGGAGACGGCATCGTCCGGCTCGGGGCTGCCGAAGGGTAACTGGCGTATCGACACCCACGCCCACTACTCGCCCGACGTGTACAACGACTACCTGCAGCGCTACGGCCTCCTCGGCGCCATCACCGGGGCGTACGGTCCGTGGTCGGTCGAGCGGCATGTGGCCTTCATGGACCAGTACCGGATCCAGGCCAGCGTCCTGTCGTTCGGCGACCTCCAGGTCACCGTCGGCCCGGTCGACGACCGGCGTGCCACCGCCCGAGCGGTCAACGACTACGCCCGCGACCTCGTGCAGACCCGTGGTGACCGGTTCGGGATCTTCGCGGTCACCCCGATGCCCGACATCGAGGGCTCGGTGGCCGAGGTGGACCGCGCGCTCGGCGAACTGGATCTCGACGGCATCTGCCTGCTGACCAACTACAAGGGCACCTACCTGGGGGACCCTTCGTTCGCGCCTCTGTACGAGATCCTCAACGACCGCCATGCCTACGTCTACGTCCACCCGACGGGTCCCGAGAACAACCCGGCTCCCAAGCTGTGCTTCGGCCCCGACATCCCGGCCGGGAACAACGTCTTCGAGTACAACTTCGACGCGACCCGCGCGATGACGAGCCTGATCTACAACGGTGTCCTGCGGGACTACCCGAACATCCGCTGGCACTTCACCCACAGTGGCGGGGCACTGCCGTTCCTGGCCTTCCGGCTCGCGACCCGGCACTCGGCCTTCCCGCCGTTCAACGAGGTGCTGCCCGAAGGCCCCCTCGNCTTCACCCACAGTGGCGGGGCACTGCCGTTCCTGGCCTTCCGGCTCGCGACCCGGCACTCGGCCTTCCCGCCGTTCAACGAGGTGCTGCCCGAAGGCCCCCTCGACTACATGAAGCGGATGTACTTCGACAACGCGCAGGCGTTCACCGCCGCGCAGTTGCAGCCGCTGTCGTCACTGGTGCCCGACAGCCACATCATGTTCGGCAGTGACTGGCCGGCCACCCGCCATCTCTACGCGGCCGACAACGTCGAGACGATGCCCTTCCTCAAGGGCAGCCTGCCCAATCTCAAGGCAGGCGACCCCGAACCGACCGTCGACGAGATCTACAGCCGACGCCAGCGGATCGCTCTCGAGCGGGACAACGCCCTCCACCAGTTCCCGAAGCTGAAGGCGCGTATACGCCGCGCCGGCTCGCGCTGACCCGCGACCGTACGCAGGCCAGCCTGCCACCCGCTGCCCCGCCAAGGGGCGCGGGCGCGGACGGGCTCTGTGCAAAGGCCGGCGTCGGCCGACGGGGGAGGCCATCGACGGAGATCGGCGTCGCCTGGCCGGGCGAACGCGTCACGGAGGACAGGGAAGCTGGAGCGTGATCTGCCCGGCGACGGAGGCTGGTGCCGGGACGAGCGTGGTGCATCCGGGCCCACTTCGCCCTCTGCCGGGGCCTGACGGCCGCTCCGCGCCGACGAGGGACACTGGTGGCTGCCACGAATCACTTCACGCTGGAGAACGCCCTGGGCCGTACCCGGCTTTCAGCCCGACTCGCGGGTCCTCAACAGGACGCGGACGCGTGTCTTCTCATGGTGCCCGGCTGTCTTCGGGAGTTCGGCATCCGGGACCGGGTCACCTTGCGGTGGGCGCCCTTGCCGACCCTCATCGAGTTCATCGGCACCTCGGCCGGGCGGCGCTCGCTGGGTGAGGCCGGGCCACAAAGCGTCGCGGGCCACGGCAGACACCGTACGCTGGCTGCATTCGAGGCCCTCTGCCTCCAAGCCGCCGGTGTCCCGCGGCCATGACTGCCTTCCCCCTCCCTCTTGCTACCTCGGCGATGGAAAGCGAGCACGATGAGTACGCAGCGCGTTCTGGTCGTCGATGACGAGCCCAAGATCCGCATGACCGTGCGCGGCTACCTGGAGGCGGACGGGTTCCACGTTGTCGAAGCCGCGGACGGACCGTCCGCCCTGCTGTCGGTCACCCGTGACCGACCGGACCTCGTGGTTCTGGACGTGATGCTTCCGGGCCTGGACGGTTTCCAGGTCCTGCGCCGCATCCGGGAGGCGAGCCAGATCCCGGTCATCATGCTCACCGCCCGCGACGAGGAGGTCGACCGGCTGATCGGCTTCACCACCGGCAGCGACGACTACGTCACCAAGCCGTTCAGCCCTCGCGAACTAGCATTACGGGTGCGGGCCATCCTGCGGCGCACCGACAGCCGGTCCGAGGCGGATCACGAGGACGGCGTGCTGTGCTTCGACGGACTGACTGTCGATCGCGTGACGCGGACCGTGCAGGTCGATGCCGACCGGACGGTGGAGCTGTCCGCTCTCGACTTCGATCTGTTGTTCGCGATGGCCCGTGTCCCCGGGCGGGTCTTCACTCGGCGCGGCCTGCTGGCCCAGGTGTGGGGCGAGGACTTCTTCGGCGACGAGCGCGTCGTGGACGTGCACATCCGTACTCTGCGGCGCGCGCTGGGCGACGAGGCGAGCGCACCTCGGTTCGTAGGCACCGTCCGGACCATTGGCTACCGGTTCGTCGGGCGCCCCGCCTAGCCGGCGGCCAGGAAGGACACCTATCGATGCCGTTCTCCGGCTTCCCGGCCTACCGCCGATCTCGTGCGCGGCTGGGCCGAATCCAGCAGCGGATGTCGCTGCGTGACCGGCTGGTGCTCTCGCACGTCATGGTCCTCCTCCTGGCTCTGGCGGCCATGACGGCGATCAGTGCGTTGATCGAGGTGTGGCTCGGTTTTGACGACATCGAGGGCGACGTGGTCCTGCGGATCGGCCTCTTGTTCGGAGGGGCTGCGGCCTTCCCGGCGTCCCTCGCCCTGAGCCGGTTTCTGCTGCGTCCCCTCGACAGGGTGCGCGCCGCCACGCGCCGGCTCGCCGAGGGACACTACGACGACGTCCTCGAACTTCCCAGCGAGCCGGGCCTGGCAGCGCTGGTCCAAGACGTCAACACGCTGGCGGCAGCCCTCGCAGACACCCAACGCCGCCGCGCCCGGCTCATCTCCGAGGTCGCCCACGAGATGCGCACCCCCATCACCATCCTCCGCGGCCAGATCGAGGGTGTGGCCGACGGCATCTTCGTCCCCGATGAGGCAATGTTCGCCTCCCTCGCCGACGACCTTCACCGGCTGGAGCGCTTGGCGGGCGACCTCTCCAGCCTGTCCCGGTCGGAGGAGGCGGCCTTCGATCTTCACCACGAGCCCACCGACGTGGCCACGTTGGCCCGGGCCACGGCCGAGCGGCTGCGCCCCCAGTACGACGACCAGACGGTAGCCCTGACCGTGGACGCAGGCACACCCGTCGGCACGTTCTGCGACCCGGACCGGATCACTCAGATCCTGGTTAACCTGCTGGGCAACGCACTGGCCGCATGCGATCCGCACGGGCATGTGGTGCTGTCCGTGCACACCGAACCTGCTCCCGTACGCCACGTCATCGTCCGTGTCACGGACGACGGCATCGGCATCGCCGCACACGACCTCGAACGCGTCTTCCACCGCTTCGAACGCCTCGAGCGTCTCGGTCGACCTGCTGCTGCCGGTGGCAGTGGCATCGGTCTGACCATCGCCCGGGGCATCGCCCGAGCCCACGGCGGAGACATCACCGCGGAATCCGACGGGCTGGGCAAGGGCGCGACGTTCACCCTTCGCCTACCGCAGGGACACGTCCCCGGGGCCGGCATGCCTCCGGTCTCCCGCTGACTCCATCGACCCAGCCCGGAGCGGCGGTGATGAGCAGGTCGCGGTCGCGAAGACGCCGAGCCGTGCGCTCAGTACGCGTCGCCGGCTCCGGAGACCGTGCGGCTGCCGCGGCGCGCGACACGACCGGCGTCCCACAGGAACCCTGGCCGGCGACGCCCGGAACGCAGCGGCGATCGGGGCCATGACCACCAGCGTCGCCGGCCCGTCCCGCAGGAGGTATCCGCGCCGTGCAGGGACCGGCCGACCAAGGGCGGTTGTTGTCTGCACCTGCGAACCGGCCGGCTCTGCTGCCGGTTTCGGATGGTCTCGACCGCCCTCGAGGATCAGGCCAGTCCCAGAAGTGCTTCGGCGTTGTCGGCCAGGATTCTGCGGGTGTCCGCTGCGTCGAGACCGGCCCGCTCGATGTAGGCGACGGTGTCGAGGTAGTGCTCGCCGCCCTGGTACGGGAAGTCGCTGCCGAGGACGAGCCGGTCCGCACCGACCGCCTGGACCGCGGCCCGCAGCGCTGCCTGGGAACTGTGGGCGACGGTGTCGTACCACATCCGGCGCGCCGCCTGGCTCGGCGGAAGGGGGGCGTCAGGTGCCTCGAAGTGGGCGAGGTTGTCCCACCGCTCCAGCAGCATGGGCAATGCGCCGCCGAAGTGGGAGTTGAGGATGCGTACACCGGAGTAGCGCGTCACGAACCCACGGGTGATGAGCTGGGCCGCTACGACGGTGTCCTCCACGGGCGCGCCGACCATCCAGGTGAGGTGGTGGTCGGTGATCTGCGGGGAGGCGACGCCGTCGCCGGCGGGGTGGAGGTACATCACGGTGCCGCGGCGGTCGAGTTCCTGCCACACCGGTGCGAAGGCCGGGTCGGTCAGCGCCCGGCCCGCGGCCGAGGTGGTCAGGGCCACGCCCACCACCCCCGGCGCGTCGAGGACGCGGTCGAGTTCGGCCAAGGCCGCGTCGACGTGCGGCAGAGGGAGCACGACGAAGGCCAGGAAGCGGTCGGGGTGGCGGTCCACCAGGTCGACGTACCGGTCGTTGATCATGCGTGCGGCTGCGGCGGCCTGCTCCGGATCCGGCAGTGCGCCCGTCAGCGGTGAGGCCGAGATCACCTGCCGGTCCACACCGGCCCGTTCCATCAGGGAGAAGCGGGCCTCGAGTTCCTTGTCGGTGTCGTCGGCCCCGAGCCCGCGCTGGCCGCCGGTGGTCGTGACGCCCGAGTCCGCCAGGAAGTCCAGGTAGTCGCTGGGGTAGACGTGAGCGTGCGTGTCGATGCGCATGGAGGGGTTCCTCAGTCGTCGAGGGAAGGGAGGAGGAGGGGGCGATTCCGGCGGTGCGGGAAAGGCAGTTGGGTGAAATGGAGGGACAGGGCTACTTGTCGACCAGGGACATGTGGTGCTCGTTGTAGCGGTTTCCCTGTACTCCGACGCGGCCGACGAGACCGTTGAGGTCGGCGAGTTCGTCGGCGGAGAGGGGCAGTTGGGTGGCGCCGATGTTCTCCTCGATGCGTGCCGTGCGCCGGGTTCCGGGGATCGGAACGACCGACGGATGCTGTGCGAGCAGCCAGGCGAGCGCGACCTGTCCCGGTGTGGCGTCCTTGGCCTGCGCGAGCAGGGTGACGTGGTCGACGAGTGCTTGGTTCGATGCCCGGTTCTCGGCTGTGAACCGTGGGATGTTCGTGCGGACGTCGTCGGCGGTGAACGGCGTCGTGGCGTCCACCGTCCCGGTCAGGAACCCCTTGCCGAGCGGGCTGAAGGGTACGAATCCGATGCCGAGTTCCGAGCAGGTCGGCAGAACCTCGTGTTCGGGGTCCCGGGTCCACAGCGAGTACTCGCTCTGCACTGCCGTCACCGGGTGGACCGCGTGGGCGCGGCGGATGGTCTGCGCACTGGCCTCGGAAAGCCCGAAGCAGCGCACCTTGCCTTCCTGCACGAGTTCCCCCACGGCTCCGGCGACGTCTTCGATCGGCACGTCCGGATCGACGCGGTGCTGGTAGAAAAGGTCGAGCGTTTCGACCCTGAGCCGTTTGAGGGAGGCCGTGGCGACGGCTCGGATCTGCTCGGGCCGGCTGTCGAGTCCGACGGAGGCGCCGTTCTCGATACGGAATCCGAACTTGGTGGCGATCACCGTCTGGTCTCGCACCGGGGCGAGGGCTTCTCCCAGGAGCTCTTCGTTGACGTAGGGGCCGTACACCTCCGCGGTGTCGAAAAACGTGACTCCGCGGTCGACGGCGCCACGCAGTACGGCGATCATGTCGGTGCGATCGCCGGGATTGGGGCCGTAGCTCTGGGACATTCCCATGACGCCGAGACCGATGGCGGAGACATGCAGGTCGCGTCCGAGCGTTCGGGTGTGCATTCTTCCTCCTCGTTGCTGCCAACTCGTTGCTGTCAATGCCGGTGGGTGGTCTTCAAGCCGTAGGCAGGCGCCGCCGCATCCGGTGTTGTCGCAGGTTGCTTTTCATTCGCGTGATCGCGCTGAGGGCCCGCTTACTGCGGTTCACCGCGCCGTCAGCGGGAACAGGCGCTGGGCGTTGGCTGTCGTGAGTGATCGCCATGTCGTGTCCTGCGTCGGTGGTTCGGCCGCGTCGATCGCCGCGATGTGGGCGTCGGCCAGCGGCGCGGGCGTCCAGCAGTAGTCGCTGCCGAAGAGCACGCGGTCAGGGTCGACGAGGTTCAGCAGTGCGGGGACCTGGCGTGGGAAGGCTGTGCCTGCCATGTCGTAGTAGAGGCCGCGGAGTTGCTCGACGGCATCGGGGGAGGGTGACTTCTGCGAAGGCAGGAACAGGTTCATGAATTCGTTGATGCGGTCGGCCAGGACGGGAATCGCGCCGCCGCAGTGCGGGACGATCACCCGCATGTTCGGGTGACGTGTCAGGACGCCTGCCATCACCATGTCGGTGACGGTGCGGGCGGTGTCGAAGATGTACTCGACCATCGGCCGCGGTCGGCCGAGTGCGGACTGTTCCCAGCATGCGGGTGAGGTGGGGTGCAGGAAGACCACGGCGCGGCGGCGGTCGAGTTCCGCGAAGACCGGGTTGAGGCGCTGGTCGCCCAGGTACACCCCGTGGGTGTGCGTCATCAGGGCCACGCCGTCGGCGCCGAGTTCGTCGAAGGCGAAGGCGATCTCCTCCAGTGTGCCGTCGACGTCCGGCAGGGGCAGTGACACGAAGTTGCCGAAGCGGCCCGGGTGGTTCCGGGTCAGTTCGGCGGTGTATTCGTTGACGCGCCGGGCCAGGAGGCGGGCCGCCTTGTCGTCGCCGAAGTGCACGCCGGGGGAGGACATGGAGAGCATCGCGGTGTCGATGCTGTTGCGGTCCATCAGGTCGAGGTGGGCTTGTACGGACCATGAGGGCCAGCCGCCCATGCCGTCGGGGTGGGCATGGCCGGCCGCCGTCGCCTGCTGGACGTAGAAGTCGGGCAGGAGGTGGGCGTGGACATCGATGAGGCCGGAGGACATGACAGCGGGATTCCTTCTCGTGGGGCTCGCGTCGTTAGGGCACATACCGCAAGCGGCCTACTCCACCTGCTCGCCTCCGGCCAACCGGACCTCTTCGTTGTCCAGGGCTGCCTGGAGATGGCGTAGCACGGTGTCGTCGATCTGCGACTCGTCGCGCAGGCGGACGACGGTCGCACGCTTCGTGGCGATGAGGGCGAGGCGGAGGTCGGTGTAGTGGCGGTTGTGGAGCAGGGCGGGATCGTCGTCGGTGCCCGCGCCCCTTGCCCGTACGGTCGCCAGGTTGGCCTCGTACTCCTGGCGCAGCCACTCCACGACCTTCGGAGCGGTGCCCTGTTCGGCGGCGAGCCGGGGCAGCGCCTTGATGGCTTCCTCGTTTGCCGCCGTCTCGGCCAGGACCTGCTCCTCGTCGACAGAGGTGTCGCGTGGCTGCCGGGCCCAGCGCACCACGCCCGGCAGCAGCAGCCCCTGCACCACGAGGGTCACCACGATGACGCCGGAGGTGACGAAGACGATGAAGGCACGGTCGGGAAAGGGCGCGCCGGAGTCGAGGGTCTCCGGCACCGAGAGCGCCACCGCGAGCGACACCGCGCCCCGGAAGCCCGCCAAGCCGCTGACCACTCGCGCCCGGTCGCTCATTCTCCGCAGGCGCTGCTCGGGGCGCCGGTCGATCGCGCGGATCAGATAGGCGGAGGAGAACAGGAACGCGAACCGGACCGCGACCAGGACCACGCTGACTGCCCCGATCGCGATCAGGGCATGTTGGAGGTCGGACCGGCTCAGGTGGCGCAGTGCGTACTGCAGTTCCACTCCGACCAGGACGAACAGGGCGCCGTTGATGATGAACGTGGCCAGGGGCCAGAAGGCCAGTGCCTGGCGGCGGTGCTCGGCGCGGATGAGGCTCGGCGCCACCTGGGCCATGATCAGTCCGCTCACGACGACCGCCAGGACACCGGAGGCGTGAATCAGCTCGGCGAGCAGATATGCCGTGAACGGGGCCAGGATCATGACGAGGTTGCCGAGCAGAGGATCGTCCAGGCGGCGCCGCAGGTTCATGTTGATCCAGGCGACCGCCACGCCGACCGCGGCCCCGCCGCCGTAGGCCAGCAGGAACAGCGCTCCGACGTGTGGCAGGGTGAGGTGCTCCTCGCCGACGGTGATACCGACCGCCAGGCCGTAGATGACCAGTGCGGTGCCGTCGTTGACGAGGCTTTCCGCTCGGAGCACGGTGACTTGACGGCGCGGCAGGGAGCCGGCCAGGGCGCTGACCGCTGTGGCGTCGGTGGGAGCCACGGCCGCGCCCAGGGCCCACGCCGGTCCCCACGGCAGTCCGAGCGCGTGCCCGGCGACCGCCACGGCGCCTGCGGTGAGGATCACCAGGACCGTGCTGAGCAGGACGATGCCGCGCAGGTTCGAGCGGATCTCCCGCATCGACGTGGTCAGGCTCTCCCAGTACAGCAGCACCGGAAGGAAGAGCAACAACACGACTTCGGGCGGGAGTTGGGTCTGCCGGACGGCCGGGACGAGGCCGATGAGGGCACCCACGACCAGGAGCACGATGGGCGGCGCGACACGGAAGCGCTGCCCCAGGACGTTGCCCACCAGCACGGCCGCACCCAGGACGACGACGAGTTCGAGACCGATCATGACACTTGCTCCTGTGCGGGACTGGCTGACAGCGGCGGCTCGGCGGCTTCCACCGGGATCGTCATGGTCATCTGGGTACCAGCCGCAGGGTCGTGGAACGTGCCGCCACCATGGGATCGACGTACGCTCCGCCGAAACGGCCGTACTTGCTGCGGTACGCGGCGTCGACGCGGTCGTTGGTCGCGGGGTCCGGCACCTCGAAGAAGGTGACGTCCTTGTCGACCCCGCCGGAGCGGACGTGTCCCGCGTGGCTGGCCCGCGCGGTACGCCACCAGGCGCCGTCCGTACCGCGGAAGGAACGGACGTACAGGTCGTCACCGTCGCGGACGACCCAGATCGGTACCGGCTTGCGGAGGGTGCCGTTGTCGCGGAGCGGCGCCATCTGCAACTCGTCGGCCTCGGCGATGTGGTCGAGTTCGTCGCTCGTCCATGTCGTCATCGGTGTTTCTCCGTTCTGAAAGCGCGTCAAGGCTGTGGGGCTGGCCTAAGGAAGAGATTCGCGGCGGCGCTGACGAAGGCCATCACCGCGGTGATGGCCAGGCTTTCGCGCAGGCCGTACAAGATGCCGTCGCGTGCCGCCAACAGGGCGCCGAACACGGCGACGGCCAGCGCTCCGCCCAGTTGGCGGCTGGTGTTGAACACGCCGCTGGCCACGCCTGCGCGGTGGGCGGGAACGCTTTCCAGGAGGACCGCCGTGGTCGGAGCCATGGCCAGCGGGCCGCAGATGCCCACCGGGATCATCACGAGGGACAGCGCCCACACGGGGGTGGATGCGGGCAGGAAGGCCAGCGTTGTCGTGCCGGTGCCCATGAGGAGCATGCCGCCGACGATGGGAACGCGGGGGCCGAACCTCTCGGCCAGCCTGGCAGCGAGCACGCTGACGAAGGCGGACAGGACGGTCATCGGCACGAAGGCCAGCCCCGTGGCCAAGGAGGACAGCCCGCGCTGCTGCTGGTAGTAGAGGCTGTAGACGAACACCATTCCCTGGAAGCCGCCTATGAACGCGAAGCCGGTACCCGAGGCGATCACCACGGTGCGGGAGCGGAACAGGTCCAGCGGAACCATCGGCTGCTTTCCGCGAGCCTGAGCGGCGACGAAGACGACCAGCGCCAGGACGGTGATCGCCAGCGACACGAGCACTCGGGGCCCGCCGAGACCCTCGGCGCCGGCCTCGATCACCCCGAAGGTCAGCGCGCCCATGGCCAGTACCGCCGCGATCTGCCCGATCCAGTCGAACGGCACGTCACGTCGCGGCGAGTGCGCCACGCGCAGCAGCAGCAACAGCGCGACCAGACCGACCGGCAGGTTGATGAAAAAGATCATTCGCCAGCTGACCAGGGCCAGCGAACCGCCCGCGACGGGGCCGGCGGCCGCGGCCACGGCGCCGCCGATGGTCCACAGCGCGATCGCCCGGCCCCGCTTGACCGGGTCGTCGTAGGCCTCGCGGATCAGCGCCAGGGACGACGGTGTCATCGTCGCCGCCCCCAATCCCTGCACCATGCGGGCGATGACCAGGGTCACCAGGTCGGGTGCCAGGCCGCAGGCCGTCGAGGAGGCCACGAACACCGCCAGACCGATCCCGAAGGCACGCCGTGCGCCGGCCCGGTCGCTCAGGGACCCCGCGGACAGCAGCAGCGCCGCAAACATCAGCGTGTAGCCGTCCATCACCCACTGCAGGCCGCTCATGTCACCGCCGAGATCGCTGCGGATGTCAGGCAGAGCGACGTTGACGACCGAGGCGTCCAGGGTGATGACGAAGAAGCCGAGCAGAGCGGCCGAGAGCGCGAAGACAGGGGCGGAACCGCGGCGCGGGGCGCCATCGACGGTCGGTGAGGAGGCGGCGGGCGGGGCGGACATGCGGGTACTCCTGGGGCCGGGCAGGGCGTGGGGCGGGCACCGCTGTCGTGGACGGTGCCGGAAGACCCGTGGTCAGGCGGGAGTGGTGGTGAGCGGCTCACCGAGGTGGGTGCGGGTGATGCCGAGCGAGTCCTCGAAGACGCGGTAGTCGGTGATCAGACCGTCGGCGACGGTGAAGCGCAGGATCATCTCGCTTTCGAGTACCTGTCCCGAGGGATGGAACCGGGAGGCGTACCGGCCCGGTGCCAGGACCCGTCCGTCGGTCTCCACCATGGTCCCCAGCTCGAAGGTGAGTGGCTCGACGGCGGAAGAACGCGGTGAGGGACTGCCGGATCTCCTCCGGTCCGGTGCGGCTCCCGGCCCAGGGGGTCAGGCCGGGATCGCCCGGGATCGTCCAGGTCGCGTCGGGTGTGAAGTGGGAGAGGACGCGCTCCATGTCGCGCGTGCCGAAGGCCTCGAAGTACGCCTCGACGGTGGCGATCGCCTCGCTGGTCATGACTGTCGGTCCGTTCTGCTCGGCGGCTGCGACGGCAAGCGGCCGCTGGTGCTCGGTGGTGCCGGGGGTGGTGGGCGCGGCTGATTGGGCGCCCACCACCCCAAAGGCTTCAGGTCAGGGACGCAGCAGCGTCTTGATGGCGCGGCGTTCGTCCATGGCCTTGTAGCCTTCGGCGGCCTGTTCCAGGGGCAGGGTGAGGTCGAAGACCTTGCCCGGGTTGATACGGCCGCTGAGGACGCGGTCGATCAGGTCGGGAAGGTAGGCGCGCACGGGGGCGGGGCCGCCGCGCAGACCGACGTGGGAGAAGAAGAGCTGCTGGCCGTCGATCTGCACGTCATGCGGCATGCCGACGAAGCCGACGTTGCCGCCGGGGCGGGTGGACTGCAGGGCCTGGTGCATCGACTCCTGGGTGCCGACGCACTCGAGGACGGAGTCGGCGCCGATGCCGTTCGTCAGTTCCTTGACGCGGGCGACGCCTTCCTCGCCGCGTTCGGTGACGATGTCGGTGGCGCCGAACTCCAGGGCCAGCTTCTGCCGGGATTCGTGCCGGCTCATGGCGATGATGCGCTCGGCGCCCAGCTCCTTGGCGGCGATGACGCCGGACAGGCCGACCGCGCCGTCACCGACGACCACGGCGGTCGAACCGGGCTTCACCTCGGCGGCTTTGGCGGCGTACCAGCCGGTGCCCATGACGTCGGAGAGGGTCAGCAGGTCCGGGATCAGTTCGTCGGTCGGCTGTTCCGGGGTGGTGACCAGGGTGCCGTCGGCGAGGGGGATGCGGATGTACTCGGCCTGGCAGCCGTTGGGGAAGTCACGGTGCTGACAGTTGGTCTGGTAGCCGGCCTGGCAGTTCGGGCAGGTGTTGTCGGAGGCGATGAAGGAGCCGATGACGAACTGTCCCGGCCTGACGCTCGAGACGTCGCTGCCGACCTCTTCGACGATGCCGACGTACTCGTGGCCGATCGGCTGCGGCTGGGGGACCGGGTTGATGCCCCGGTAGCTCCACAGGTCGGAGCCGCACACGCAGGTGGCGACGGTGCGGATGATCGCGTCCGTCGGTGCCGTGATCTTCGGTTCTGGGGCGTTCTCCACCCGGATGTCACCGGGTGCGTGCAGGATGGTTGCTCGCATGATGCCTTCTCAGCTCTGTCGTGGCGTCAGGGACGGGTGCGGGTACTGACGCGCGGGCCGTTGTAGTCGTCGTCCGGGACGTGTTCGAGCCAGGTGGTGTCGTCCGTCTCCCACAGAGCGAGGTGGACCATGAACTGGTCGGGCGCGGCACCGTGCCAGTGCTCCTCACCCGGGGGTGTGTGGATGACGTCTCCGGGGTGGGCCTCGATGATGTCGCCGCCGCGGGACTGCACGAGGGCGATGCCCTCGACGATGTAGAGGGTCTGGCCCAGGGCGTGGGAGTGCCAGGCGGTGCGGGCGCCGGGAGTGAACCGGACCATGTTGGCCCGCATTCGGGAGGGTTCCTCGCCGCGGTGGATCACGTCGGCGTAGGCGTCGCCGGTGAACCACTCGGCCGGAAGTTTCATGGTCGGAGGCTGCTTCAGCAGTTCCATGGTGTGACATCCCTCGGGTGTGCTGCTGCCGCCGGGCCGTGCGGCGGTGTGTGGGGGAGAGCCCGCGATGTGGGGTGCGTGCGGGCGGAGGAGCCTCAGCCGGACTGGTCGGCCTTGTCCACGATCTCCTTGAGCTGGGTCATCGCGGTCATGGCGTTGGGCCATCCGGCGTAGAAGGCCAGATGGGTGATGGCCTCGACCAGTTCGTCCTTGGTCACGCCGTTCTCCAGTGCCTTGCCGAGGTGGAAGCTGAGCTGGTCGTTTCGGTACAGGGCGGCGAGAGCGGTGACGGTGACCAGGCTGCGGTCGCGGGGGGACAGGTCCGGCCGCTCCCAGATGTCGCCGAAGAGGACCGTGTCGGTCACCTCCGCGAGCTTGGGGGCGAACTCCTGGATGGCCGGCGGCGCGAACTTCTTCCGTTCGGACATGAGGTGGTGCTCCTTGCGTGCGTTGTGTGGGGGGATTCAGGCTGCCCGGCCTTCGACCGGGGGTTGGTCGGGGCGCTCACCGAAGAGCGAGGCGAGCTCGGCGAGGGCGGGGGAGGCGTGTTCGCCCGCCCTCGCGCACTGCGGTGGTACTCGTGGCACCTGCGGAAGCTGGTCCGATGTCCTCTCGTCGATCACTCGCCTCCGCCGCATGTCACGGGGAGATACGGAACCCCGGTGACGTTCGGAATTCGGAAAGTAATTTCTCCCAGGGGTTGGACTTTTCGCCTGTTCGAGTCAATGCTCGCGACAGGAAGATTCTGATCGCCGGACGCGCCATCGACACTGCCACCTTCCCAGGAACCCGCAAAGGGGAGAATTCCATCCTGGGAATCACTTATCCAGGGGAGGAATCGTTACCCCCCTGCCGGAGACCGAGCCGGCTGTCATGACCAGCGACGCGCGTCTGAACGAGCTGGGAGAATTCCTCAAGGCGCGGAGGGCCGAGTTGAGCCCGCGCACCGTCGGTCTGCCCGACACCGGAGGCCGTCGGGTGCCGGGCCTGCGTAGGGAAGAGGTCGCCCTGCTCGCCGCCATCGGCTCCGACCACTACACCGGTTCGAGCTGGCTGCGATCGGCAAGCGTGAACCGCGCCGCCGACCGGCGCAGAAGGTCCATCCACGGCTCAGGCGCATCCTGGACGAGCTGACAGCGACTCCCGCGCTCGTTCTGGGCCGGCACCTGGACATCCTGGCCTGGAACGCTTTGGCAGCCGCTCTGCTGACCGACTTCGACCAGGTCCCCGAGAAGAAGCGCAACTACGCACGGCTGCTCTTCACCGACCCCGCCTTTCGGGAGCTGTACCTCGACTGGCGGACGAACGCTCGGATCTGCGTCGCCCACCTGCGCCTGGAGGCTGCCAAGCACCCTGGCGACCCAGGTCTGGCCGCACTCGTCGGCGAGCTCTCGGTGGCCGACGCCGACTTCCGGCAGTGGTGGGCAGGCCGTCAGATGACCGGCCTGCGGATGGGCACCAAGAGGCTGCGCCACCCGCTCGTCGGCGACCTCACCCTCGACTGGGACAGCCTGACCTGCACAGCCGACCCCGCCCAGAAGCTGGTGACCGCGACCGCCGAACCCGAAACCCCGTCCCATGACGGGCTTCTCTTCCTGGCGTCGTGGACCGCGGACCCGCACACGCCGGCCCGGGACGCGACAGCTTGACCGTGATGGGGGAAGACGGCTTACGCCGTCGTGCCTGGTCCTGAGCGGAGTTGGCGATGAATACCGTCAGGGCACCGACGGGACCGCGTTCCTGCCGGAGCGGTTCGTGGCACCGACCGGTGGCGCGTGTGCCTTCCGTACGACCGCCGGGCGCACATGCGCGGCCGAGGGCGAGATGCGGCATGAACTGAGACCGGAACTCCGCAGTCACTCAACAGCCGTTCCTCGACGCTTCGAGGGCCGTGGAGTGCTTCGCTCACGACCGTGAGGTGTGGCTCATCACGAACGGAGCCTCCTGGCTGCAGATGCTCAAGCTCCGTCTGAGCGGCTAGGTGTGCAAGGTCCGCCTGTGAAAACTCCGGTTGCACGGGCATTGACACCGCGTTGCGCCGGCGCGAGGATCACGTCTGCAAACCGCGAATGAAACGTTTCAAAACTCCGCGACCGGCAATTGCTCTCTCCTCAGTAATGTCAGCCCGGTTGCCACCCTCGCCGCACGTCTACCGTAGGAGCCCCCGATGCACCACGTATCGCGCCGGAATGTTCTGCGCTCGGCCATAGCCGTTGCCCTGGCCCCCACTCTGGGTTCCGTGATGCTGCCCGGGCTCGCACCGGTCGCGTCCGCGGCGGTCTCGTGGACCGCGAAGTGGATCTGGGCGCCGACGAGCATGACGAACCAGTGGGTGGCCTTCCGCAGATCGTTCACCCTGGGCTCCGCGCCCTCCAGAGCCGTGACCCAGATCGCGGCCGACTCCAAGTACTGGCTGTGGGTCAACGGCACACTCGTGGTCTTCGAGGGCCAGCTCAAGCGCGGTCCGAACCGTACGGACACCTACTACGACGAGATCGACCTCGCCCCGTACCTGACCAGCGGCACCAACACGGTGGCGCTGCTGGTGTGGTACTTCGGCAAGCAGGGCTTCTCGCACAGCAGCAGCGGCAAGGGCGGTCTGCTGTTCCAGTCCGACATCACCACCGGCTCCACCACCAGCCGCCTGGTCAGCGACACGAGCTGGAAGCACACGGTCCACCCGGGCTACTCGAACAACACCAGCGGCACCCAGGCCAACTTCCGGCTGCCCGAGTCCAACGTCTACTACGACGCCCGCAACGCCACCGCCATGGCCGACTGGCAGTCATCCGGCTACGACGACAGCGCCTGGAGCGCGCCCACCGACTTCGGCGCCGCCGGCGCCGCTCCCTGGAACGGCCTCGTCGAGCGGCCGGTCCCGCAGTTCCGGTACTCCGGCCTGAAGTCCTACACCAACGCCGCCTCGCTCCCGGCCACCGGCCAGGGCTCCACGGCCATCTCGGCCACCCTGCCGTCCAACCTCCAGGTCACGCCGTATCTGAAGGTGAGCGCCCCGGCCGGCGCCGTGATCGGCATCCAGACCGACCACCACGCCGACGGCCTGGCCCTGGTGGGCGAGGCCAGCGGCTACAACGTCCGCTCCACCTACATCTGCACCGGCGGGGTCCAGGAATTCGAGTCGCTGGGCTGGATGAGCGGCACCGCCGTGCAGTACACCATCCCGGCGGGTGTCACCATCGTGGACCTCAAGTACCGGGAGAGCGGGTACGACACCGACTTCGACGGATCGTTCACCAGTAGTGACGCCTTCTTCGACACCCTGTGGAGCAAGGCCGCCCGCACCATGTACGTCAACATGCGGGACAACTACATGGACTGCCCGACCCGCGAGCGTTCCCAGTGGTGGGGCGATGTGGTCAACCAGCTCAAGGAGGGCTTCTACACCTTCGACACCCGCTCGCACGCGCTCGGCAAGAAGGCCATCTCCCAGTTGACGTCCTGGCAGGAACCCGGCGGCGTGCTCTACTCCCCGATGCCGTCGACCATCTGGACCGCCGAACTGCCCGTCCAGATGCTCGCGTCGGTGTGGTCGTTCGGGACCTACTACCTCTACACCGGCAATGCGGACGCCGTCACCGGCTCGTACCCGGCGGTCAAGAAGTACCTGGACCTGTGGAGCCTGGGCAGCGACGGTCTGGTGGCCCACCGCGCCGGGGACTGGGACTGGGAGGACTGGGGCAGCAACATCGACGCCCGGGTCCTGGACAACTGCTGGTACTACCTGGCCCTGGACACCGCCGCCAAGCTGGCGGCCCTCAGCGGCAACACCGGCGATGTCGCCGGATGGCAGGCCCAGCGCGACAGCATCAAGGCGAACTTCGACTCCCTGCTGTGGAACTCCACGAAGAACGAGTACCGCTCGCCCGGCTACACCGGCGACACCGACGACCGGGCCAACGCCCTCGCCGTGGTCGCGGGCCTGGCCATCCCCAGCCACTACCCGGCGATCACCAACGTGCTGCGCACCCACCTCAACGCCAGCCCCTACATGGAGTTCTACGTCCTGGAGGCGCTGTATCTGATGGGTGCGGCCACTGTCGCCGAGGAGCGGATGCGCAACCGCTACGCGGCCCAGGTCGCCGACCCCGCCTGTCACACACTGTGGGAGCTGTGGGTCAAGGCGGACGGTACCGACAACCATGCCTGGAACGGCGGCCCGCTGTACGCGCTGTCCGCGTACGCCGCCGGCGTCCGCCCCACCAAGTCGGGCTGGGAGACGTACGAGGTCATCCCGCAGACCGGCACACTCACCAAGATCAACACCGTGACGCCCACCGTCGAGGGCGACATCCGCTTCGGGATCACACGCGACGGAACCCAGGTCACCCTGACACTCACCTCGCCGAGCGGCACGACCGCTCGGGTGGGCGTGCCCACCTACGGCGGTTCCCAGCCGGTCATCAAGGCGAACGGCACGACGGTCTACACCGGAGGCTCTTCCACGGGCAGCGTCGGCGGTCTGAGCTATGACGGCAAGGATTCCTCGTACGTCTACTTCAAAGTCCAGCCAGGCACGTGGACGTTCACGGCGACGGGTACCGGCCGCCTCGACAACCTCGCCCTCGGCCGACCGGTCACCAGCAACAACAGCCTCGAGAACAGCAGCTGGGGCAGGAACCGGCTCACCGACGGCAAGCTCACCAGCGTCAGTGGCGCAAAGGGCTACACCAGCAACGAGTTCACCTCCGCCGACGTCAGCGCGAACCCCGTCTGGGTGGAGATCGACCTCGGAGCCGACACCGACCTCGACGCCGTACGCCTCTTCCCCCGCACCGACACGGGCGCGGCCGGGGGCGGGACCGCGGGCTTCCCCGTCGACTTCACGATCCAGACCCGCCCCGACGGAGCCGGCACCTACACCACCGTCCGCACCGTCACCGGCCAGACCAACCCCCAGGGGCTGGTGCAGACATACGGCTTCAAGACCACCACCGCCCGCTACGTCCGCCTGCAGGCCACGAAGCTCGGCGCGCCCGCGTCCGACGAGAGCAGCAAGTTCCGCCTGCAACTCGCCGAACTCACCGTCCCGACCGCCGCGACGACCGTCTCGGCCAACTGCACACTCGAGAACAGCGATTGGGGCAAGACCCGGATCCTCGAGGGCACCACCACCAGCGTCACCGGTGCCAAGGGCTTCACCAGCATCAACTTCCCCTCCGCCGACGTCAGCGCCACACCCGTATGGATCGAGGTCGACCTCGGTGCCGACCGGTCCATCGGCACCGTCACCCTCTACCCGCGCACCGACACCGGCGGAGCCGGCGGGGGCACAGCAGGTTTCCCCGTCGACTTCGCGTTGCAGACCCGCGCCGACGGATCCAGCACCTACACCACCGTCCGTACCGTCACCGGCCAGGCCAACCCGAGCGGATCCGCCCAGACCTACACGCTCACCTCCGCCACCGGCCGGTACCTGCGTCTGAGGGCAACCAAACTCGGCACTCCGGCTTCTGACGAGACCATCCAGTTCCGGCTGCAGCTGGCCGAAATCGGCATCAAGTAGCACGTCAAGCCACAGCTGCCCGCCCAACGCGCACCCGCGTGTCGGGCGGGCAGCCCAGGCGGGGACTGTAAGTGGCACGACCCTGGCGACATCGCCCTCGCCACACAACGGCCGCCGTACTGAGGTGCCGGGAGCAGCTGGTGCTCTGCCGGGAGGTCAGCTCCAGAACGCACGCACCCTGTAGGGTTCCAGAAGTGACGTACAGCATCTGACCAGGCACTTTGCGACTCCGGGCGATCACGACAAGCTCGGACCCCATGGCGCTGCGCATGCTCTACCTGGTCTTCCTCCGACTCCTCGGACTGCTCCTGCTGCTCTCCCGCTCGCAGCAGACCAAGGACGCCGAGCTGCTCGCGCTGCGCCACGAGAACGCGGTGCTGCGCCGCCAGCTCGGCGTCCGGCCACACCTCACCTGGCCGGACCGCGCAGTGCTCGCCGCCCTCGCCCGGCACCTACCCTCCCGGCTGCGCCGACACCGCCTGTTCACACCCGGCACCCTGCTCACCTGGCACCGGCGACTACTGCGCTGGAAATGGAAGCAGAAACCCGCACGGACCGGCCGCCCGCCGATCTCCGAGGAACTCACCGCCCCGATCCTGCGCCTGGCCCGCGAGAACCCGACCTGGGGCTCAACCCGTATCCAGGGCGAGCTGCGGCGCCTGGGCCACCGCGTCGGCGCCTCCACCATCCGACGCATCCTGCGCAGCGCCGGCCTCGGCCCCGCACCCAGACGAAGCGGCGCTGCGACCTGGCGCGAGTTCGTACGCGCCCAGGCCTCCGGTCTGCTCGCCGCCGACTTCTTCCACGTGGACACCGCCGCGCTGACCAGGCTGTACGCCTTCGTGGTCATGGAGGTCGGCGCCCGCACCGTGCACATCCTCGGCGTCACCGCCCACCCGACCGCAGCCTGGGCCACCCAGCTCTCGAGGAACCTCCTCGCCAACCTCGCAGACCGCGCCGCCGGCTTCCGCTACCTGCTACGCGACCGCGACAGCCGCTACACCCAGGCGTTCGATGCCGTCTTCACCGCCGACGGCATCGAGATCCTGAAGAGCGCGCCACAGACACCGCGGATGAACGCCCACGTGGAGAGGTTCATCCGCAGCGTGCGGGCCGAGTGCACCGACCGGATGCTGATCTACAACGAGCAACACGCACGGCGTGTCCTCGCCGAATACGCCGAGCACTACAACTCCGGAAGGCCGCACCGGGCCCTGCACCTTCGCGCACCAGCTGACGATCCGGACGTCATCCCCTTCCCTGCCCAACACATCCAGCGCCACGACGTCCTCAGCGGACTCATCCACGAGTACCGCGACACAGCCTGACGAAGATCACGACAGTCTGGCGAACGCCCAGCTCAACGCATGTGCGGGACTTTTGGCACCCAACAGGGTACGTAGCCATCTCCTGCGCGCCCTGCGCGAATTCGAGACGTTCTATAACGAGCACCGGCCGCACCAGGGTCTTGCGAATGCCCGTCCTCTCCACTCGCTGCCCGCTCCGATCGAGGACCCGGACTGAATCGCCCATCTGGACATACGACGGCGGGCGCGACTCGGCGGCACCCTCCACGAGTATCAACATGCCGCCTGACCGGCATGGAGGAGGTGTTCGGCAAACGCAACGTTAGCGAACCAGCGAGCGTCGGGTATCCGAGCGTCGGGCGGATCAGAGGCTGGCTACGCTCTGCTCATGAGCCACTCTGATGCCGCCTACGCCTGGCTTCCTGATCATCAACTCCACGTCACCCACACCCTGGCCCACGTGGACCACACCATCGACCAGGCCCTCCGTCTCATACACGCGTACTCCGAGCAAGGTCCGCTCACCTTGGGAGAAGTCACGGAAGACGATCGGTCGCACATGGTGGTCAAGGCAATCGCACCTCTGCCCGCCGCCATCCCACGTCTGGTGGCCGACGCCCTCACACAGCTCCGCGCAGCGTTGGAGCACACCTTGTACGCCGAAGTCGAGTCCCTTCTCGGCAGGCCGCTGACCAAGGAGGAGGCACACCGGATCGAGGTCCCCGCGACTGCGACTGAGCGCGATTTCGACCAGTGGCTGCGAGGGCGACGGCGGGCAGACATCCCCCCGCTAGTGGCCGGAGAACCGCTGGTTGAACGTCTCCGCCGGTTGCAGCCCTTTCAGCAGACGGACAGCGATGATCACCCACTCCGGGTCTTGGCGATGCACACCAACTTGGCCAAGCACCGCATGCCCGCCCTCGCCGCCACGCGTGTCGGGGCCGTCTACCCCGACACCCCGGACAAAGGCGTTGAGGTGGCGATTGCTCCGGATCCGGGTGCCGGCCGCAGCATCGCCCTGACAGAGGGCAGCGTCCTGGCCACCGTTCCTCGGGGAGAGCGGATCTTCCTGAACGTGTTCCCCACGGTTGCGCTGCAGCGCCCGCACACTGAGGCCTGGATCGTCGCCGCAGCTGAGTTGGGAGCTCTGGAGAAGTGGGTACGCACCGTAGCCATTCCAACCCTGGTCACCGGGGCGGCTGATGTGTCGAACTTGCCTCCGCAACTGGACATCACCACTGGCCACAACGACGCTCGCCAGGCCCTGCTCGGCGCAGGACACATGCCAGCAGCCGACCGTGCGACCGCCAGAATCAGCGCCGCTGTCTCGCGCGCAAGCCTGGTTGACCTTCTCGCGCCCCTACCGGACAGCCCGAGGCGAGATGTCCTCCACGCCTGGATCGCTTCCTTGGACGATGCCCAAGTACTTGAGCGCGTGCACCGTCTCGCTGCCGGTCAGGTGGTTGCCCTTGTCGGGATCCTGGCTGAGGCCCACCAGTTTGCGGCGGCCCAGGGCCCCGGTAGCCGCTCTACAGCCGGTGGCCGCTGAACACGCCACGTACGCCTCGTCACTGTCGTCTTTCGTTGCCATGGCGATGCTTCATGCCAGCCTCCGCTGACTGTGATCGGTGAACGTCCCCGGCGCAAGGCCCCGGCCATCGACCTCGGCGGGGGCCGCTTTGACACTCCGACCTTTCTCAATTGGCGCGACGCCACCGGTAGTCGCTACCCGCGCCGTATCGGCACTGAATGCGGGTTCCAGCGCTGGTGTAGCCGTACGACCCAGGATCACCGCACCAAGAGCCGGGACGTTTGCTCCTGTCGGGTGCGCTGTCCCTGCCGTCCGCAGTGTCGTCTTCGGCCTCGGAGGTGGGGGTGTCGGTCTCTTCGCCGTATTGGTCGGTCGGAGTGCCTTCCGGCCTCTTCGAATCCGCGTAGCAGGTGTCGTGGGGACTCGCTATCTCCACGGTCACCCGCCAGCCTGGCTCGTCGAGCACGCCGCTGATCAACTCAGCAGTGCACATTCCACTTGTCCCGCTGCGGATCACCGCTGAACGCGAACGCCAGCGGGAGGCCGATCGCCACCGGGTCCACGACGGACTGCCGAAACCATTGCGATCGCAGGGGATTCCGGAACGCACCGCAACACGTCAAGGGTGCACGGTGCCTGACGCGAACCAGTCGTAGGCGTTGGGCAGGGCTTCGTCGGGGACGTCGGTGAGGAAGACGACCGCGAGGCCACGGCGGGCTCTGGAGCACGAGACGTAGAAGAGGTTACGTGATCGCTCCAGTCGTTTCTCAAGGTCACGGCCGGTGAGCATCTTGCCCATGTTGTACTGGGTCCACGACCCGTCGTCGATGATCACGATGACGTTGTCGAACTCGTCGCCCTTGACTCCATGCTGGGTGTGGAACGGGGTGAGCTGCTCGCGGTACTCGATGAAGCGGATGACTTCCTTGTAAGGGACTTCCCGCAGGGCGTTGGAGAATTCGGCCAGTTTTGCGTCGTAGCCTTCGAGGTTTTCAGACTTCCGTCGGCGTTCGAGGTCGCTGAGCTTGCGGGGCACTGACAGAAGGTGCTGGCGAGCCATGTGGTCGAGTACGTCACCGATTGTTCCGGACTCTCGCACCGTCGTCAGTTGTCTGATGTCGGCTGCGATCCGCTGCTTGTCAGTGTGACTTGTGATGGTGGTCCGTCCTGCCACCAAAAGGCTTGTGAGTTCTGCGTAGTCGAGCGCGTGGAAGGCACGACAGAGGGCTTCGACCCGGCTGAAATATTCGATGTACGGCTCGTCGTTGTCCAAAAGCTTGTCGCGACCTCGAGAGCCGAGGATCTGGTACTGCTGCAGAAGGGCACCGTAGGACAGGGCTCCCGCGATCCCTCGGTGGGTGAGCATCAGGTAGCTGGTGGTGTCGTCGCTCCAGCCCAGTTCGGCGAGGTGCTGGCGAGCCGCATCCAGGCGTGCCTGGCCAGTGGGCAGGGTGGAGTTGAGGAAGAGGTGTACTTCCCCGTCTGTGTGCCCGCCTACCGCTTCCTGCTGCAGCTCGGGACGGATCTTGTTGAGAACGGCGACGACCGGGGGAGAGCAGCGGTAGTTCTCGTGCTTGGTGATGACGGTCAGCTTGGAGTGAACAACGGCGCCCTGCCCCGTGGCGTAGATCTTCTGCATGGAGTCGCCGAACAGTCCAACGACGCAGGACTGGCGGCCGGCCCCGGCAAGGTGGTCGAGCAGCAGGCGGATCGTCTTGGGGGAGGTGTCCTGGTACTCATCGACGAAGACGACGGGGTAGCAGTCGGCGATGAGACGCGTGAGTTTGGGATGGTGGGTCACCATGCGCAGCGCGAGGTCGATGACCTCGTCGTGGGATATCTCCCCCCGGTCCAGGCGCCGTCGCCGGTCGACGTACTGGACAGGCGGCAGAGGGCTGGTGAGCTCGCTGAGATCTTCGGGTGTCGGCAGAGCATCGTTATATTCAAGGATCTGCTGCCACAGCTCGGCTCCGAAGCCCTTGATGATCTCCCAGAGAAACTCATGGATGGTTGCGACCGTCACGAGCGGGTTGTCGTGGATCCGGTCGGTGATCTTGCGTTTGGCCACGTTGGTGAAGGTGATGCATGCGATGCGACGGCCCTTGCTCGCCAATTCCGTACCTTGGCTGCGGAGGCTGTGCTCCAGGGCCTCGACCAGTGTCGTCGTTTTGCCAGCGCCGGCACCGGCCTCCACCAGGAAGCTACGCCGTGCTTCCAGTTCACCGATGACCTTGTCGATCGTTGTCTTCACGGGAGTGTCAGCCACTGCAGGCCCTCGTCGATGTACCGGGGCACCTTCCAGCCGTCCAGAAGCATGGCGTCGAAGGCGAAGTCTGTCTTGTGGTCACGGAGGTTCTCCGCGATCTGGTAAGCCTGCGTCGCGATTGCTGCCTCGCTGGGGTGCTCGCCCACAGTGCGGTCGAAGTGCCCCTTCAGCGCGAGGCCGGAGATGTTTTCGGCGAGGACAAGGGCGTTGGCGATGATGAAGGCGTCCTCGAAGCTGCGGCCGAAGGATCCGCCTGGCTGTTCGGGCACCTGATAGGCGACTCGAACGTTCTTGCTCAGCTTGTCTTCGTCTGGTGTGGAGAGCAGGTCGGCGATGACTTCCTTGCCCGGAAGCCAGTGCTTCAGGGTGGAGTTGGAGGTGCAGGCACCCGGGGTGGCAGGATGACAGCCGAGGCGCTTCTTATGGGATGGGTCGACGGAGTCGATGTCCGTGATGATGAGGGTCTTGACGTTGAGGAACTCCAGCAGGCTGCGGAAGCGGACCGCGTAGGCGTCGCCCACTTCGATGACCGAGACGTACTGGCGTTGCAGACGCGCTGCGCAACGGGCGATCATCTTCGGCAGGAGGAGACGTTCGGCCGTCCCCTCGATGAGGATGATCTTGTCTGCGAAGAACATGTCGCAGCGGTGCAGTTCCATGTACTGCTCCAGGAACCGCAGAGTCTCTCTGCCGTCGCTCCTCTTCTTGACGCTGGCCTGGAACGTGGACATGTCCTTGATGGTGACGTGATGCTCTGCGGCGTCGAAGTAGCGGATCTTCGAGAAGCCGCTCCTGGCGACCATGTGGGAAGAGTGCGTGGTGATGACGACCTGCACCTTCCGGAAGGTCTTGCTCCGGATGTACTCCTCGATGTTCTTGATGAACGTCTCCTGCATCTGCGGATGCAGGTGGGCCTCAGGTTCCTCGATGAAGAGGATCTGCAGCGCAGGCTGGGGGCTGGCCTTGCTGCAGCTCTCGATGAAGCCCCTGATCTGCAAAATAGTGAAGATGAGCTTGCTGTAGCCGAGGCCGTTGTGGCCTTCAGGCAGCGGGTACTGATCGTCCCCGGAGGGGTACTGGATCCGGGTGCTCCCACGCAGGACGGCAGCGCCCTCGATCAGAGCGACGATCCGGGGCGGATGCAGTGGAGACATCAGCTCCAGGCCGAAGCGACTCAGGTCGTCGAGGAACGGCTCGAAGAGTTCGTCGTAGTTGGAGTCCAGTTCCTTCGACGCCAGCGCGAGCGCCTCTTCGATCCGATCGACATTCTGGCCACGGTTGTCATCACTGCTTGAGGCCCGGTAGTAAGCCTCGAACGTCTTCGACAGGGTCCGGGTCTTGTCCGCAGGAGTGTCGTCGAACTTGTTCTGCGCGTAGATGAAGCGGACGGCGAGTATCGACCGCGCGGCAGCCGGTTTGAGTTCACGGCTGACCGAGTCATCGACGGGGCTCACCGCACGGTACGTCGCCGTGAAGTACTCGTTGAACTTCCGACGCAGCCACTTGTAGCTGTCGAACTGGCTCCCAGCTCGGCGAGCAGCTTCGCTGAAGTCCGCAAGGAGCTTCACCGGGTCGCCGGCAGCCAGCGTGGCAACGATGCGGACACTACGGCAGGTCTCGTCGAGATCGAGGATCGCAGCGCTGATGGGGGCGAGATCATCCTCCTCGTCGTATTCGACCGTGATCGCGAGACGAATGGCCGGCACCAGCTCAAGCGCCTTGCTCCGCAGGGCTCCAGCGGCCTCTTGGTCGCCCGCAGTGTCCAGCTGCGCGGCATCGGTGAACTGTCGGCGAGCGTGCTCCAGGTCGGCAATGCGACTCGTGGTGAAGTCCTCAAGGACGAACTTGACATCGTCGCTCGGGCTGAAGAATTTCTCGAACAGATTGACGAATGATGTCTTGCCGCTGTTGTTCCGGCCCACGACCAGTGTCGTCGACGCGTCGATCTGGATCTCCGCGTCACGTAAAGCGCGGAAGTTAGCCACTTTGGCGTGGGTGACGTGCATGGTGCTCCCGGAGCAGCCCGACGGAATCCGTGCCATCACCACGCCGTACAACCTGTGGCACGTGAGGCGACAAGCAGTATGTGTTACGAAAAGCTGCTCGGGGGAGTTTTTGGTCAAGAGGTGGACCGCTCGGGGAACAACAGGCCCACCGCCGGGCGGCGTCTGGCAAATGTGGTGGGGAGCCTGCCGGATGTTATGCGGCCGACCGGGCGAGCAAGGCATGGACGGATCCCATCTGTTGCCAACTGGCGTGCGGTGTCGGCGATCCCCGCTAGGGTTCACATCTCGTCCATAATCGCTCTCGGCAGGGGTCTTGTTCGTGTCGCGGATTGCTGCTCGTCGTGCTTCGGACCCGGCCCGCATCGGGCGTTTCCGGGTGGTCGGGGTGCTGGGCGCGGGTGGGATGGGCACCGTGTACGCCGCGGTCGGGGAGCGGGGCGAGCGGGTAGCAGTGAAAGCTGTGCACGCCGGGCAGGCGGCGGATGACCAGTTCCGGGCCCGGTTCCGGCGCGAAGTCACGGTGCTGCGGCGGGTTTCGGGTCCGTGCCTGGTACCGCTGCTGGAGGCCGATCCCGAAGCGGACATTCCGTGGCTGGCGACTGCCTACGTACCCGGCTCGACGCTCGGCGATCACACGGCGGTACACGGGCCGCTGACCGGGATCCAGCTGCACCTGTTCGCGGCAGGTACGGCCGGGGCACTCGCAGCCGTGCACGCCGCCGGGGTGGTCCACCGCGACCTGAAGCCCGCGAACGTGATCCTGGCCCCAGACGGGCCGCGGGTGCTGGACTTCGGCATCGCCCACGTCGCCGACGGCACCGCGGTCACCCGCACCGGCATGCTGACCGGGACTCCGGGCTGGCTGAGCCCCGAGTACTACCGGGACGGCACTACGGGGCCGCCCGGGGACGTTTTCGCCTGGGGTGCGCTGCTCGCTTTCGCCGCCACCGGCCGCCACCCTTTCGGCACCGGCAACGCCGAGGCCGTCGCGTTCCGCGTCCTCAGCGCCGAGCCGGACCTCGCCGGCGTCCCCGATGACTTGCTCAGTCTGGTGACGGCGTGTCTCGCCAAAGACCCGGGCTACCGGCCGTCGTCCGCCGTCGTGGCACAGAAGAGCGGCGAACTGCTCGGCGAGCAGGCGACCCAGGTCCTCGGAGATGTCCACGACCGGCCGACTGAGGTCCCGAACTTGATCGCCGAGCAGTGGCACCCTCCGACCGTGGAAGACCCCGCCTGGCCCGCTCCCGACATACGCCGTCCCGGCAGGCGCGCATGGCTCATCGTCGCCGCGGCAGCCGTGTTTGCCGCGGCCGCGACGGGCACCTGGTTCGCGCTGGCCTCGGGCCAAGCCCCCGCGCGCGCCACCCACTCCCCACAGGCAACTGCGGCCCGTTCCACGCCTGCCGCCGAACCGGCAGCGACCACGTCACGCCTCGCTCATCCAGCCACCAGCGAGTCACAGACCCCGACGGCCGCGGCCTCGTCCGCGCCGGCGCAGACCCAGGTGGTCACCCTCAGTCCCTGGTCACCGGGCGGTACTCCGGCAACCGGCATCACCATCACCGACCGGGCCAGCGGCTCCTGCTTCGGGACCGCCGAATCCACGATGCGCACGGACGCCTGGCGCTGTACCGCCGGCGATCGGATCCTCGACCCGTGTTTCTCCCCGGACTCCGATCCCTCGGACACCAGCGCGCTGTGCATGGACGGAGCCCCCGACCGCATGGTCGAGCTGTCGGTCGCTGAGGGCTTTCCCGGCAACAACAACCACATGCCGGGCGGACCCGACATCGAACCGATCATCCTTGTCCTGGCCAACGGCGCCCGCTGCTCGTTCGCCGGGGGCGGCACCGCGACGCTGGCGGGACAGCGCCTGAACTACGGCTGCGACAACGGCGGCTACCTGTACGGCTACCCGAACAAGACATCCGCCGTGTGGACCATCTCCTACGCCGCCCCCAGCAGCGGAGCCAGCGTCTCCACGCCGATCACCACCGTCTACCAGTAGCGCGCTGACGGCCACGCCGCTGAAGCGGCGGGTGGAGGCGTTTGGCCCGCGATCAACGCCGCAATGCGGCCGGAATCTCCAAGCCCAGCAGGTGGCGGAAGCGCCAACCGGGCCTTCCAGAAGAGCCGCAGCGAAGTACGAACGGCGTCCCTGTGGTGCCAGCCGTGTCTCCTGGGAGACGCCACCCGACATCCCTGCACAGGTGAGTCCTCCGAAGGCTCTGCGTGCGACGCCAGTGCTGCACTGTCGGGGCGTGCGTGAGACACCGTGAGGACGTGCGCAGAACCCAAGAGGTGCACCGGCATCAGTCGGCGTCTTATCGGTGTCCCCGTCGAGTCTCGTTCGTGTACCGATGAGTCACCTCGGCGCGCTTCCTTGGCCAGCCGGTTCCGCTCGTTCTCCTCACGACCCTGGGCCTTCAGCGCCTTCCTCGCCGCGGCCTCCGTGCCGGGACCCCGGGCCCGGCCGACCAGACCGCGCTATCCACTGTGGAGAACGTATGAACCTGCGCCTGTACGGCACTGCGAGCGGTGCCCTTGCCGAATACCTCGTCCACGCAGGTGGGATCGGGTTTGGGCGTTGGCCGAGGCCGATCGAGTCGCCGGTATCGCGCGGCACCGGTTGGCGCCGCATGATGATCGATGGTGCTGCTGAGACTGGCGTACCTGGGTGTGACGAACGCGTTCGCGATGCTGCGACTGCTGCCGATGGGCGACCGGGAGAAAGATGCCGAGATCCTCGCACTGCGCCACCAGATCGGCGTTCTGGAACGGCAGCTGAACGGGCAGCAGGTCCGGTTCCACGCGAGCGACCGGGCGTTTTTGGCGTCGCTCCTGCATGGCCTGCCACGGGAAGTGCTGCGCCGGATGCGGCTGTTGGTGCGGCCGGACACGGTACTGCGCTGGCACCGCAACGTCATCGCCCGCCGACACGCTTCCCAGTCCCGGCCGAAGCGCGGAGGCCGGCCCGGCACCGTGCGCTCGATTCGGGCGCTGGTGCTGCGCCTGGCCAGGGAAAATCCAAGGTGGGGCTATCGGCGCCTGCACGGTGAGCTGCTCGTACTCGGGGGTGAAGGTGGCAGCATCTGCGGTCTGGGAAATCTTGGAGGCCGTTACTCTGTCCGGGGTCCGCTTGTACGTGTTCGCTGCGATCGAGCACGCGAGCCGCCGGATCCGGATCCTGGGCGCGACCGCGCACCCGACCTCCCGCACTACCCGCCGCACTCCATGCGCGACACCTGCGTCTCGTGGCTGGTCCAGAAGGGTGTCTCGCTCTACGAGGTCCAGCACCTCCTGGGCCACGAGAGCTCCGAGAGCACCCAGCGCTACGCTCACTTTCAACCGGACGCGCACAAGGCCGTTATTGGTGCCGGGGAGCGCTTGGACGTTCCGCTCACCATCGCCGCATGAACGATCCTCCGCCCTGTCCCTTCACAGACAGGGCGGAGGCGCTTACCTGATCAGGGGGGGGCGTGCGACATCCTCTTCGGGCGGCGCCCAGCGCCCCTTGCTGTCGAACGGCCAGGGATGGGTGTAGAGATCGCCCTGAAGGAGTCCGCGCAGAGCCTCACGGCTGGCCGGGGGATCCGGCGGAGTTCCCAGCGGCGCGCACAGTGGATCAATCCGGTCTGCGTACGCCTCAGCCCACTGCAGCCACTCCAGCTCCTCCGCCGCAGCGGATGCGCCGTCGGCTCTCGTGCGGGCCGCGCGGCAGAAGGCGCGGATCTCGTCGGCCCGACGCCGTGCCTCCATCTGCTCGACCAGGACATTCGCTCGATGCCGCTCAACTTGTCGCACCCGTGCCTGCGCAACGGCCGCGTACCAGCGGCGTCGCTGCTCGGCCTTGCGGAGTTCCTCTTCCCGCAGCTGTCGTTCGGCCGCCTCGGCACGTTGTTCGAGATCGTGCAGAAGGTGCCCCAGGCGGTACTCCAGCGTCCACCGTGCGCTGTCCCTGTGGGTGTACGAATGCTGGTACCAGCTTTTGGCGGGCGCACCGAGTTCGAGGCGTCCGTTGAACTCGTGGTCGTACTTGGGGATACGCGTCCAAGGATTGCGTAGCTGTTGGCGGATCTCCTGAGCGGTCGGCTCGTGTGGCACCTTGGTCGTCTGCTCTGTGATCGCGAGCGGGAGCGCGTGTCCGCGGATGACGATGACCATCTGGTGTTCGGCTTGGCCGCGATGGAGATCGGTCCGGGTCTCCACCTGGTAGCCGCGGCTTTCCGCCTCGGTAAGGAGCGCGTGCATGATCCGCAGGGCACGGTCGGCCTGCTCCCGCGACACATGCAGAGGGATGACCTCGGGCGTCCCGCGGGTGTCGACTACGGTCTTGGACCTGCCGAGGGCCTTGCACGTGGCACGGACGAGCTGATGGGGACGGCCCAGCACGTCGGGGACGTCGATGGTCGGTACCGGCGGCGGTTGCGCAGCTCTCTCGGCTTCCTCGTCGACCAACGTGAAGACGCAGTCGCCACGCTGCCGTCCGGTCCAGCGCAGCTTGAGCTCTCCTGGCACGTGATCGTGATGGAGCGCGTCGTAGAAGGCCGCCCGCCACCGCCCCCGGGTCCGCGGGCCCGGATCAGGGACGGTGAGCTTCCAGATAGTCGCGGACTGCAGTCGAGCGATCAGCTCGGCTCCGTCGGTAGGAGCGCGCTCGGCCTGTTCGGCATCACCGGCCAAGCGCTCCTTCTCGGCTCGGACCTCCTTGGGATGCTTGCCATGTTTGAGGAAGTAGCGGCCGTCCGACGTCACCACGGCGACGTGCCCGCTACCGCGCCAGCTCCGCTTGATCAGCCCACGCTGCTCAAGGGCCCAAGCCGTGTTCGAACTCTTGGGAGCGATGGGCACGGCACTGGACGCTGCACCGATCTGGCGGAGCATGGCGCCTGCTGTTCAGTCAGCGTGTACTTCACGAGCTTCGGCTCCACCTCGACGAGCTGCGGGCAGACCACCAAGGTAGGGCCGATGAATAGCCTCGGAGCGCTTCCCATCGCCCGTTCGGGTTCCACCACCCGAACCTGGTCCTGCTGAGGTCAGCCAATGGTGTAGGTGGCTTGCCGGGCTCAACCCGTCGAACAGCGTGCCGGGGATGCTCTTTGGGCTCGGATCGTACGGCGGCAGGTCCTTGCGTTGGCATGCGCTGATTGCGCTGGGCTCAGCACCCTGTGTCGTGGGGGAGCGCCGAGGTAAGCGGGGACAGGGATGAGCACGGGGAAGCGGTGCGTCGAAGGGCCGCGGAAGAGGGGAATTGCGTCCGCCGATGCGCTCTTCTCCATGGAGGGCATCCCAGAAGGAGCCGTCGTACCGGAGCCGGAGGGTGAGGCGGCGACTGAGGCGGCGGTCGAGCGACTCGGTAGCCGGTTCGCGCGACTGGACGGTCAAGTACGGCACGCGCTGAGACGTACCCGAGATCACGCCGGCAATCTGTCGAGCGACCGTCTCCAGGGACTCTCGAAGATCGTGCAGAATGCCGAGGACCTCGGCGCCACGGACGTACGCATTCTGACGAGGGGACAGGAACTCCTCGTCGCCCACAACGGCAGCCCCGTATGGTTGCCGGACGTTCTGGCCCTGACGATGCCCTGGCTGACAAGCAAGGCAGAGCAGGCGGAATCCACCGGCAGGTTCGGGATCGGCCTGATGACCCTCCAGTCCCTCTCCCCGCATCTGGGAGTTCACTGCGGGCATTACCGGTTTCGCGTCGGGGATCCGGACATTTCCGTGGCCGAGCCGTTCCCGGCGCCCGACTGGTTCGCCAGCGACACTTGGACGGTTCTAGGGGTTCCGCTGGAGCCGGGCGTGCTCGGCGCGGACGAGGTGGACGCGTGGCTTGCCGAGTGGGGATGTTGCGGGTGCGCCCGGAGGGAGCGAGCACGTGGTTCGGCGCGGTCGGGCCGATGCTCGTGGCCACCGTGCCGCTGGCTCTGCGCCGGCGCTTCCCGCTGACCGTTCTGTGGGGCGTCGTGGCCGCTTCGCTCATGGCCCCGGACAGCCTGGCGCGAAGCATCTTCTACATGTTCGTGATTGCCACCTACAGCGCCGTCGTGCACAGCCCGTACCCGGTGCCGACCCTGGCGAGCGTCCCGGCGGTCCTGCTCGTGATCAGTCTCCTGGCCCGCAATCCGGAACTGCCCGACGTCCCGACCGAGTACGTGCCGTTCCTCATCCTGGTTCCCTTGGCCGCGGTGGCGTCCGGGATACGTATCTGGCGGCTGTTCGCGGGCGATCCGGGCCCGCTCCTGCTCGGCGGCGCGGCGCAGTTCCTCCGCCCTCCGTCCCTCCAACTCGACCATCCGTGCCTGGCGTTCGTCGGCGCGGCGTCACCCACAACGTCAGCATGATGGTCATCCAGGCCGGCGCCGCCCGCAGGGTCCTGGATGCGGCGTTGTGCAGCCCGCGAGGCACTGCTCGCCGCTCGCTATTGGAGCTGGAGGCCGCGACGGTGACCGGCCCGAGGGTCGGTCTGCATGAGCGCCTTGACCGGCCCGTACGGCAACGTGTGAAAGACGTGGAGGCACGCCTCGGCCGGCTCACCCTCACGGCCGCCGCGCTGGACGCCCTCACCGGCGATGCCTGGGACACGGTGGACGAACGGCTGCGTTTCCTCATGGAGAGGGCCGCGGCCTAGGCCGGACATGAACCTCAGATGACCCGTTCCACCCTCTATACGGAAGGGCCCGCACGGAGTGCGGGCCCTTCCGCGTCATCCCCTACGTTGCGGACGCACACGCCCTAGTGGGGCGTATCCCGCCTCCCCGGTGGGAGATGAGTGGGAGACAAGTGGGAGATGATCATGGCGTGGTGCTGCAATCAGGCGCTAGGAAATGCAAGATAGCGCTGCCTGTGCGGCCCTGGTTCAGCCGCCGGATTCGCCCGCGTGCGGGCTGAGCACACCCATGCTGACCAGCACAATCACCACCACACCGAGGGCGATGCGGTACCAGACGAACGGCATGAAGCTCTTCGTGGAAATGAACTTCATGAACCAGGCGATGACGGCGTATCCGACCGCGAACGCGATCACCGTTGCGAAGATCGTCGGGCCCCAGGAGACGTGGTCGCTCTCCATCGCGTCCTTGAGCTCGAACAGACCGGAGGCGAGCACCGCGGGGATGGCGAGGAGGAAGGAGTAGCGGGCCGCGGCCTCGCGCTGGTAGCCCATGAAGAGGCCGCCGCTGATGGTGGCGCCGGAACGGGAGACGCCCGGGATGAGGGCGCAGGCCTGGCACAGGCCGTAGATCAGGCCGTCCTTGACGCTCAGGTCCTCAAGGGTCTTGCGCTGCTTGGCCGCGCGGTGCCGGCCGCCGCTCTCGTCGCGAGCCGCCAGCCGGTCGGCGACACCGATGATCACGCCGACCACGATCAGCATCGTCGCGGTGATCCGCAGGTCACGGAACGGGCCCTCGATCTGGTCCTTGAGCGTCACGCCCAGCACACCGATCGGGATCGACCCGATGATGACCAGCCAGCCCATCTGCGCGTCGTGGTCGGCGCGCATCTCCTTGTTCGTGAGCGAACGGGTCCAGGCCGAGATGATCCGCCCGATGTCCTTGCGGAAGTAGATCAGGACGGCGGCCTCGGTGCCGATCTGGGTGATCGCCGTGAAGGCCGCGCCCGGGTCCTCCCAGCCCGAGAAGGCCGCCGTCAGGCGCAGGTGCGCGCTGGAGGAGACGGGGAGGAACTCGGTCAGCCCCTGGACGAGTCCGAGGATGAGGGATTCAAACCAAGACATGAAGTTACGGAGTCCAAGCGCTGATCGTGGTGAGGAGCGGCGGGCGCACCGGACCACCGGATGCGGTGATCGGAGTGTCGAGGGGCAGCGTAGCGTCCTGAAGTGACGGCATTGGCACAGGGGTTTGGAACCGGCAGCGCGGACTAGGCGGCTGTCGGCCCGGCCACCGTCCATCCCTCGGTCTGGGGGCGGGCCGTCAGGTCCTCGTGGTGGAGCGGGTCGCCGCAGGCCCGGCAGGTGACGACCGGGCTGAGTTCCTGGCCGCAGGAGTGCTGGATCACCATCGGGCGGTCGTCGCCGTCGCGCAGGTGGCGGTCGCCCCACGCCATCAAGGTCATGAGGACCGGCTCCAGTTCGAGTCCGGCCTGCGTCGGCCGGTACTCGAAGCGCTGTGGCCGTTCGCTGTACGCCTTCTTCGTCAGGATCCCGGCGTCCACGAGTCGGCGCAGCCGGGTGGCGAGGATGTCGCGGGGGGCGCCGATGTTGCGCACCAGCTGGTCGAAGCGGCTGTTGCCGAGGCACACCTCCCGCAGGACCAGCAGCGAGTACTTCTCGCCGACGAGTGCGAGGGCGTCGGCGATGGAGCAGGGGCGCGGGTCCTTGGTGGCGGCCATGAAAGTCAGTCTAGGGGAGGGTTTGAATTTCCAACCTACGAGGCTATGGTGAGTTCGGATTTCCTACTCACCGGTAGTCGGCCGGTAGCCGCCGACAGCCCGGGCAGTCATCCTGGAGGCCGCACCATGCGCGACGCAGTGATCGTCGAAGCCGTACGCACTCCCGTGGGCAAGGGCAAGCCGAACGGCGCCCTCGCGCACGTCCACCCCGTCGAACTCCTCGCCCACACCCTGCGCACCCTGGTCGAGCGCTCCGGCGTCGACCCCGCGCTGATCGACGACGTCATCGGCGGCACCGTCGACCAGGTCGGCGAACAGGCCATGAACACCACCCGCTACGCCGTGCTGTCGGCGGGCTTCCCGGAGACCGTCCCCGCGACCACCGTGGACCGTCAGTGCGGCTCCTCCCAGCAGGCCGTGCACTTCGCGGCCCAGGGCGTCATCTCCGGCGCGTACGACCTCGTCGTCGCCTGCGGGGTGGAGTCCATGAGCCGTGTGCCCATGTGGTCGAACGTGCCGGCCGGCAAGGACCCCTTCGGCCCCGGAGTCGCCGAGCGCTTCCCGGAGGGCCTCGTCCCGCAGGGCATCAGCGCCGAGCTCATCGCCGCCAAGTGGTCGATCGCGCGTGAGCGGATGGACGCCTTCGCACTCTCCTCGCACCACAAGGCCGCCGCGGCCTGGGACGCGGGCCTGTTCGACGCGGAGGTCGCGCCCCTGGAGGGCGTCACCCGTGACGAGTGCGTACGACCGGGCAGCACCGCCGACATCCTGGCCGGTCTGAAGCCCGCCTACTTCGACCCCGACTTCGCCGAGCGCTTCCCGCAGATCGAGTGGAACGTCACCGCGGGCAACGCCAGCCCGATCAACGACGGGGCGTCCGCCGTGCTCATCACGTCCGGCGAGACCGCGGCCCGCCTCGGCCTGCGCCCCCTCGCCCGGCTGCACAGCTTCGCGGTCACCGGCTCCGACCCGGTCCTGATGCTCACCGGCGTCATCCCGGCGACGGAGAAGGTCCTGCGCAGGGCGGGCCTGTCGCTCGGCGACATCGACCTGTTCGAGGTCAACGAGGCCTTCTCCAGCGTGGTCCTGGCCTGGCAGCAGGAAACCGGCGCCGATCTCGCCAGGGTCAACGTGCACGGCGGCGCGATCGCCCTCGGCCACCCGCTCGGAGCGAGCGGCACCCGGCTGACGACCACCCTCGTGCACGCGATGCGCGAGCGCGGTGCCCGCTACGCCCTGCAGACGATGTGCGAGGCGGGCGGGCTCGCCAACGCGATGGTCCTGGAGTCCGTGTAACCGGCTACCGCGCCCCGCGCAACTGGTGCCGCTTGCGCCAGGCCACCACCGCGCCCACCAGCGCCGGCAGCGCGATGCAGGCCATCGCGATCAGAAAGGCCGGTGAGGTCGGCGCCGAGGCGCGGTCACCCGCGACCACGTACGCGGCGGTGTTCGGGATGGAACCGAGCGCCGTCGCCACGAGGAAGGGCACGTAGCCCATGCGGGAGACGGCGGCGCAGTAGTTCGCGGCCCAGAACGGCACTCCGGGGAACAGCCGCGCCACCAGCATCGAACGGAAGCCGTGCCGGCTGAGCTGCCCGTCCGCGGCCTTCAGCCACCGGCCGCGCAGCAGCGGGCGCAGCGCGTCCTGCCCGAGCACCCGGCCGAGACCGAAGGCGAGCCCGGCACCGAGCACCGTGCCCGCGATGGCCGAGCCGACACCCAGCTGGGAGCCGAACAGCGCGCCGGCCCCGAGGTTCAGCAGCGGGCGGGGCACGAAGGCGACCGTGCACAGGCCGTACGCCGCCGCGAACACCAGCGCCGCCGCGGCTCCGCCGAGCTGCGGTGGCCAACCGTCCGCCAGCAGTCGCTGCGGTTCGAAGAGCAGCACCGTCGCCGCGGCACTCGCGAGCAGGGCGATGAGCAGGGACAGGCGCGACCACGGAGAGAACAGCACTCTCGAGCAGCGCGCGGCGAGGCCCACCGGAGCGGCTACGGCGAGCTCCGGAGCGGGGACGGCGACGGCGAACTCCGTGGCGGCGGCCCGGGGAGTGGCCGTGGCGGTGCCCCCAGAGCGGTTGGTGGCATCGAGCATTCGGCGACACTAACCGACGAGTATGTGTGATCGCCGTATGGAGGGCGTCCGTTGTGCGGTCCGGCACCGCCGAAAACCATTCGACGTGGGACAACGCGTCGGCCATGATCTGCGTCATGTACCGGTTCGCCTTCCTCCTCGCAGCATCCGCGGTCGCGGATGCCCCGAAGGCTGCCGCTCTCGTCTTCCTCACCGCCGTCGACGGCGCCCGAAGCTGACCCTCTCCGGATCGTCCGGCGGACCCCGCAGGGGGAGGGTCGGCGAGTCCTCGGGGTCCCCGCATTCCACGAGTTCCACCAAGAGGCTTCGAGGTATCGCCATGCCCAAGACGGCGTACGTGCGCACCAAACCGCATCTGAACATCGGCACGATGGGCCACGTCGACCACGGCAAGACCACCCTGACCGCCGCCATCACCAAGGTGCTGGCCGAGCGCGGGTCCGGCACGTTCGTGCCGTTCGACCGCATCGACCGGGCGCCGGAGGAGGCGGCGCGGGGCATCACCATCAACATCGCGCACGTCGAGTACGAGACCGACACCCGGCACTACGCGCACGTGGACATGCCGGGCCACGCCGACTACGTCAAGAACATGGTCACCGGCGCCGCGCAGCTCGACGGGGCCATCCTCGTCGTGTCCGCGCTCGACGGGATCATGCCGCAGACCGCCGAGCACGTGCTGCTCGCCCGGCAGGTGGGCGTGGACCACGTGATCGTGGCGCTGAACAAGGCCGACATGGCCGACGAGGAGCTCACCGACCTCGTCGAACTGGAGGTCCGCGACCTGCTCACCGCGCACGGCTACGGCGGTGACTCCGTACCCGTCGTACGTGTCTCCGGGCTCAAGGCCCTCGAAGGGGACCCGCGCTGGACCGCGTCCGTCGAGGCGCTGCTCGACGCGGTGGACACGTACGTACCGATGCCCGAGCGGTATCTGGACGCCCCGTTTCTGATGCCGGTGGAGAACGTGCTCACGATCACCGGCCGGGGCACGGTCGTCACGGGCGCGGTCGAGCGGGGGACGCTCCGCCTGGGCGACCGGGTCGAGGTATTCGGCGCCGGAGTGGAGAGTGTGGTGACCGGCTTGGAGACGTTCGGCAAGCCCATGGAGGAGGCCCAGGCCGGGGACAACGTCGCGTTGCTGTTGCGTGGCGTGCCGCGCGACGCGGTGCGGCGGGGGCATGTGGTGGCCGCGCCCGGGAGCGTGCCGGCCCGGCGGCGCTTCACGGCGCGGGTGTATCTGCTGTCCGGCCGGGACGGCGGGCGCACGACCCCGGTCTCCACCGGCTACCGGCCGCAGTTCTACATCCGGACGGCGGACGTGGTCGGGGACGTGGACCTGGGGGAGGCCGCTGTCGCGCGGCCCGGGGAGACGGTGACGATGACCGTCGAACTCGGGCGCGAGGTGCCGTTGGAGCCGGGGCTCGGATTCGCCATCCGTGAGGGTGGCAGGACCGTCGGGGCGGGGACGGTGACTGCCGTCGTCTGAGGACGGCTGGTGTGTGGGGGACCGCGGGGCCGTCGTGGCACGGTCGCGCAGTCCCCCTCGCACGCCTGAGGGGCGCGCCGCGGCACAGGCACAATGTGAAGGTGAACGAGCCCATACCCGTCACCCGAGACGTCGACCACGGGACCGCCAAGCTGATGCCCGACGTCGACCGGGAGCGGGCGTGGCTGCTGACGGTCGACGGGGCGCCGCAGTCGTACGTCGATCTGGACGAGCCGGAGCATCTGGAGTTCGAGTACGCGCGGCGGCTCGGGCATGTTCTGGACATCGTCGCGGAGGCGGGGCGTCCGCTGGACGTGCTGCACCTCGGCGGGGGCGCGCTCACCCTGCCCCGGTATCTGGCGGCGACCCGGCCCGGCTCGCGACAGGACGTCGTGGAGGCGGACCGGGGCCTGCTGGAACTCGTCGGTGAGTACCTGCCGCTGTCCGAGGGCGCGGGGATCGCGCTGCACGCCGCCGATGCCCGCGCGTGGCTGGAATCAGCCCCCGAGGAATCCGCGGACGTCCTCGTCGCCGACGTCTTCGGCGGCTCCAGGGTGCCCGCGCACCTGACGTCCGTCACCTACGCCCGCGAGACCGCCCGGGTGCTGCGCGGTGACGGCGTCTACCTGGCAAACCTGGCCGACGCCGCGCCCTTCGACTTCCTCCGCTCCCAACTCGCCACCTTCGCCGCGGTGTTCGAGGAGCTGATGGTGATCGCCGAGCCGGCCGTGCTGCGAGGTCGCCGCTTCGGCAACGCGGTACTCGTCGCCGCCCACCTCCCGCTCGACACGTCCGCCCTGGCCCGTCGCACGGCCTCCGACGCCTTCCCGGCCCGCGTCGAACACGGGCCCGCCCTGCGGAAGTTCACCGGCGGCGCGAAACCGGTGCGGGACGAGGACGCCGTACCGTCCCCCGTGCCTCCCGGCGGGGCCTTCGGCATCGGCTGACCCGTCGTCGGCGCACAGCACGGCGGTTGCCCCGCTCTGCCGGTCCCGGCCCGGCCGGCCAGGACCGACAGTCCGTCCTCAGCCTGTCGGTTCCCCGTGCACCCGCACGGTGCTGAGGATCTTCATGATGGTCTCCTTGGAGACCTCCTCCTTGACGCCCTTGGCCCCGTAGAAGTTCCACGACACGAAGTCACCGGCCGAGTTCTTGAAACCGAAGGTGATCGCCTTGCCGTCGGTCACGCACTTGCCCTTCGCGGGCGTGTCCTTCGACGACGCCCAGGCGTAACTGCCCTTGATGCCGGACGTGGTGGTGTAGGGCGTGGCCTTCTTGTCGAGCGTGATGCTCTTCTTGTCGGGCTGCGTGTAGCCGCCGTAGACCCACCAGGCCGGGGTGTTGATCGCGATCTCGTCGGTGTTCTTGGCGCCGTTGGCACCCTTGGTGCCGGTCGCGGCCAGGGACATGGTGTCGGAGCGGCCGTCCTTGTCGTCGTCGGACTCGCACCAGTTGGACTTGAGGATCGCCGGCGCCGACATCGTGATGATCGGCTTGATGTCGTCCGAGTTCTCCTCCTCGAAGGCGACGGCCGACGTCGGGGACTGCACCTCCCAGTCCGCCGGCACGTCGAAGGCCGTTCCCCACTTGGGGTTGACGACGATCTTCCAGCCCTCGATGGTCGCCTGCTCGGCGTCACCGCCGCGCGGGTCGTCCTCGGAGGGCGACGCGCTCGGCTCGGTGGACGTGCTCGCGGACGGCTTGGCGTCCTTGCCGCCGTCCGCCTCGTCGTCCTTGTCGCCGCCCAGGACCAGGAATCCGGTCACCCCGGCGGCCACGACCACGGCCAGCGCCGCCACGATCGCGACGACCTTCGTCCGGCCGCCGCCACCGCCGGGCGGTGGCGGCGCGGGCGCGCCCGCCGGTGCCGGAGCGCCCCACTGCGGCTGCTGCGCATAGGGGTCGGGCTGCTGGAAGCCGGACTGCTGATACGGATTCGGCTGCTGGTACCCCGGCTGCTGGTACGGGTTGTTCTGCTGCTGCGGGTTCTGCTCGCCCCCGGGCGGCTGCTGTCCTGGCCACATGGGCAGCCACCCTAGCCCCGCCCGGGACACGTTTTGGTCACCGGTCCTTGTCAGGGACGTAGCAAATCAGCGCGCGTCCCCGGACGTGTAGAGCCGTACGGTCTTCATGATCTTCTCCACCGTGGCGGCCGGCACCTCGTCACCGACGCCCGCGGCGCCGACGAACGACCAGGACGCGAAGTCGCCGTCGGCGTCCTTGAAGGCGAAGGTCGTCGCCTTGCCGTCGGTGTCGCACTTGTTCTTCCTGACGACTCCGGAAGACGTCGACGTGGCGGTACTGCCGGTGAGGCCCGAGGCCGTGGTGAAGGAGGTGGCCGGGCCGGTCGTGACCTTCTTCCGGTCCGGCTGGGTGTAGCCGCCGTAGACCCAGGCCGAGGAGTCGGCGCGGGCCGCCGCCTCGGTGCTCCTGGCCCCGTTGTTGCCCCGGGTGCCGACGCTCGCCAGCGCCGAGTAGTCCCTCTCGCCGTCCTTGTCGTCGTCCGACCCGCACCACTTCTCCTTGAGGAGCGCGGGGGCCTTCATGGCGACCAGGGGCTTGTCCTGAGGGTCGTCGTCCTCCGAGACCCACGACACCCAACTCGTCGAGCGCAGCGCCCATTCGGACGGTACGTCGAAGGCGACGCCCAGGTCGGGGTTCACCACGACCTTCCAGCCGGCCACGGTGGGCACCATGGCGTCTGAAGTGCGGGGATTCTCCGATGTGGAGGGTTTCGCGGAGGGCGACGCCGAGGCCGGCGAAGTCGTCGGACCGGGGCCGGCCTCGTCGTCCGTGCCGCCGCCCAGCAGTACGGCCCCGGTCACGGCGCAGGCCACGACCACGGCTGCCGCGACGGTGATCGCGACCGCCTTCGTGCGACGGCCGTCGCCCGGCGGCCCGGGAACCGCGACGCTGCCCGGTGCGGTGGGCGCCTCCCACGGGGCCGGCTGTTGCGGGGCGTACGGGTCCGCCTGCTGGTATCCGGGCTGCTGGTAGGGGTTTCCGTCAGCCGGGCGCTGCTGCGGATTCTGTCCGCCCCCCGGCGGCTGCTCTCCTGGCCACATGGGCCGTAACGATACGGCGATCATTCCGCCGCTCTGGCCCCGCGAGGCTACTCATGGGTAACATGTCGGCATGAACGCAGATCAGTTGTCCATCGGCGAATTGCTCGCCGCCACGGTGCCGATGGTTCGCACGCTGAACCTGGAGTACCTGGAGACCACTCCGGAGAAGGCCGTCCTGGCCCTTCCGGACCAGAGCGAGTACCGCAACCATGTCGGCGGACCGCACGCCGGCGCGATGTTCACGCTGGGGGAGTCGGCCAGCGGTGCGATCGTCCTGGCCGCCTTCGGGGACCAGCTCTCCCGCGCCGTGCCGCTTCCGGTCACCGCCGAGATCGCGTTCAAGAAGATCGCCCTGGGCCCCGTCACCGCCACCGCCACGCTCGGCCGTCCCGCCGCCGACGTCGTCGCCGAACTCGACGAGGGCAAGCGCCCCGAGTTCCCGGTGACCGTCGCCATCCGGCGCGCGGACGGAGCGGTGACCACCGAGATGACCGTCATCTGGACGCTGCGGCCCAACGGCTGAGCGACGGCTTGCGGAGGGGTGCCGGTCGGGGCGTGCGGCTCGACCGGCGCCCCTTCGCCCACGGCTCGACCGGCGCCCCTTCCCGTACGGCCCGACTGGCGCTCTTCCGCCCCGTACGGCCCGGTCGGCGCTCTTCCGCCCGGAATCAGGCCGCGAACCGCTCGCGCCCGGTCGCCGCTCCACCCTCCAGCCCCGCGACGAACTCCTTGAGCCAGGCCGTGAATTCGGGCCCGAGGTCGGGCCGGTCGCAGGCCAGCCGGACCACCGTGCGCAGATAGTCGGCCTTGTCGCCGGTGTCGTAGCGCAGCCCGTCGAAGACGACTCCGTGCACGGTGCCGCCCGCGGCGAGGTCCTGGAGGGCGTCGGTCAGCTGGATCTCGCCGCCGCGCCCGGGCGGGGTGCGCTCCAGGGTGTCGAACACGGCGGGGTCGAGGACGTAGCGGCCGATGACGGCGTACGCGCTGGGCGCGTCCCGCGGCGACGGCTTCTCGACCAGGCCGGTGACGCGGACGACGTCGTCCTCGCCGGTCGGCTCGACGGCCGCGCAGCCGTAGAGCCGGATCTGTTCGCGGGGCACCTCCATGAGGGCGACCACGCTCCCGGCGTACCGGCCCTGGACGTCGAGCATCCGGCTGAGCAGGGTCTCGCGCGGGTCGATGAGGTCGTCGCCGAGCAGCACGGCGAACGGCTGGTCGCCGACGTGACGGCGGGCGCAGAGCACCGCGTGGCCGAGGCCGAGAGGCTCGCCCTGGCGGATGTGGTGGATGGCGGCCAGGCGGGCCGGGTCGCGCACGGCGTCCAGCCGTACCGCGTCACCCTTGGCGGCGAGCGCCTGCTCCAGCTCGAAGGCGTTGTCGAAGTGGTCCTCGATGGCCCGCTTGTGCCGGCCCGTGACCATCAGGACGTCGTCGAGCCCGGCCGCGGCGGCCTCCTCGACGACGTACTGGATGGCCGGCTTGTCGACGACCGGCAGCATCTCCTTCGGCGTCGCCTTCGTCGCGGGCAGGAACCGTGTACCGAGGCCGGCCGCCGGGACGACCGCCTTGCGGACGGCGCGGGCAGGGGCGGGGGCGGCTGTCGTGTGGGGGACGATCATGCGGCTCATGCTGGCGTACGGGGATGAGAGCACGCCGGGAGAAACCTCTCAGTCCGCTGTGTGAGCGGGACGGGAACTTGGAGATTGCGTGTGTCAACGGGCCTTGAGGGCACACAACTTGACGGCTCGGCTCCGGTGTTTTTCGAATGCGGGTGCGGATACCGTCGGTAACTTTTCTGAAGTTGCCGCTTTTTGAACCTGTGTCACTCCAACTTCTTGTTTCCTGTGATCTCTTTGTGCGAAAGTGAGCGCCCCCCCTGACCGACCGCTCATTACGACTCCCCATAACGCCCCGCACCTGACGCGGCATAGGTATGCACCAATCAGGCACCTGCTTTCCTACGGACGCGCATTTCGCATGCCGTCCTGCGGCTTGGAAGGAATTGGTCCAGTGCAATCCCCCTACCCCCCACGTCCCCCGTACGCGCCACGGCCCGGATCGAGCCCCGCGGAATCCGACCGTGACCTCATGGCCCGGCTCGACGCGGCCGGCACGGACGCCCACGCCGTCGCGCTCCTGATGGCCCGGCACTGGCGGGCGACCTACGACTACGCGGCCATCTGCCTTGTCTCCTCGGCGGGTTCGGCGTCCATGGCGGCCGCCGCCGCGTTCCACCGGGTGCTGGGACCGACGGGCGGCGGTGCGGTACGGCCCCGACTCCTGCGGGCGGTTCGGGAGACCGTCAAGGAGTGGGCCGCGGACGACGGCATTTCCGCCGTACTGCCGGAACTCCGCAAACCGACCGGCGGCCGTGGTCTGCGCGCGGCGAGGTCGGTCACCCCCGAAAGACGACAGCTCGCCGAGCGGGCATTCCAGGCTCTTCCGGGAGCCTCCCAATGCCTGCTGTGGCACACGGAGGTCGAGGCCGAGCCCATTTCCGTACCGGCCGGTCTGCTGGGGGTGGACACGGCCCGGGCGTCGGCCGCCCTGGAGCAGGCACGCGAGCAATTCCGGGTCGGTTGTGTACGGGCCCACCGGGAACTGGCGCCCACCACGGAATGCCGCTTCTACAACCGCCTCCTCGACGTCCCCATTCGCCGGGGCGCAGGCCTGCTGCCCGATGTCCAACAGCATCTGATGGCGTGCCGGTACTGCCGGCACGCGGCCGAGCAGCTCAGTCATTTCGACGGCGGACTGGAAGACCTGCTGGCCGAGACGGTCCTCGGCTGGCGCGCCCGCCGCTATCTCGACTCGCGGCCCGGCCGGGGCAACGACCAGGACACGTCGGCCGTGGGACTCGCCCTGCGGCACAGGCCAGGCGGCCGCCACCGTCCCGCTCAGGCCGGCCTCCTCGCCGCGCCGCGCAGGCATCCGAAGGCCATGCTCGTGGGCGCCGGTCTGACGTCCCTCGCCCTGCTCGTGACCGTGCTGGTCACCAAGGGCTGGTCCGACGAGGGCGGCGTCCCCGGACCCCGCGCCACCTGGGGCGCGGCCAGCGGCAACACCGTCTCCCCGGGCGCCGACGAGTCCCCGTCCGCCGGATCCCCGTCCGCCGCATCCGTGGGCAACCGCGTCGAGGTCGGACACGGCAGGCTCCGCAACGTGGTCGCCGGCCTCTGCCTCGACGTCCGCGGGGGCAGGTCCGAGGACGGCGCCGGGACCGTCCTGACGGCGTGCTCGGCAGCCGGGTCCCAGCAGTGGTCGTACCAGGACGACGGTCTGCTGCGCAGCGCCCTCGCTCCCACCCTCTGCCTGGACGCCGACGCCGGCGAGGGCTCGGTCGTCCTGGCCGACTGTGTGGTGCACGCCGGTGAGGTCCGCTACGACCTCACCGTCCGCGGGGAACTGCTGCTGCGCCGGGGCGGAGGCCTGCTCGTGGCGCCCGGACCCGGTAAGGCGCTGGTCGTCGCCGAGCGGGACGGATCGGCGGAGCAGCGGTGGGTGCTGGAACCCGCGAGCGGTGACGACGCCGGAGCGAAGGAGCGGGGCGAGACGCGGGGCGAGACACGGGACGGCAGCCCTGGGACACCGGGCTCGCCGCCGGCCGCCGCTCCGTCGCCCGACACCGATCCGCCGCACCCGGACCTCGAAGCTCCCCAGGGCGACCAGCCGCTCGCGCCGCCGCAGTACGAAAGGCGGATGGCCCAGGTCGGCACCGGCGCCTCCGGCGCCGACCGCGAGCCGGCCGCACCCGTGGCGAAGGTGGCGACCCTTCCGGGCACCATGCGGGACACCGCGGAGTCGGTCGCCGACACCGCCGTCACGACCGTTGCCACGGTCCTCGGCTAGCCGGGCCGTCGGAGGGCTGCAGGAGGGCGGGTCGGACGGGCTCGGATCTTGTCCGGCTCGGCATGTTCGGCCGCCCAGGGCGAGAGCGGCGTACACCCGTGGGGCGCCGAGGCGTCCCGGTGACCCGGTGACCCGGTAGGCTTCCCGCCGTGCGCCGGTTCACCGGGGCACGCCGGGAATGCAGGGACGCGAATCGGAGGAACCGGCGTTGCACGTCCAGGACTGGCTCGACACGGTGCCCGCGGTCGCCGTCTACGCCCTAGTGGGAATCGTCATCGGACTGGAGAGCCTGGGCATCCCGCTGCCCGGCGAGATCATCCTGGTGTCGGCCGCCCTGATGTCCTCGCAGCACGCGGGCATCGACCCGGTGATCCTCGGTGTCTGCGCCAGCGTCGGCGCGATCGTCGGCGACTCCATCGGCTACGCCATCGGCCGCAAGGGCGGACGTCCGCTGCTGGCCTGGCTCGGCAGGAAGTTCCCCAAACACTTCAGCGAGGGACACATCGCCACGGCCGAGCGGTCCTTCGAGAAGTGGGGCATGTGGGCCGTCTTCTTCGGCCGCTTCGTCGCCCTGCTGCGGATCTTCGCCGGACCGCTCGCGGGTGTGCTGCGGATGCCGTACTGGAAGTTCCTGATCGCCAACGTCCTCGGCGGGATCCTGTGGGCGGGCGGCACGACGGCCGTCATCTACTACGTCGGGATCGTCGCCGAGTCGTGGCTGAAGCGGTTCTCGTGGCTGGGGCTCGTGGCGGCGGTGCTGGTGGGGCTCACGTCGATGCTGGTGCTGAAGCGCAAGGCGAAGAAGGCGACGGCGCAGAAGCAGGCGGCCGAGCCCGAGCCGGAACCCGTCCCGGCCGCCGACTGACACTCAGTCCTGATGTACTTCGCCGTGCGCCTTCGCCAGGTCCGCGTACATCGTGCCGTTCAGCGTGACCCCTTGGCGCTCCTCCTCCGTCAGCTCCCGCCTCACCTTCGCGGGGACGCCCGCGACGAGTGAGCCGGGGGGTACCTGCATGCCCTGCGGCACCAACGCCTGTGCGGCGACCAGGGAACCCGCCCCGATCACCGCGCCGTTGAGAATCGTCGCCCCCATGCCGATCAGGCAGTCGTTCCAGACGCTCGCCCCATGGACGACGGCGTTGTGACCGACGGACACCCGCTCGCCGATCGTGACGGGAAAGCCGGGGTCGGCGTGGAGCGTGCAGTTGTCCTGGATATTGCTCTGCGCTCCGACGGAGATCCGCTCGACGTCGCCGCGCAGCACCGCGCCGTACCAGACGCTCGCCCCGGCCTCCAGCGTCACGTCCCCGATGACCGAGGCGGTGGGCGCCACGAACGCCTCCTCGTGGATGTCCGGTTCCCTGCCGCCGATGCCCGTGATCAACGCCTTCTGCCCCATGGCACTCTCCTCGTCGTCGACAACACCGGCACCGTACGCCACCTGTGGGGCGAAGATCACAGCCCCTCGATCTCATGAGGCCACATCACGCTGAGTACGGTAAGCGGGTGCCGAAGCGCAGGAACACGTTCTCATCATGGTCGCGCGGCCTCGCGCAGCGGGCCGTGCACGCGGGCTGGGCCTGGGTGCAGAGCACCGGCTCCGTCACCGCCGAACACCCGGGACGGTTCCGCTTCGGCGCGCTCGGCACGGGCACCCGGCTGGCCTTCCCGCTCGGCACCGTCTTCGGCGAACCCTGGATCCACCTCGGGGCGCACTGCATCGTCGGCGAACAGGTCACCCTGACCGCCGGGTTGATGCCCGACCTCGACCTCGGCCCGGAGCCGATCCTGCGCATCGGCGACGGAGTCGTCCTCGGCCGGGGCAGCCATGTCATCGCCGACACGACGGTCACCATCGGCAGCGACTGCTACTTCGGGCCGTACGTCTACGTCACGTCCACGAACCACTCGTACGACGACCCGCACGAGCCGATCGGCAAGCAGTGGCCGCGGATGGAACCGGTGGAGATCGGGCCGGGCTGCTGGATCGGGACGGGGGCGGTGATCCTGCCCGGCGCGCGGATCGGGCGGAACGTGGTCGTCGCGGCCGGAGCGGTGGTCCGCGGTGCGGTACCCGACCACGCCGTGGTGGCGGGGGCGCCCGCCCGGGTCGTACGGCGCTGGACGCCCGGCGACGGCTGGCAGCCGCCGCTCAGGACGCCGGCACCGGTGCCGATTCCCGAGGGAGTCACCCCGGAACAGCTGCGCCGGCTGGCCGGCCTGGACGACGAGACGGCGGCGAAGCTCGCCGAGCTGGACTGACCGAGGACTCAGCCCGTCGCCAGAAGCAGCGTGCCCACCAGGGCCAGTCCCGCTCCCGCCGCCTGCACCGCCCGCAGTCGTTCGCTGAGGAAGCCGCGCGCGGCCAGGGCGGTCACCACCGGGTACAGCGAGGCGAGGACGGCGGCGACGGTGACCGGGCCGTGCTGAGCGGCGACGGAGTACGTGCCGTTCGCCGCGACGTCCGCGAGCCCGACGAAGGCGAGCGCCGGCAGCGAGGCCCAGGGGAAGCCGCCCTCCGGGAGGGCGTCGGCGCCACGCTTCACGGAGACGTACAGGGCGGCGCCGCCCACGGCCACATTGGTCACGCGCTGCACGAACAGGGCGAGGAACAGGCCGGTCATGGTCGTCGAGGCCTCCGCGATCAGCGCGAACACCGTGCCGAAACCGAGAGCGGCGACCAGGGTCAGAAGGATGGTCCGGCGCTGCACGGGCGCGCCCCGCAGCTGTGGTCCGCCCGCGAGGACGACACCGGCCACGGCGACCGCGATGCCCGCGACCTGCACGACACCCGGCCGTTCGCCGAGGAAGAGGCCCACGCCGACGGGGACGGTCACGCTCAGGGTGGCGAGCGGGGAGACGACGCCCATCGGACCGAGCGCGAGCGCCTTGTAGAAGCAGAGGAGGGCGACCGGGCCCACCGCGCCGGCGGCGACCGCGAACCACAGACGCGGACCGGCTTCGCTCCAGGCGCCGGTCGCCACGACGACGGCGCCGAGCACGGCCGCCGCGACGGTCTGCGAGACGACCACCACCGTCAGCGCCGGGGTGCGCCGGGTCAGCAGTCCGCCGCCGAAGTCGGCCACGCCCCACAGCAGGCTGGTGGCCAGGGCGAAGAGTGCTGTCACGGTGGCCTCGCAGTACAGTTCGGTGAACGATGGGGTGCACCCACACGGTAGTTCAGTGAAATGAACTCTGTCATCCAGAATATTGGACTAGATGTTGGACGGAATGTGTCGGACCTCGACCTGCTGACCCAGTCCCTGGCGCGCAACGTCAAGCACTGGCGCGCGGTGCGCGGCTTCACCCTCGACGTGCTCGCCGCGCGGGCCGGAGTCAGCCGCGGCATGCTCATCCAGATCGAGCAGTCCCGCACCAACCCCAGCCTCGGCACGGTCGTCAAGATCGGCGACGCGCTGGGGATCAGCATCACCACCCTGCTCGACTACGAACAGGGGCCGAAGGTCCGGGTCGTCCCCGCCGAGCAGGCCGTCCGGCTGTGGCGCACCGACGCCGGCAGCTACAACCTCCTCCTCGCCGGCACCGAGGCCCCCGGCCCGCTGGAGATGTGGGAGTGGCGGCTGATGCCGGGCGAGAACAGCTCCTCGGACCCGCATCCCACCGGCACCGCCGAACTGGTCCATGTCACCGAGGGCGAGCTGACGCTCACCGTGGACGGCGTGGAGTACCGCGTCCCGGCGGGCGCGACCGCCTCTTTCGAGGCCAACACCCCGCACACGTACGGCAATCAGGGCGACGTTCCGATGCGGATGCTGATGGCCGTCTCCGTCCCGCCCGTGCACTGAGCCGGCCCGGGCGGCTTTGTTAGCGTGCGGTCATGGACGCACCCATCGGACACTTCGACCACGCCGTCCCCGCACCGGACTGCCTCGACGAGCTGACCCGCCCGGTCGCCGACGCCGTACGCCACTGGAGCGGCAGCGTCCCCGCCGAGCAGATCGTCTACGTCGACACCGACCCGCGGTGGGCCGACACCGCCGTCTTCGTCGAGCACTACGGCCGTGAGCTGCTGGAGAGGTCGGCGAACTGCGTGGTCGTCGCCGGCAGACGCGGCGGCGAGAGCACCCTGGCCGCGTGCGTCGTGCTCTCCACCGCCCGGGTCGACGTCAACGGCGTCGTGCGCCGCCAACTCGGCGCCCGCAAGGCCTCGTTCGCCTCGATGGACACGGCGACGGGGGAGACCGGCATGGAGTACGGCGGCATCACCCCGGTCGGACTGCCCGGCGACTGGCCCGTGCTGGTGGACTCCGCCGTCGTCGACCTGCCGTACGTCCTGGTGGGCAGCGGGCGGCGGCGCGGCAAGCTGCTGGTACCGGGGAAGGCGTTCGCGGAGCTGCCGGGTGCGGTGGTGCTGGAGGGGCTGGGGGTCGCCTGACTCTCAGGCCGCCCCGTGGTGGGCGAGGGCGTGGTGCGGATCCGCCTCGCCCGGCACCGGCGCCGGGTCGGCGTGCACCAGGGCCGCGGTGAGGCGCGGGACGGCGTGCAGCAGGGCGTGTTCGGCGTCCACGGCGATGCCGTGCGCCTGGCGTACCGTCGCCTCGCCGTCCACCACGACCGCCACCTCGGCACGCAGCCGGTGCCCGATCCAGCGCAGCCGCAGCTCGCCCACCTCCCGCACCCCTTCGACCTCCCGCAGGGCCTGCTCGGCCCGGTCCACGAGCGCCGGGTCGACGGCGTCCATCACCCGCCGGAACACCTCGCGCGCCGCGTCCCGCAGCACCAGCGTGATCGCGGCCGTGATCGCCAACCCCACAATGGGGTCGGCCAGTTGCCAGCCGAGGGCCGAGCCGCCCGCGCCCAGCAGCACGGCCAGGGACGTGAATCCGTCCGTACGGGCGTGCAGCCCGTCGGCCACCAGCGCGGCCGAGCCGATGTCACGGCCGACCCTGATCCGGTACCGGGCCACCCACTCGTTGCCCGCGAAACCGACCAGCGCGGCCACCGCGACCGCCGACACGTGCTCGACGGGCCGCGGATCGAGCAGCCGGTCCATGGCCACCCACCCCGCGAAGGCCGCCGACGCGGCGATCGTCAGCACGATCACGATGCCCGCGAGGTCCTCGGCGCGGCCATAGCCGTAGGTGAAGCGACGGGTCGCCGCGCGCCGGCCCAGCACGAACGCGATTCCGAGCGGTACGGCGGTCAGCGCGTCCGCGGTGTTGTGCACCGTGTCGCCGAGCAGCGCGACCGAACCGGAGACGGCCACCACGAACGCCTGCGCCAGGGCCGTCGCGCCCAGCACCGCCAGGGAGATCCACAGGGCCCGCATGCCGCGTGCCGACGACTCCAGGGCGGAGTCCAGCTTGTCGGCACTCTCGTGGGAGTGGGGAGTGAGGAGGTGTGCGAGGCGGCGGCGCAGGCCGGAGGCCGGGTGGTGGTGATGGGCGCCGTGGTCGTGCCCGTGATCGTGCCCGTGGCCATGGTGGTGTCGGTCGTGCTCGTGCTCGTGCTCGTGGTGGTGTCGGTCGTTCACGTGGGTCCCCTTCCGGTGTGAGGAGTGGACGCGCGACGGCCCACGAGGCCATTATGTGCGTATGAGCGCACGCATGCACCTATCACCTGCGAACGATGCGCACCCGCGCACCCCGGGCGAGGAACAGTTCGCACTCGCCGCCGAACTGCTCGCCCTGCTCGGCGACCGGACCCGGCTCACCCTGCTGCACGCGCTGGCCGCGGGAGAGGCCGACGTCACGACGCTCACGGAGGCGTGCGGGGCGGCCCGGCCGGCCGTCAGCCAGCACCTGGCCAGGCTCCGGCTGGCCGGCCTGGTGAACACCCGCAAGGAGGGCCGCCGGGTGGTCTACTCCCTGCCCGACGGCCATCTGCGCCGCCTGGTGGACGAGGCGCTGAACGTGGCGGACCACCGGCTCAGCGACCGGCCGCCGCACGACTGACGCACCCGGCCGAGCCGGGTCAGTACGCCGTGGCCGTGCCCAGATACTGCTCGGCGAAGGCCGCCCCGGCGGCGGGCGAGGTGAACAGGCGGCGGAGCCGGGCGAAGGTTGTGCCCGCGCGGTAGGCGTCGCCCGAGGAGGTGCCGTGGTAGACCTCGGAGAGCCACTGCGAGAACTCCTGGTAGTCCCACACCCGCCGCAGGCACGCCTCCGAGTAGCCGTCCAGGCCGGTCTCGTCGCCCTTGGTGAGGTACCCGGCGAGGGCGTCGCCGAGGAGGAACGCGTCGTGCAGGGCGAGGTTCATCCCCTTCGCCGCGATGGGGGCGGTCAGGTGCGCGGCGTCCCCCGCCAGGAAGAGCCGGCCGAACACCATGGGCTCGACGACGTAGCTGTGCATGTCCAGGACACGCTTTTCGATCAGCCGCCCCTCGGTGAGCGGGCCGAGGCCGGTGGCCGCGAGCCGCTCCTGGAGCTGCGACCAGACGCGTTCGTGCGACCAGTTCTCCGGGTCGTCGCCGGGCGGGCACTCCAGGTAGTACCGGGTCACCTCGGGGCTGCGGGCCATGTGCCCGGCGAAACCGTTCGGGTGGATGCCGAACACGACACAGTCGTTGGACGGAGGGGCCTCGGCGAGCAGCGCCAGCCAGCCGATGCCGTAGTCGTGCCGGGAGATGTGCGCCTGCTCGGGCAGGGCGCCACGGGTCGCCCCGCGCCCTCCGTCGCACCCCGCGACGAAGTCGCACTCGACGACCTCCCGCTCGCCCGTCTCCGCGCCGACGTACGACACCGAGGGCCGGTCGGTGTCCAGATCGTGCAGCTGGACGTTCCGCACGCCGAACCGCACCTGCCCGCTCCGCACGTCCGCGTACTCGCGCACCAGGTCCGTCACCAGCAACGGCTGCGGGTAGACGAAGTGATGCGTCCCCGTCAGCTCCACGTACGAGAAACGGAAGCGCTCACCGCCGAACCGGAACTCGCACTCGGTGTGCAGCTGCGCGCGCTGCAGCAAGGTGTCCGCGAGACCACGCCGCTGAAGCCCGCGCACGGCCCACTCCTCGAGGAGGCCCGCCCGCGGCCGCTGCTCGATGAACTCACGCGTCTCCGTCTCCAGCACGAGGCAGTCGACGCCGGCGGCCCGCAGGATGTTGCCGACGGTGAGCCCGGCGGGCCCGGCACCCACGACAACGACCGGAAAGCGTTGCGGAGCAACGGAGTTGGGAGGACTGGTGGCGGTCACCCGCACATTATGTCGGGGCGTCCGGGAGGGTTTCGGCAATTCCGGACGCAGCGGAATGCCCGCGTGACCACCCGAGCTGTCAGAGGTGTTGGTGCTGCGGGCGGCCAGGCACCGGCCCCTCGGTGTCCTCAGGGGGCGATGGGCCCGTCCGTCAGCCCAGGCGGGGGATCTCGATCGCCGGGCAGCGGTCCATCACCATTTCCAGCCCCGCGGCCCGGGTGCGGTCGTACGCGGCCTCGTCGATGACCCCGAGCTGGAACCAGACGGCCTGCGCACCCCTCGCCACCGCCTCGTCGGCGACCGCTCCGGCGAGGTCGCTGTTCACGAACACGTCCACGACGTCCACGTCGAAGGGGATGTCCGCGAGCGAGGCGTACCCCTGCTCCCCGTGCACCGTCTCCGCCTTGGGATGCACCGGCACGATCCGCTTGCCGTAGCGCTGCAGCACCTCTGCCACGCCGTACGCGGCGCGCTGCCGGTTCGACGACAGGCCGACCACGGCCCAGGTGTCACCGAGCCCGGTGAGGATCTTGCGGACCGTTGCCTCGTCGCCGTACACGGTGGTCTCCTCGGGGTCGCGAACGCACTGACCTCTGGCACAACAGCGCGCCGCGACCGTGGATTCCCCACCGTGATAGCTTGCCGAGGCCAGTCGAACCCATGACACGTGGGTCAGGGAATCCGGTGCGAATCCGGAGCTGACGCGCAGCGGTGAGGGTGACGGGCGGGGCCTCGGCCACTGGACGACGGTGTGTCGTCTGGGAAGGCGCCCCGACCGGATGATCCCGAGTCCGAAAACCTGCTGGCGGCCCTCGCGGTGACGTACGGCGGGGGAGCACCGTACGACCGGGCTCCGCGTTCGAGCCCTCGACGATCGAGGACCATTCCCGTGCAGATAGCACGTCTTGCCCGTCCCTCCGCCCTGCTCGCGGCCGGATCCCTGCTCCTGGCAGGCTGCGGCGACGCCGGCACATCCGCTGCGAAGGCCGCGGTCAGTCTCGACAACTGCGGCCGTACGGTACGCGTCGAGGCCCCGCCGGAGCGTGCCGTCTCCCTCAACCAGGGCACCACCGAGATCATGCTCTCCCTCGGCCTCGCCGACCGGATGGCGGGGACGGCGACCTGGACCGACCCCGTGATGAAGGGCCTGGAGAAGGCGAACGCGAAGGTGGAGCGGATCGCCGACAACAACCCCTCCTTCGAGCGCGTCCTGGACGCCGAGCCGGACTTCGTCGCCGCCTCCTTCGTCTCCACGCTGGGGAAGGGGGGAGTGGCCTCGCGGGAGCAGTTCGAGAAGCTCGGCGTGCCCACGTACGTCTCCCCGTCCGACTGCGCCGGCAAGGACAACTCCGGCGACGGCGACGGCGCACGGTCCGAGCCCCTTACCGCCGAGGCCGTCTACGGCGAAATACGTGACCTGGCAGCCGTCTTCGGGGTGAAGGAACGGGGCGACAAGCTCGTCGGCGAGCTCAAGGCGCGGATGGCGAAAGCCACTTCCGGCATCCACGCCTCGGACGTGACCCTCCTGTACTGGTTCGCCAACTCCGAGTCGCCCTACATGGCGGGCTGCTGCGGCGCTCCCGGCGTCATCACGCGCTCCCTGGGCGCCAAGAACGTCTTCGACGACACACACGACGAATGGCCGCAGATCAACTGGGAGACGGTCGCCGACCGGGACCCCGACGTCCTCGTCATCGGCGACCTGACCCGCAAGTCGCAGACCGCCGAGTCGGCCGAGAAGAAGATCGCCTTCCTGGAGTCCAACCCGGTCACCAGGAACATGGCCGCCGTCCGGCACCAGCGGTACGTCCTGCTGAGCGGGCAGGCCATGAACCCGACCATCCGCACGATCGAGGGCGTGGAGCGGGTCGCGGCCGGCCTGCGCGAGTTCGGGCTCGTGAAGTGACCGCCCGGGCGGTCCTGCTCGGTGCGGCCGGGACGGTCCTGCTGTGCTGCTCCCTCGCCGTCGCCATCACCATCGGCCCGGCCGACATCCAAGTCGCCGACGTGTGGTCCGTCGTCGCTGCCCATCTGGGCGTCGGCACCTCGGAGTTGACGCCGATCCGGGACGGCATCGTGTGGCAGCTCAGGCTGCCGCGCACGCTCCTCGCGGCCGTGTGCGGCGCCGGACTCGCCGTGTGCGGCGCGGTGATGCAGTCGCTGCTGCGCAACCCGCTCGCCGACCCGTTCGTCCTCGGGGTGTCCTCGGGCGCGTCGACCGGGGCCGTACTGGTGGTCGTGCTGGGCGTCGGCGGGGGCGCGGTGTCGGTCCCGGCGGGCGCGTTCCTCGGCGCCCTGGTGTCGTTCGCGCTCGTGCTGTTCCTCAGCCACACGCTCGGCGGCGGCACCGACCTGGTCGTCCTCGCCGGCGTCGCCGCCATGCAGCTCTTCTCCGCCCTCACCTCGTTCGTCGTGATGACCGCGGCCGACGCCGAGACCACCCGGGGCGTCCTCTTCTGGCTCCTCGGCTCCCTCGGCGGGGCGGGCTGGACCGACGTGTGGGTGTGCTTCGCCGTCCTGGCCGTGGCGCTGGTGGTGTGCCTGTCGTACGCCCGCACCCTGGACGCCTTCGCCTTCGGGCAGGACGCGGCGGCCGCCCTCGGGGTGTCCGTGGCCCGCACCCGTCTGGTGCTGCTGTGCGTCACGGCCCTGCTCACGGCCGCGCTGGTCAGCTCGGCCGGGGCCATCGGCTTCGTCGGGCTGGTGCTGCCGCACGCCGCCCGCGCCCTGGTCGGCCCCGGCCACGCCCGGCTGCTGCCGGTCACCGCGCTGGCCGGGGCGGTCTTCCTGGTGTGGGTCGACACGCTGGCCCGCACGGTCCTCGACCCGCAGGAGGTGCCGGTGGGTGTCGTGACGTCCCTGATCGGAGTGCCGGCCTTCGTGGCGGTGCTGTACCGGACGCGGAGGGTGCGGTGAAGGAGACCCTGCGCACGGAGTCCGACGCGCCCGCCGCCTCAGCCGAGGGCCTGCGTGCCGACCGGGTGAGCCGCCGAGCCGACGGCCGCCTCATCCTGGACGGCGTCACCCTCGCGCCCGCACCGGGCTCCACCGTCGGTCTCCTCGGCCCCAACGGCTCCGGCAAGTCCACCCTGCTGCGGCTGCTGGCCGGCCTGCTCGGGCCGAGCGCCGGCGTCGTCACGCTCGACGGCACACCGGTGGCCGGTCTGCCCCGCCGCGAGGTCGCCCGGCGCCTCGCCGTGGTCGAGCAACAGGCAGACACCCAGGTCGAGTTGACGGTCCTGGACGTCGTACGGCTCGGACGCGTCCCGCATCGCCGCGCCTGGACGCCCGCCGCCGCGCACGACGAGGCGGCCGTGCGGTCGGCCCTGGACCGCGCCGGGCTCACCGATCGCGCCGACCAGCCCTGGCACACCCTGTCGGGCGGTGAACGCCAGCGGGTCCAGATCGCCCGCGCGCTCGCCCAGGAGCCCCGCGAACTGCTCCTCGACGAACCCACCAACCACCTCGACATCCACCACCAGCTCGACCTGCTGTCCCTGGTCACGGCCCTCCCGGTCACCGCCGTCGTCGCCCTGCACGACCTCAACCTCGCCGCGATGTACTGCGACCGGGTGGTCGTCCTGCACAGCGGCCGGGTCGTGGCGAGCGGCACCCCGGGTGACGTCCTGACCGAGCGGCTCATCGCCGAGGTGTACGGGGTGCGGGCCGCCGTGACCCGCGAGGGGCCCGAGGAGCGGCCCCATGTGCGGTTTCTGGGCACGCTGATCTGAACGTGTGTTCGGGCGGGCGGTGGCGCGGTGCGGTCCGCGCGCCTACGCTCACCTCGTGCTGCGCATCACCGACGCCCGAACCGGCGAGCCCGTCGACCCCGCCCCCGCCCGCCGGGGTCTGACCCGTGTCCACGCGCATGCGGCGGGCCACGACAGCACCGCCCTGCGCGTGCTGCTCGTCGCCGACGTCCTGTTCCGGGCCCTCGAACTCGGCGGCACGCCCGTCTGGGCGCTGCTGACGGGGGAGCGGCAGCAGACGGAACTGCGAGCAACCGCGGCGGCCCTCGGCATCCGGCCGTTCGAGGACAGCCGGGACGTCTCGTCGGGGCTGGGGGAGGCGCAGGTCATCCACGTGGTGGCCGACAGTGAGCCCGTCCCCGACGGCGTCCGCATCTGCGTCGGCCCGGTGGACCAGGCATCCGGCGCCGTCCCGGAGGGCGCCGACCCCGCCGTCGTACGCCTCGCGCTGCTCTCCCGGCACCGGAGCGAGCCCGTGCGGCTCGACGCGGACACCCTGGGGGAGGCCGGCGAGACCCTCGCACGGTGGCGGCGCGCGGTCGCCGACTGGGCGCGCAGGCCGTCGCGGGCGATTCCCGAGGAGGTGCGCGGAGAGCTCCGTACCGCCTGGGAGGACGACCTGGACATCCGCGCGGTGCTCGGGGTGCTGCGCGGGGTGGAGACCTCGGACCTGCCCGAAGGCGCCCGCTTCGAGACGTACGCCTACGCCGACCGGCTGCTGGGTCTCGAACTCACCCGCGACGTGGGATCGCCGGCGTGATCGCGCGGGCGGGAGCGGGCCCGCTGCGTCACCTGCTCGTCCTGCGGCACGCCAAGTCCGCCTGGCCGGAGGGCGTCCCCGACCACGAACGCCCGCTCGCCCCGCGCGGCCGCCGTGACGCCCCGGCCGCCGGCCGGGCCCTCGCGGAGGCGGACCTGCTGCCGGACCTCGCCGTGTGTTCCACCGCCGTACGCGCCCGGCAGACCTGGGAGCTGGCCTCCGCCCAGTGGGGGACACCGCCGCGGGTGCGGTTCGTGGCCCGGGTGTACGCGGCGGACGTGTCCGGCCTGCTGGCCGTCGTGCACGAGACGCCCGCACAGGTCGACACGCTGCTGCTGGTCGGGCACAACCCCGGCCTGGAGGAACTGGTCCTCGGCCTCGCCGGGGACGGCCTCGACGACACGCTGGACGAGGTGCGCCTGAAGTTCCCCACCTCGGCGATCGCCGTGCTCGCCTGGCGTGGCGCCGCCTGGTCGGATCTCGCCCCGGGCACGGCCCTGCTGACGGACGTGATCGTCGCGCGCGGCAAGAAGAAGTGACCGGGAGAAGGCCGAAGACCGGGAAGCGGATCAGCCCGCATAGGGTGGTCCGATGCAGGACGAGTACCGCACAGTGGCCCGCGCCGGAGTGCACGAGACCGAGGTCAACCGCTCCCGCTTCCTGTGCGCCCTCGCCCCGGCGGCCACCGAGCAGGAGGCCCAGGACTTCGTCGCGGGCATCCGGAAGCGGCACGCGGACGCCACGCACAACTGCTTCGCGTACGTCATCGGCGCCGACGCCGCGATCCAGAAGGCGAGCGACGACGGCGAACCCGGCGGCACCGCGGGTGTCCCCATGCTCCAGATGCTGCTGCGCCGCGACATGCGGTACGTCGTCGCCGTCGTCACCCGCTACTACGGCGGCGTCAAACTCGGCGCCGGCGGGCTCATCCGGGCCTACGGCGGAGCGGTCGGCGAGGCCCTGGACACCCTCGGCACCCTCACCCGCCGCCGCTTCCGGCTGGCCACGGTGACGGTCGACCACCAGCGCGCCGGCAAGGTGCAGAACGACCTGCGGGCGACGGGCCGCCAGGTGCGGGACGTGCGCTACGGCGAGGCGGTCACGATCGAGATCGGCCTGCCGGACGCCGACGTCGAGGCCTTCCGGGCGTGGCTCGCGGACGCGACCGCGGGAACGGCCGCGCTGGAACTGGGCGGAGAGGCGTACGGGGACGCCTGATCAGCCGGCCGCAGCCGCAGCCGCAGCGGCAGCCGGGGTCCGGGCATTCCGCCCACTGTCACACCCCTGACCCGAGCTTCAGGAGTCGGCCGAAGAGGGCGACGGAGTCGGTGCCTCCATCACCTCCGCCAGCCGGCCCAGCGCCTTGAGCACCCACTCCCGGTCCTCCCCGAGCCCGGCCGGCAGCTCGACCTCGGCGGCGGGTTGTCGGGGGGAAGCGGTCGTCGACCGCCTTGGCGCCCGCGGGGGTGATGGTGACCAGGCGGCACGGCGGTCGGCGGGGTTCGGGGCCCGGGAGATGAAGCCGCGCCGCTCCAGCTTGGCGAGGGTCTTGCTGATGCCCGCGCGGGACAGACCCAGGTTCATGGCGGGGCGGCGGGCGATGAGCGGGTCGGTGGCGTGGCGGAGCGGGATGAGCATGTCGACCTCGGGCGCGGTGAGCGGGGCGCCCTCGTAGAGAGGCTCGACGGCGCGGTCGAGGAGGCCGGTGGCGGGTTTGAGGAGGGCCACCACGTCCATGGGGGAGGTGTCGAGGCCGGGGTTGTGGCGGGACCAGTGGGCGCGGTTCCGCCAGGGGCACGGCGAACCGGAGCACCGCCGGCCGGCCTGACCCGGCCGCGCGCACGATGCCTCGCCCTCGCGCAGGTGGACGCCGTGACCCGACGAACCCCTGGGCGGGAAGCGGTCGTTCCCCGCGGGAGGAAGTGGCGTCGGCATCTCGCCCGTCACACCGGTCACTTCGCCAATCGCGGCATCAAGGACATTCCCTGTCATCTGATGTCGGATGGGGTGACGGACAGAGGTTCGTGGTGGATCAGGTACCGGCAGGCGTTAGCGTGGTGGATGCTGACGGCGAGCTTGTGTTGGTTCGTACTGGTTCCAGGGGTGTTGTAGGGGGAGATATGCGGGTCGGAGCGGGTTTGTGAGATTGCTGCACACTTCCGACTGGCATCTCGGCCGGGCGTTCCACCGGGTGAACATGCTCGAAGCCCAGGCGGAGTTCATCGGCCACCTCGTCACGACCGTGCGCGAGCGCGGCGTGGACGCCGTCGTCGTGTCGGGGGACGTGTACGACCGCGCGGTGCCGCCGCTCGCGGCGGTCGAGCTGTTCGACGACGCCCTGCACCGTCTCGCCGACCTCGGCGTGCCCACGGTGATGATCTCCGGGAACCACGACTCGGCCCGCCGGCTGGGCGTGGGCGCGGGCCTCATCGACCGCGCGGGCATCCACCTGCGGACCGAGCCGTCGGCGTGCGGCACGCCGGTGGTGCTGTCCGACACCCATGGCGACGTGGCCTTCTACGGCCTGCCCTACCTCGAACCGGCCCTGGTGAAGGACGAGTTCGGCGTGGACAGGGGGGCCGGACACGAGGCAGTGCTCGCGGCCGCCATGGACCGGGTCCGCGCGGACCTCGCCACGCGCGCGCCCGGCACCCGCTCCGTCGTCCTCGCGCACGCCTTCGTCACCGGTGGCGAGGCCAGCGACAGCGAGCGGGACATCACCGTCGGGGGAGTGGCCGCCGTGCCCGCCGGTGTCTTCGACGGCGTCGACTACGCGGCACTGGGGCACCTGCACGGCTGCCAGACCATCACCGAGCGCGTGCGCTACTCCGGCTCCCCGCTGCCGTACTCCTTCTCGGAGGCCGACCATCGCAAGACCATGTGGCTCGTCGACCTGGACGCCGGCGGTTGTGTCACCGCCGAGCGCGTCGACTGCCCGGTCCCGCGCGCACTGGCCCGCATCCGGGGGCGCCTGGAGGAACTGCTCGTCGACCCGGACCTAGGCCCGCACGAGGACGCCTGGGTCGAGGCGACCCTCACCGACCCGGTCCGCCCCGCCGACCCCATGGCCAAGCTCAGCGAGCGCTTCCCACACACGCTCAGCCTCGTCTTCGCCCCCGAGCGGGCGGCGGACGACCCCGCCGTGTCGTACGCCAGGCGACTCGCCGGGCGCACCGACCAGCAGATCGCGGAGGACTTCGTGGCCCACGTGCGGGGCGCCGGACCCGACGAGCACGAGCAGGTGGTGCTGCGGGACGCGTTCGACGCGGCGCGTGCGGACGAGGCCGTGCGGGAGGTGGCCCGATGAGACTGCACCAGCTGGAGATCACCGCGTTCGGGCCCTTCGGCGGCTCCCAGAGTGTCGACTTCGACGACCTGTCGGCGGCCGGGATCTTCCTGCTGCACGGGCCGACCGGCGCCGGGAAGACCTCCGTCCTGGACGCCGTGTGCTACGCGCTGTACGGCTCCGTGCCGGGCGCCCGGCAGTCCGGTCAGGGGCTGTCGCTGCGCAGCGACCATGCCGCGGCCGGTACGCGGACCGGGGTCCGGCTCGAACTCACCGTCGCCGGGCGCCGGTTGGAGATCACCCGGCAGCCGCCCTGGGAGCGGCCCAAGAAGCGCGGCTCGGGCACGACGCTCGACAAGGCCCAGAGCTGGCTGCGCGAGTACGACGCGGCGACCGGCGCCTGGAAGGACCTGAGCCGCTCCCACCAGGAGATCGGCGAGGAGATCACCCAGCTGCTCGGCATGAGCCGCGAGCAGTTCTGCCAGGTCGTCCTGTTGCCCCAGGGCGACTTCGCGCGGTTCCTGCGCGCCGACGCCGAGGCACGCGGCAAGCTGCTCGGCCGTCTCTTCGACACCCACCGCTTCGCCGAGGTCGAGAAGCGGCTCGCCGAACGCCGCCGCGCCACCGAGACCCAGGTGCGTGACGGTGACTCCGAGTTGCTGGCCGACGCGCATCGCATGCAGCAGGCCGCCGGGGCCGCCATGGAGCTGCCGGACCTGGCGCCGGGCGAACCCGGCCTGTCCGACGCCGTCCTGTGCGCGGCGGCGATCGCCCGCAGCACCGTCCGCGAACAGCTGACGATCGCCCACTGCCGGCTCACGGCCGCCGAGTCCGCCCAGGCGGCGGCCGACCGCGCGCTGGCCGACGTACGCGAACTGGCCCGGTTGCAGCGGCGGTTCGCCGACGCGCGGGAGCGGGCCGCACTGCTGGAGGAGCGCGCCGACGGCTACCGCCAGGCGCAGGAACGCATGAACCGGGCCCGCAAGGCGGAGGCGGTGGCACCCGCGCTGGACCTGCGGGATGCGGCGGACACGGAACACCGGCGGGCCGCGGCGGCGGAGGCACGCGCGCGTGCGCTGCTGCTGGACGCCCTCGGCGACGGGGAAGCGGGTTTCCCGCCCGGCGCCGTTCCCGGCGAAGGGCACGCGAACGCCGGACCGGAGGATACCGGTGGGCGGACGAGTGCCGGACCGGAGGAGGCCGATGCCGACCCGCACGCGCTTGCCCGGCCGTCGGCCGCCTTCGCGGACGCCGGTGCCGCCGGACTCGCCGCCGCCGCACGGCGGGCCGCCGAGGAGCTGGGCGGGCTGGAGTCCGCCCGCCGCGGCGAGCGTCGGCTGGCGCAACTCATCGCGGAACGGACCGAGTTGGAGCGACAGGAACGGGACGACGAGGACGTCCGGCAGGAGGCCGAGACCTGGCTCGCCGGGTGGGAGGAGACCCGGGCCGGACTGCAGAGCCGTATCGAGTCCGCGCAGGAGGCCGCGGCCAGGGCCGAACAGCTCGCCGTCCAGCGCGAACCCGCCCAGCGGCGGCTCCGGGCGGCCCGGCAGCGCGACCAGTTCGCTCTCGACACGGACGCCGCGCAGCGCCAGGCACTCGCCTCGGCCGAACGGGCCGTACAAGCCCGCACCCGCTGGCTCGACCTCAAGGAACAGCGCCTGAACGGCATCGCCGCCGAACTGGCCGCGAACCTCGCCGACGGCGAGCCGTGCGCCGTCTGCGGAGCCACCGAACACCCCGCCCCCGCCCGCAAGGTCGCCGGGCACGTCGGGCGCGAGGCGGAGGAGAGCGCCCTCGCCGCCTACCAAAGGGCCGACGAACAGCGGGCCGAGGACGAACGGAGCTTGGGCGTCGTGCGAGAGGCACTGGCCGCCGCCACCGCGGAGGCCGGCGACACGCCCACAGAGCAACTCTCCCAAGAAGCGGACGAGTTGGAACGGCTCCACGGGCAGGCGCGCCGGGACGCCTCCGTGCTGCACCCCGCGCACGAGGAGCTGCGCCGGGCCCAGGCCGAGCACGAGCAGCGGACCGCCGCCCAGCAACAGGCGGCGGTCCGAGCCGCCTCCCGGGTCGGCCATCGCGAGCGGCTCGACCGCGAAAGGGCCACCCTGGAAGGTGAGTTGGCACAGGCGCGCGGCGTCGCCGACAGCGTGGCCGCCCGGGCCGCTCAGCTGGAGCGGCGGGTCACGCTGCTCACCGACGCCGCCGACACCGCACGCGCCGCCGAGGACACCGCCCAGCGACTCAAGGACGCCGACGCCCGCCTCGCGGACGCCGCCTTCCGCGCCGGGTTCGACACCCCGCAGGCCGCGGCCGCCGCCCTCCTCGACGAGGCGGCCCACCGCGAGCTGCAACGGCGGCTGGACGCCTGGCAGTCCGAGGAGGCCGCCGTACGCGCGGTCCTCGCCGAGGCCGACACCGCGGCCGCCGCCCAGCAGCCCGCAGCCGACCTCACCGCGGCGGAGCGGGCC
>NZ_JBXEJE010000047.1:0-77358 GCF_056820935.1 Streptomyces sp. Q2 | reverse complement strand
GCGGGAGACCGACGTGGCCTAACGAGTGGTGCACATAACTTCGTACTCGGTGGTGCACTCACACGAGTACCTGGACAGGTGGTCACGAACTACGCCAACGCTGCCGACCAGGAGCTGCCGCAGGCCGGCGCGGGCTACTCGGCCTACACCTACGCGCAGACCATCTGGATGCTGCCGCAGTCGATCGTGACGGTATCCCTGGTGACGGCCTTGCTGCCGCGTATGAGCCGGGCCGTCGCTGAGGGGTGCATCCCGGATCTACGCGCGGACCTGTCCCGGGTGCTGCGGATCAGCGGCGTGGTCATCGTGCCCGCCGCGTTCCTCTTCCTCGCTCTGGGGCCGCAGATCTCCTCACTGCTGTTCGCCCACGGGGCGGCGGACGCCGCCTCGGCCCGCCCGCTGGGGCACATGCTGCAGGCGTTCGGACTCGGGCTCATCCCGTTCTCCGCCCAGTACCTGCTGCTGCGCGGCTTCTACGCATTCGAGGACACGCGCACTCCGTTCTTCATGGCGGCCTGGATCGCGGGCGTGAACATCGCCTTGGCCACCGCCTGTCATGTGCTCCTGCCCGCCCGCTGGGCGGTCGTCGGCATGGCCGGCGCCTACACCCTCTCCTACGTGGCCGGTCTCGCACTCACCGCGCATCTGCTGCGCAGGAGGCTTGGGGGTCGCATCGACGACGGCGGCCTGCGCCGCACCTACGTGAAACTGTTCTGCGCTGCGGGCCCGGCTGCTGGATTGGGCTGGGCTGCCGCGCGTGCGTGTGCGGGCCTGCGAAGTGGAACGTGGCCCACGGCCGTCGCACTGGCTACCGGGACGCTGGCGACAGCCGTGGGGTACCTCCTTCTCGCCCGACTGATGAAGGTCAACGAGTCGCGTCGCCTGCCCGGGATGCGCTGAGTCCAGGCAGACGATGCAAGGAGGCGTGCTTCATGGACGGTCCTGCGCGCGGCTGGCGATGTAGTCGGCCCAGTTGCGTTTGACGAAGTTCGCCCAGTCCGTCGCGTTGTCGATGCTGGTCCCGGTGAGGGCGGCAGGGATTGAGGCAGAAACGTTGGCCGCCAGCGCGAGAGGGGGGTGTTGCAGCCTGCAAGGCCGCCCAGTCCGAGCCGCCTGAGCTTCAGGTAGATGTACTGCGACTGGATTGGGCGGGCCGGGTTCAAGAAGCCGTTGCTACACCGATCATGGAGTCTGTCGATCGAACGGGAGTCTCGATCGGGGGATCGCGGGCCCTGCCCAGCACGAGAGCAGGGCCTGGCGGTATGCGGGGATAATCCAGGGGATCGGACGGCCGCGCGCTGCTACGGTCGGGCGCCATGAGCTGGCTTCCCGATGACTTCGTTCACCCCGTCCTGGTACCGCTGCCGGGCGGTGGTCACCACCTGCGGCCGATCCGGGAGGCGGACACCCCGCTCGACTATCCGGCTGTGATGGGTTCGCGCGAGCGGCTGTGGACCATCTTCGGCCCGGCCTGGGGCTGGCCCGCGGCCACCATGACCTACGAGGCCGATCAGGCCGACCTGTTGCGGCACGAGAAGGAGATCGCCGCACACCAGTCCTTCAACTACGCGCTGTTCGACGCCACGGAGACAGCTCTGCTCGGCTGTGTCTACATCGACCCACCGGAGAGGGCCGGCGCGGACGGCGAGATCTCCTGGTGGGTGGTGGACGAGCTGGTGGGCAGCAAGGTCGAGCAGGCCCTCGACGCGCTGGTGCCGCAGTGGATCGCCGCCGACTGGCCGTTCGAGCAGCCGCGCTTCCTCGGCCGCGAGATCTCCTGGTCGGACTGGCTCGCCCTGGCGGAGCATCCCGACACGTAAGTGGTTGTTGCCCGTGCCGATCTCGAAGGCTGTCGGGGGATCACGTCTAGGCTTTCCGGGCCAGTCCGGCGGCGATGAGGTGTTCCCAGACCGTGAGCTCCCGTCTCTCGGCCCTGTCCCAAGCGTTGTCGGCCTCGTCGGGACACCACAGGGACGCAGGGACGATCCCGGGGTCGAGGATCTCCAAGCCGTCCAGCAGGGAGGCGATTTCCGCGTCGGTGCGCCACCGGCCGCGGCCGAACGTCTGCTGGAGGACCTTCTCGGCCTCCGCGGTCTCCGGGTTGTTGCCAGAGCGGAAGTGGCTGACGAAGAAGTAGCTTCCGGAGGGGACGTGGTCGCGCCAGTAGCGGACGATGCCGGCCGGGTCCTCGTCATCGTTGACGTGGTGGAGGATGGCGCTGAGGATGACGGCGACGGGACGAGCGAAGTCGATGATTTCGATGGTGTCGGGGTGAGTGCGGATGCCTTCTGGGTTGCGCACATCGACAGGGACGACGCGGGTCCGGTCGTTGTTCTCCAGCAGTGCGCGACCGTGGACCAACACTTGGGGGTCGATGTCGACGTAGACGACCCGGGACTCGGGAGCGTGCCGTTGAGCGACCTGGTGGACGTTGTCCGCGGTCGGCAGGCCACTGCCCAGGTCGATGAACTGCCGAATGCCGGTGGTCTTCGCGATCTCCCTGACCGCCCGCCTCAGGGCCGCGCGGTTGGCGAAGGCGATGGCCACCGAACCGGGCAGGTCACGCTTGAACACGTCGCCGATCTCACGGTCCACGGCGTAGTTGTCCTTGCCGCCGAGCAGGTAGTCGTAGACGCGGGCGATGCTGGGCTTGCCCGGGTCGATGGAGGAGCGCTCGTTCGTCATGGCTGCCATTCTTCACTGCAACGTCGGCTGCGCAGCCTCGTTTTGGGGTCCTCCAGCCGGCCGGCGCGGCAAGAGGGCATGGACACCTACCATTGATCTCATCCGTGGGAGCGAGTTCCGTGAGTTCCGAGAACCGCCCCGCACGGCTGGTTCCCGCCAGAGGACGAGTGCTGCGGATATGGCCTGGCCAAGGCCGGTCTTGCGGACCGTTTCGACCAGCAGGACCGAACCGGCCCAGGACTTGGGTGTCAGCGATGAAGTCCGGGGGCGAGCAGCGACGCGGCGAGGTCCTTGGCTGCGGCGGGGTCGCGGTGGGCGAGCGCGGCCACGGCTTGGTTGGTGACGAAGGCGCTGCGCTGCGTCCAGAAGTCGGCGTTGCTGTACGCGGTGGCCAGCACCTGTGCCGCAGACGGGCGAGTCTCCGACATGAGGGCCTCTCCATCAGGGATGGGGTGGGGGCTTCGGCCGGGGGAGTGCTGCGAGGCGGCCGGAGCGATATCGACGGCCGCCCCGCAGGCATGGGGCGTTCCCCGTTCCGGCAGGGCGGTCCAGGGAACAGGAGCGGGTGGCGAGGGCGTCGCGGTGCTCCTGGCTGTGCGCGACGGCCGCGGGCTCGGCGAGGACGCGGACGTGGTGCGGGTCGTCGACGGCTTGCCGGACGGCTTCACCGCATGCGAGCACGGGCTGTTGTCGCCGTGTCGGGGTTCCACACGGACGGTGATGCGGGCCATGAAGAGGGCTCCTTGTCCTGGACGGGGAAACGCCGCGTCCGCCGGCAAAGGCGGTGCGCGGCGCGGGGGAGTGCGGTGCAAAAATCCCGAGGCTGACGAACTGCGTTGGGGCCTCGCAGCGGGGGAGTACCGCCTCGATCTGGTCCAGCCAGAACGTCACGTCATCGTCGTCATCCAGGCTGGCACGGTGCTTGAGAAGTCGGCGCGCAACCGGAACCACCAGCGCATGCCGACGGGAAGCTTCTTCCTCCACACGGCGCTCGGCTGCGGCTCGGGCCGCCGTCTGCTGCTCCGCCAGCAGAACCGCCTCAGGGGTGCGGCGCACCGGCAGGTTCGGGTGCGACACACCTGCGCGCCTGCGGACGATCGTCCACTCCCGTCCTGCCGCCCTGCCCGAGGGCGAGTTCGGCCCGGATGCGGCCGACCTCCTCACCCGGTTCTTCCACCCGACGGCCAACGGCAGCCCAAAGCGGCGGGCGCTCTCAACCTTCCGGAGCGGGGCCTCGCCAGGCTCGACCTCCGACCGTCACTCCCGGCCCGGCTCACGGGGCGCGGCCCGGCCGAAACCGGGTCGGGCCGCGCCCGTCGCTCAGGACCGGATCGGATCAGGCCGCGTCACGCGGTTGACCGGTACGGCCCCGTTCCCAGCAGGTCGGGCAGCGGGTCGACGAGACCGCCGCTCGGCGACTGCCGCTGGACGGAGGGCCCGGTCGGCCAGACCGCGGGGCAGTGGGTGCCCTTGCGGGGGGCCTTCAGGGTGAGGAGGTAGGTGTTGATGGCGTCCCGCGCGCACGGGCTCCGCCAGTACACACCGTGGCCGACACCGTCGTACGTGAGGAGCACCGCCTCGCGGCCGATCTGACGGGCCGCGTTGGAGGCCCAGTCGTGTGGGGTCGCCGGGTCGAAACGGCTGTTGGCCATCAGGATCTTCGAGGTCCCGTCGACGTGGAGCCTGCGCGGCGGGTTGGTCACCTCGGTCGGCCAGTCCTGGCAGCCGGTCTGGACCGTCCAGCCGATGGGGCTGACGCGGGTGACGGGGGCGCGGCGGACGAGTTCGCGTTCGAAGCGCGCGAGGGTGGCGTACGAGGGCACGTCGAAGTCGTAGTCCTGGCACACCACCGAGAAGAACGGGAACTCCGTCGGCTCGCCGAACTTCCGGAGCGACCGTGCCGCCCCCGCGGCTGTGGCGTCCAGGTCGGCGAGATCCTGAGCCAACTGGAACCAGGTGGTCGGCCTGTACAGGGGGCCCACGATGAGGTTCTGGATCTCCTGGGGAGTGACCGTGTGGGGCGGGTCCCCCGGCAGTACCAGCTCACCGGCCTCCGCGCGTTTGTAGAGCGAGTCGAACAGGGCGCGGGCGTCCTGGTCGTGGAGCACGCAGGACGGCGTACGGGCGCACCAGTCGGCGAACTGGCCGTACGCCTCCTCTACCGCCCTGGTCTCGGTCTTCTGGAAGTCCCACATGCCCAGGCTGTGGTCCATGTTGGAGTCGAGGGTCATCGCGCGGACGCGGTGCGGGTAGCGCTCGGCGTACTGCTGACCGATCAAGGTGCCATAGGAGACGCCGTAGTAGCTGATCCGCTGCTCGCCCAGGCCGGCGCGGATCGCGTCCATGTCGCGGACGACACTGCCGGTGTCCATGTGGTCGACGAGCGGCCCGGTGAGGTCGCGACAGCTCTCGCCGAGCGCACGGTTCGCCTCGCGGAGGGCGGTGAAGGAGGAGTCGCTGTCCGGGTAGAGCAACGCCCCCTGGGCCGTCAGCAGGTCCATGTCGCACATCACCGGGTTGCTGCGGCCAATGCCGCGTGGGTCGAAGCCCACGATGTCGAACCGCTCCAGCAGTTCGGGCGAGAAGGCTTCGGGAGCGTCGAGCGCGAAGTCCACACCGGAGCCGCCCGGGCCACCGGGGTTGATCAGCAGCGAGCCGATCCGGCGCTCGGGGTCGGTGGCCAGGTGGCGGGCGAGCGCCAGGTCGATGGTGGCGCCCCGTGGCCGCTTCCAGTCCACGGGCACCTTGAGAGTGGCGCACTCGAAGGTGCCTTGGCCGGAGGGTGATGCACAGGGTTCCCAGGCTATGCGCCCGGGCGACGGGGTCGTGGCCGAGGGGGCGGCGACGGCGGTCCCTGTGAGCAACTGGCCGAACATCGCGGTGACCAGGGCGCCGACAGCCAGTCGTCTGCGCCCTTTCGAGCGCGGGGTCAGTGGGGGGTTGGATGACACAGACGTTCCTCCATGAATCAAGAGTTCACAGACGGAGCAAAGCTTGGGCCCAAGTTACTTGAGAAATCAAGTAAGATGATGGCCCATCAGATAGTGGCCGACTCAACTCCTTGGCGACGGACCCGGGATGTGGCGTCCGGGCGGCCGACACAGCGCGGCGGCGCGGACGGCAGCGAAACGTCGGAGTCGTCGCCCGCTCCGGATCCCGTCTGCCGTCCGACCTCACCGATCTCGCCGATGTCACTGGCCTGACCGGCGCATTCGCAGAAGCCACCGCGCAGACTGCGATCTCGCGGTGGTGAAGATCGACCTGGTGGGAAACCTGCACCGCAACTCCGGGCACCCCAACTTCGCTGAATTCGTCCAAGTGAACTGGGACATCTCCGAGTCCCAGGGGTACCCGGTTGGTGGACGAGTGGCGTATCGGCGAGGCGCTGTCGCAGCTGGGCTGGCATCCACGCGAGTCCCAGGTGCGGAAGCTGGTGGACGTCAAGAACGCCGCCAGCGACCGAGCAGCCGTCGCGGTCTACGACGCGGTGGCCCGGACGGGAAGGCGGGTCACCGCAAGTCTGCTGGAGGATGTTGTCCGTCGGCTGCCTTCCCTCACCAGTAAGACGAGTCCTGCCGAGATCGGTCAGATAGTGCGGGACCTGCTGGTGCCGCCCTCTCCGCCTGAACCGGCTGTGGAGACCACGGCGGAGTCTGATGAGGTCGCAGGTGCCCTATCGGCCGGAGCGGTTACAAACGGATCCGGGGGCGTGAACGGCTCGGCGGAGCCGGTGCACAGCATCACAACGGTCGGTGGCAACGAGGGCTCCCCAATTGGGGAGTCGGACCCACAGGCCTGTATTACCAAGGGATCCAGCAGAAAGTCAGACGACTTGGAGCGGTTGAAGGAGACGCTGGCACTGCTGCGCGAGGCAGCGCGCGGAATCAGCAAGCCCGCCGTACGACGCGCTCTTGAGGCTGATCTGGCCAGCACGTCCGCCGTCCTCACCGAGATCGACAACAACCTCAACAAGATCGGCAGGGCTGTGGCAGTGCGCCGCCCTGACTACTGACCTTTTCGGATTAGCTTCGAGTGGTCGGAGGTGAAGGTCAGTCCGGTCTCGGTGAGGCAGCCGTCGATGAGTTCGGGGTGGCGCTGGATGTGAGCGAGGCCTCGGCGGAGGGTGTGGGCGAGGTGGTCGGGGTCGGTGAATGCAGTGTTGGCCATCGGCCCTCGCCGTAACAGGGACCAGACGCCTTCCACCGGATTCAAGTCCGGGCTGTAGGAGGGCAGCTGGACGAGGGTGAGCCATTCGTGGTCGGCTGCGTACTTCCTCATCCCGGCGGCACGGTGGGTATTCAAATTGTCCCAGACGACAACGATCGGGGCGCCGAGTTGCAGGTGCGCGCGGACCAGAAGATCACGGTAGTCCTGCCAGGAAAAGCTCTTGCGTGCCCCTTTGAGGAGGAGGTGGAAGCGGGGCCGGTAGATCAGCCGGGACCTCTCGCCAGGCCGGTAGCAGCACATCGCGGCGACCGAGATCCGTCGCCGGGACCGTCCACGCACCCGGACCACCGGAGTGTGCCCGCGCCGGCCCCATGTGCGGGCGCGTGGCGGCGTCATCGCGAACCCGGCCTCGTCCTCGAAGACGATGTAGGCCCCGAGCGCCGCCGCGGTGCCTCCACCTGCGGCCACACATCCTTCTTCCAGAGCTCGACCGCGTGCTCGTCACGTTCCAGCGCACGAAGGGCCGGGCTCTGCCAGGACCAGCCGTGGCGGTGCAGGAGCCGCCACACTCCCGCGATCGAGCAACTGACATCGAACTGGCGGCCGATCAGTATTCTGACGCGTTCCAGAGTCCACCGCTGATCTTCCCAGCCCTGCGCGGCTGGACCTTTGGCCAGCTCTTCTTCCAGCACGGCGAAGCGTTCGTCCGACAGTTTCGGCAGTTTCGCGGGTCCCTTCGACTTCAGACCCTCCATGCCGCCGTCACGCCAGTTGCGCCGCCATTGCTCCACCGAACGCTCGCTCACCCGCAGGTCCTTGGCGATGACCGAAGTCCTGTCACCCCGTGCGAACCTCCGCCCGGCCTCCAGCCGGATCCCCTCACGCGCAGCCCGCCGCTCAGCAGTCAGGCCCCCACCATCCGCATACCGCATAACACCGGCACCTTCTCCTTCTGCTGGCACCAGTGGTTCACCCCACCCGGACCCCTGGACGCCAGCGCGCCGGACCCGTGTCCTGAAGAGGGGCCAGAGAGGGGGACCAACCGGACACCACCAGCCCCAACNCCGCATAACACCGGCACCTTCTCCTTCTGCTGGCACCAGTGGTTCACCCCACCCGGACCCCTGGACGCCAGCGCGCCGGACCCGTGTCCTGAAGAGGGGCCAGAGAGGGGGACCAACCGGACACCACCAGCCCCAACAGCCCTGCTGGCCCAAGGCCTTACGAGCCATCCGTTCCTGGCTCACCCCCGCCGTCGCCCTCAACCGGTGGTGGCAAGCCTGGACGGACAAGGACCCACCCTCCGAGCTCCAGGCCCTGATTGATGCTGTCACCACCGGACACGGCATTGACCTCTACCGCCGGATTTAACGAACTACCGGTAGGAGGCGCGAGCGAGGATCATTTGCACCGTGAACGATGTGCGAGACGCCGTGATCGGTGTGTGGCGGGTCAGCTGGTCCGGCCGGGTCATGGGCTACGTGCTGGCTGCCGGCCCGGCGTGCGGGGCGCTCTCCACCTGGCTGGGCGCGCTCTCCCACCTGGACGCGCAATCCGCGGGATCCGCGGGGATTGCTACTGCCGTCGCGCTGGGGTTCGGTCTCTTCGCCTGGTGGTGCCTCCTTCGCGTACGCCTGGAACTCACGACGGACATGATCGTCATGGTGAATCCCTGGGGCACTCAAAGATTGCCGTGGTCGCGAGTCAGCGCGGTGAGCCTTGGCAATTGGGGTGCGCAGTTCCACACCACGGACGGGTTCACGTACACGGCGTACGCCCTGAGCGATCTGGCAGGCGGGACTCGGCAGGATGATCGGTTTGCTGATGTGCGACGGATCGTTGACGCCCAACTCTGGAGCGGACACCCGCTTTAGTACTCCAGCTGCAGATAGTGATCTTCATGTCTGGGATGCGGCTTGTCGTAGGTAATGGCTGGTCCGTGACCGTGCCTGGTGGCGGCGCCGCCAGTTGGACCAGCCGAGCCGGTGGGCCAGATCGTGAAGAGGCCGGACGGCAACGGTGATGAACAGTCGCTGGATCTCATTGCAGGTCAGCGGGATCAGACCGTCGGGTCCCGGCCGGTGGGCATGCTCGTCGGCTCGGACGACGGCGAGGAAGGCGTGGGCGAGCATGGCGAGGGTGACCCAGCGGCTCCAGGAGGGGTAGCGGCGGACCTGGTGCTCGTCGAGCCCGGCCAGGCCCTTTCCGGCCTGGAACGTTTCCTCCACTCGCCACCTGGAGCCGGCGATCCTTGCCAGGGTGTTCAGCGCCACCAGCTGGGCGGAATGGCAGCGGTAGTAGGCCTGTTCGCCGGTGGTTCGGTTGCGGCGGATCAGCAGCTGGCGCCCTCCTGATCCCGTGGCGACCAGATCGATCACGGCCCAGTCGTAGAAACGCTGTCCCTTCGATCCCTGTCCGGCGGACAGCTTCTGCCAGGCTCGCCGGGGCAGCTTGGCAGCCAGGGCATCCGCACGGAACTTGCCTGCCCCGGTGGTCACTTCGGCCGAGCAGGCCACTGCGAGCACGTAGCCCATGCCGCGTTCCTCCAGAGCGGACCACAGGTTCGGGTTGCCGCCATAGACCTCGTCGCCAGTCACCCAGCCGACATGGTGTCCGGCGTCCAGGAATCGTTCGATCATCACGCGGGCCAGCTCCGGCTTGGTCGCGAAGTCGGTGTCCTCGCCGAGTCCGGCCGCCCGGCAGCGGTCGGGGTCAGAGATCCAGGAGCGCGGGATGTACAGCTCGCGGTCCACCGCTGCGTGCCCGCGGGCGCCGGCGTAGACAAGGTAGACGGCGACCTGGGAGTTCTCGATCCGGCCGGCGGTGCCGGTGTACTGGCGTTGGACCCCGACGGTGTGGGTGCCTTTCTTCACGTCGCCGGTCTCGTCCACGACCAGCACCGCGGCCTCGTCGTGCAGATTTTCCACGACGTACTCGCGCACGTCGTCGCGGACGGCATCGGCGTCCCAGGCCGCCCGGCACAGCAGATGCTGCATGCCATGCGGATTCGCATCCCCGACCCACTCCGCGATCGTCCAGCAGTTCTTGCGCGGCAGGTCCGCCAGCAGTCCCAACACCAATCGCCCGGCCCGCCGCCGGGGTTCGACCCGGGCGAACCGGCCCGCGATACGCCCCATGGCCACCTCGAACGCCTCCCGCCAACGGACGGGATCTATGCTGTGACCTGCGGCCACCGTCTGATCTTCTGTCTTCACACACCGATGATCACCGGTGGCCGCACCTGCTCCCGCACCAGCCCGGACCTGTGTGACCGGCTGACGGACGGCGAACTGCCGGAAATCCGGGCGACGGCCGCCGACCCGGCTGACACGCTGGCGCACATGACCACGCCACTGACCGCGAGACAACGACTCGCCGCGCTCCACAGCTATGCGGCCGTGAACGGTGAGGACTTCGCCGGCCAGAACCTTGCTTCAGCTCGCACGTCGCAACTGCGGTTCACTCGCTGCTCGTTCATCGGGGCCGATCTACGCCACGCCACCCTGGACGGGTGTTGGTTCAAGTTCTGTTCCTTCAGCGACGCAGACCTGCGCGGGGGTTCACTGCGCGAGGTCAGCCTGGCCGGATGCGATCTGCGGGGTGCTGACCTGCGCGACACCGATCTGACCGACGCCAGGTTCGGAAGCGTAAACACTGGCGTGCCCCCGCTCGGGCTGACCTACGTCACCGGTGCCCGGTTCGAAGGAGCGTCCTTGCGCAACGTTCAAGCGGAAGGCGTCATCGGGTGGCCACCCGGGCACGGCGCGAACGAGTAGGCCCTGCCTGGCGGCAAGATCACGATCTACAGCTGGAGTATTAGGACTCCGATCGAGCGCCTCTCACACGGCCCTCGCAGTCCATGGCCCGGGTGATCGCTCAAGGCCGCCTATGTCCACGGTCGTTGTGGTCACTCGTTATGGCAGGTTGGATGGCCCGATGGAGCGTATTGAGGCCGAGCTGTTCACAGATGGCGGCAACGACGCCGTGGTTCGCATGCCCGGCAGACGGTTCCCCGGGGTCCTGGTGCAGGGCGACTCGCTTCACATCTTCCGCAGCGACGTGGCCGAGGTGGTGGAGGCGTACGAGCGAGGCGACCTGGACGAAGCTCGGGACTCCGCCGGCCTCCTCCTGGCGAACCTGGATGCTCTGCTGGCGCGGTACGAGGCTGCGTTGGGCGAACACGAGATTCCGCGTCCGTATTGAGCTGCTGGGCCATCAGCTTGGGAGGCTAAGGGCATCAAGGGCTTGGCCGGGGCCTGACCTGCGGCGGAGGGAGGCAGACGCCTGGCGGACGGTCGATGGGTTCCCTGCTGTTCCCCGTGGTTCCCCGCAGCATCTGGCACGCGTCTGGCACGAGTCATTCGTCGTCGCACCTCTCCAAGACCAGGTTTGCGGAACCCTCTTCAAGTCCGTTGTTCTCCTCCAAATGGAGATGGGCGCCGTCCGGGGTGCCGTCCTGGGCCAGTGTGAGGAGGTGGCCGGCCAGGGTCTTCAACCCGGCGGCGTTGGCCTCGATGACGATCTCGCCGCCCAGGTTGCGGACCTCGATGCGGGCGCCTGCCTTCCACGTGAAGACTCTGGTGGTGCCATCGGTCACCGCCCTTACAAGAGTGGTCGTCGATGGAGCAGCGCTCGGTTCAGGGGCCATACCCAAGCTTCGCGTACTCAGGAACCGTCAGACACCGAGGGTGCACGCTTTCCAACTGTGGTGGTATGTGGTGGGTTGTGTGCAGGGGCGTTCACCTGGGGTCATGGCGGTTGGACCGTGAGACGAGCCCGGCGTGCGGTCTTGTCTGAACGGCCGTGAACGGGGCTGAATGAGACGGAAACTGAGACGGATGGACACGCAGTGCTGAGGCGTCCGACCGGCCAGATTGCTGGTCTGACAGCTTCGGCCATACGAGGATGCTGCCCATGCGCCGCACCGATGAAGATCACAAACTGCTCAAGTTGACCCGCCGCTACGTCAGAACCGACCGCCGGTATCTCAAACTCGGCGGCGCCCTTCTCGGTATGAGTGGGCGCCACCGGGCCAAGTTCTTGCGGAAGCTGGGCAAGGCTGCCAATGAGATTGCTCCTCGTGAACTGGGCATGCTGCTCGACCGAGGATGGCGCGAGAGCTTAACCGCAGCCTGGCTTATCGCTGTTGCCAACAGGACCGAGTTCCGGGAACGTCTCGGCGATCTCCTGCTCGCCAGTAAAGGGCCCTACGCGGGGCAGGCGTACTGTGTCGCCCTGGCCACCTTCGGCACCTCTGCGGACGCCGAGCTTCTGGTCGCTTACCTCGACCACTACCTGCCGCGCCCTGACCTCGACTACGACCAGACAGCCGCCCTTGGCGCGCTTTTGTTGCTCGACGTCAAGCTGGGTACCGACCACGCAGCCCGGTTCCTCGCCCCGGACGGGCTCTGGCAGCGGTGGATCGACGGGCCGCCCAGCAAGGACCGCGATGCCCCCGACAACTACCGAGAGTTCATCGGCCAGCTCTGCGCTTTCGCTGATGAAAGTGCCAGGCACTGTCCGACACGCTGGCCCGGTGTGAGCCCTCAAGGAAGGTAGCAACCACCACATAGCCGAGCTGCCCAGATGAGAGAATTGGACACGTTGGTCACCGCATAGCGCTCTCAGCCTGGGAAGCTGCGATCACTTGTGGCTCGTTCGGGCGCTGACCTGGCCGAACGGCTGAGGACCGACCTCGTCGGGCTCGGCGGCTTTGACCGTGGTTCCCCGCTGCTCCCCGCTCGATCTGGTGCGCTTGTGGTGCGGCCGTGGTGCGCACATCAGGGCGGCACTTCTGATCTGCAGCTCTATGTGGATCGGTTTGGGGGCGTACCAGTCGCTGTGAAGGCGCCGAAGGGCGCTGCTGGGCGGCAACGGTTGCTGGTGTTGCTGTACTTCCGTGCTGTACGGGCCGCCGGTACTTGCGGCTGCCGGCCTGGTACTGGTCGATCGCGGTGGTGACTTCCTCCTGGTAGAGGTCGCGCCGGTCGTCCAGGGCGGGGCGCCGCTCGACCTTCTGCTGCCACAGCTGCTCCTGTGCGGAGGCGAGCTGCGCCTCGGCACGCTGGAGGGTGGGCAGGGCCCCGCCCGGCAAAGCGCACCCCGACCAGCGCCAGCACGGACATCAGGAGCAGGCTGCCGCAGATCAGATGACAGCTACCTGCGCTGGCGCAACGCCAACGTCCGCCACCACGACGTCCTGGCCGCCGAATGCAAAGAACGCGCCCGCATTCCTTGCGAGAAAAGGATCCGCTGGGGCGGACGCCCCCGCACAGCCGCCATCTGAACGACCCCCACGAACCTATCCGGTCAGAGCACTAGGCTGACTGCAGGCCGCCGATGGGGAGGACAAACGAGCATGGTCGCCACGCCACAGCAACTGCACCTCGACCTCGTACTGACCGCTGGGCCCGATAGCGACCAGGAGGAGCTGGACGAGCTAACACTCCTGCTGCGCGAGCAAATCCTGCTCGAGCTCGACGTACGGGACGCCGAGCTCGCCCGCTCCGCGGAGCTGCCGCCGTGTGCCAAGCCGGCCGAGGTGGTCGCGCTGGGCGCTCTGACCGTGACGGCCGCGCCCCTGGTCCTGCGCAGTCTGGTGCAGCTGGTAGAGACGTGGCTGCAGCACCGTCCGGTCCGCCGGGTGAGCGTGTCCGTGGGTGACTCCACCATCGACGTCGAAGCCGTGTCCTCGGCAGATCAGCGCCGGCTGATCGACGCTTTCGTCGCCGCCCACGCGGAGGGCCGGCGCGTGCCCGCGACGCCCCCGGACGCTTCCCCGGCCCCGGCGCGTAACGAAGCGCCCGACGAAGCGTCCGGCCCTGCCGCAGGCGCTTGAGGGACCGGAGGTGTCCGACGGGCGTCACGCGCTCCTCATCGGCACGGGACGGTACGAGCACGCCGGGCTGCGCCGGCTGCGCTCGCCCGCCCGCGACGGCGAGGACCTGGCCGAGGTTCTGCGGGATCCGGCGATCGGCGGCTTCGAGGTGTCCCGGGTCGTCGACGGACGCCATACGGACGTCAGCCGGGGCATCGAGCGGTTCTTCCTGGACCGCAACCGGGACGACGTCTTGCTCGTCCACCTGTCCTGCCACGGCGTCAAAAACGACCGGGGCCAGTTGTACTTCGCCGCTGCCGACACCGACCCCCGGCTCCTAGCGTCCACCGGGGTCTCCGCGGCATACCTGCATGACCAGATGCGCCTATGCCGGGCAAGGTCGATCATCCTGCTGCTCGACTGCTGCTACAGCGGCGCCTTCCTCGCCGGCGCCAAGGGCGACACGGCCGTGCACGCGCAGGAGGAGCTGTCCGGCCACGGTCGCGCGATCCTGACCGCGACCAACCGCACGGAGTACGCGTGGGAGGGAGACCACGTCGACGAGTTGGCGCCGGAGCCCTCCCTCTTCACAGGCGCGGTCATCGAAGGGCTGCGGACCGGCGAAGCGGACATCAACGGTGACGGGCTGGTCAGCATCCACGACCTGTACGAGTACGTGTACGACCGGATGCGCGCGTCGGGGCTACGACAGCGTCCGCAGCTGTGGGCGGAGCTACAGCACCGGGTCGTGGTGGCCCGGGCGGCGCCCCGCACCACTCGACCTCCGTACCGCCAGCCGGAACCTGAACGGCTCGACGCCTCGCTGCTGACGGACGAGCTCAACGCCCACGCCGCGAACGTGGCCTCCGCTCGCGAGCGGCTGGGGCTGAGCTCCCTCACGCAGTCCCACGGCCTCCCACCTGACACTGTGTTGGGAGAAGTGGTCCGCCGAGGCCCGGCGGACAATGCTGACAACGGTCCGACCCGTCAGGACACATCCGTCGGACAGGACAGCCACATTGGCTCCGACGACTCCCAAACACCGTCTCACACGCCGCCTCAGGCTGATCGCGGGACGGGCGCCGCGCCTGAGGGGCCAGCCGACAGGACCGCGCAGGCGCCTTCGCCGATCCCTCAGCGGAACAGACCAAGGGCGCGGCTGCGGCGTCGCCCCTTCGTCGCAGCTGTCGTACTGCTCCTCGCCGGGGGAACCGGGGGCATCATCTGGTGGGCGAACATGGGTACCCACGACGGGCCTTCGTCTTCTGGTAAACCCACCGCCACGACGACACAGGAGAGCAGTCGGCCGCCATCGAGGCCATCCGACGATCGCGTTGCGGATATCGGCGATCAGCCCGTCAACACCGCGGCAGTGATGGCGCTTCCGGTGTGCAGGACAGGAAGCCTCAACGCAGCCATGACGTCGACGCGAAACGAATACACCGACACGGACGTAGTTCTGCGTCTGCGCATCCAGACCAGCGAGACCAACACCTGCCGAGTCGATCTGGGTAGGCGCACCACCCGACTGTCCATCACGGAGGCAGAATCCGACACCCCCGTGTGGTCCTCCGCCGACTGCCTCGACAAAAGCGAGGAGGGCACCCGCTGGGTAAAGGTCAACAGAGGGACACCCGCCAGCGTCAACTTCTACTGGGATCGCAGTCTCAGCGATCCGTGCGATAGCCCATTGGGCTCCCCCGCGGGGAACGGGACGTTCCTCGCCACCGCTTCGTACCAGCCCGCTGGATCCGACCTCCAGCATTTCGCAAACACCAGCTTCGTACTACAGGGCCAGGGCGGCGGATGAACCGGCGGCCCCGGCGTCGGGTACACACCCTGCCGGGCACCTTGGCGACCAGCTGCTGACCGTCCGGCACCATCACCCCGGCCCCAGGACCAGTTCACCGCGTGGTCGCCGTACACCCCGGCCAGCAGCATCATCGCGCGTCGGTACCGCACCGAGCTGATGCTTCCTCGGCGCACGATCTGGATGCAGCTTCTGTCCCTCCTGGTCGGTCAGTCTGCGCACACGGACAGGCTCGGACATCGCGCCTCCAACGGTCGGATCGGATATACCGGCATATCCAACCGGCAATACCTCCAACCCGGCGACTGCGGTCAGAGCGCTAGAAACGGCACCCACCGTCGCAGACCCGGCTCACCGTCCGACCAGCGGGTGGTGGTGCGGACCTGGGCGCACACGACGCGCCACGACGCACGGGAGGCCCCGTCCTGCGCTGTTCGTAGTTGGCAACGGGAGTGACGGCCAGGGGTCCCTTGAAGTCGCTGTATCTGCGCTCGACTGCGCCCTGGCCTTTGTGGCGGCGTAGTACGCCGCTGGGATCGGCCTGTTCGGCGGTGAGGGTGGTCAGCAGCGCGTACCAGCCGTCAACGGCGGCCTCGGCCCACAGTAAGTCCTCATCGAAGTGCCAGGTCAGGGCGGGCCGTCCGCCTTCGTCGGTAGTGACCTCGGTGTGCAGGCAGCTGGAGACCCGGCGGGTCTTGGCGATCACCCCGATGCGTGCGGCGATCTTTTCGGCGGTGTTGTAGTAGCGGCCGCCGGGGAGTGCTGGAGCTTGTCGAGGTCCTCGCGGGTCTTGGCCAGGCGTTTTCGCGGGCCCGCCGCTGGCCTTAGGCGTTACCGGTGGAATGCACCAGGATCCGGCGCACCTCCAGAGGGGGATCGCTTCTGCGGGCCCAGGCCAGCAGGTTGGTGTCTTCCAGGACCCGGTAGGTCTCGCGCTCTGCGGCGGGAGTGTCATCGTCGCGGGCGGGGATGTAGTCCACGACCGTGGCCGCCTCAAGGTCGAGGGCGGCGTAGACCGCGTCGTCGACCTTGGAAGCGGGGGCCGGGGCGATGAAATCGGTCCCGGCCTTGATCAGGGAGGTGACGAACGCTTCACCACCGCCGTCACCCAACTCGGTGACGAATCCGCCGCGGTCCGCCTCGGCGGCGTACACGCCCTGGCCGGCCATGGTGGAAGCCTGGGCTCTGGTCGTGCGCGACCCGTCGGCGGCCGACAATGTCATGGGCCTGCGCACCTGGGCGCACACAGCCGCAGCCCGGGGCTACCTCGACCCCATGGACGCGGACCGGTTCGTGGCCCAGTTCGACGATGCCGTGCGCGCAGGTCGCTTTACCTACGCCGTCACGTTCTTCCTCACTGCGGGCACCCTGCCCTTGTCAGACTGATAGCCAGCGGGTGAGAGCGGCATGCCGCGCTTCAGGCCGCGGTGGCGAGGAGGCGTCCGCCCCAGCGGATGCCCTTTTCACGTCGGATGCGGGCGCGTTCTTTACGTTCGGCGGCCAGTACGTCGCGGTGGCGGGCGTTGGCGTTGCGCCAGCGCAGGTAGGAATGCAGGGCCCTGGTCTGCACGGTGTGGTTGGGGTGGTTCGAGTTGGCGATGTTGAACTGCCGAAGCGGTCCGAAGTGGGCTTCGATCGGGTTCGCCCACGAGGCGTAGGTCGGGGTGAAGCACAGCTCGACCTTGTTCTTCTTGGCCCAGCGGCGGATGTCGGCGCCTTTGTGGGCGGACAGATTGTCCAGGATCACGTAGATCGGGGCGCCGTCGGCCCGGGCGGCACGGATCGATTTCAGCGCGGCCAGCGTGTTGGCGGCACCCTTCTTGCGGCGGTTGACGCCCCACAGGGTGTCGTCGCCGACCGAGTAGCAGCCATGGAAGTAGCGCACGCCGTGGGTGCGGTGATACGTGCCGGGCAGCCGGTCGGGGTGCTTCTGGGCGGCCCAGCCCGAGCCTGCGGTGGGCCTGATCCCGAGCGGGCCGAACTCGTCGAAGGCGAAGATCCGGTCCGGGAAGCGGTCCAGGACCTCCTCGATCCGGTCTAGCTTCGCCTCTCGCTCGGGGTCGGGGGATTCCTTCCACGTCTTGGTGCGCTGGAAGGTGACACCGCGGCGGGCGAGCAGGCACCGTAACGCCTCGCGACCGATCCGGATGACCCGGCCGTGGACTTTCCGCAGGTAGGTGACCAGCTTGCGCAGGGACCAGCGAGTGAAGGGCTGGCCGAGCTTGGTGGGGCGGGTGGTGGCCGTCCGGATGACGAAATCCTCGTCGTCAGGGTTGAGTAGGCGGGGACGGCCTCCCGCCCACCGAGGGTCCAGACAGGCCAGGCCGATCTCGTTGAAGCGGTGGACCACGTCGCGCACGGTGCCCTCGTCGGCCTGCACCAACTGGGCGATCACCGGCACCCGGTTCCCGCCGGCCGACGCCAGCAGCATCATCGCCCGCCGGTAGCGCACCGAATCGGTGCTGCCCCGGCGCACGATCTGCTGCAGCTTCTGCCCCTCCTGGTCGGTCAGTCTGCGCACACGGACAGGCTCGGCCACTGCGCCTCCAGCGGTCGGATCGGACGTCACCGCACATCCAACCGTCACGACCACGAACCCAGCGAACCTATGCGGTCAGAGCACTAGACACGCCGTCAGCGCGAGGCGGACGACGCGCCGGGGGTCGGCGCCGGGTAGAACCGCCGTCATCCGGTGGCCGGCGTCATCCGCGTCCACTGGCTCGTTCGGGGGGCTCTTGCGGGTCAGACGCCGGGTCATCATGGTGATGAGTGCCCAGTTCAGGTGTGCTTCGGAGTGCTGGGGCAGCCGTTCGTAGTCGCGTGCGAGTTCGCCGGCGTAGCCGCGGTCGGCCCAGACCTGGGTGATCTGCGGCTGGGTGAGACGTAGCCGCCAGAACACGTCGCGGGCGGCGTCGCGGTCCTGGATGTCGGCGGGCGTCACCGTGATCATCACGGGCAGGCCGAGCGTGTCCACCGTGATATGTCGTTTGCGCCCGTTTATCTTTTTCGCGGCGTCGTACCCCCGGCTGTTCCTGCCGACGGTGGAGGCGCCCTTGACCGACTGGGAGTCCACGATCAGCGTGACCGGGTGCGGGCAGCGGCCCTTGCCGGTACGGATCCTGCGGCGGAGCTGGTCACGGATGTAGGTGACGACCCCAGCCCGGTTCCACCTCCAGAAGAACCCGTAGACCGTCTCCCACGGGGGGAAATCCGCAGGCAGAGCCCGCCATTTCGCGCCGTTGTCGACGATGTAGCGGATGCCGTCGACGATCTCCCGCCGCGGCCACTTCTCAGGGTGCCCGCCGGTCTTGGTCCGGCAGGCCGGGATGGGCAGCAGGGGTTCGAGAAGTGCCCATTCGGCGACGGAGGTGTCGGAGGGGTAGCGGCGGCGACGGGAGGCAGCGGGCATGGCGGGCTCGGCAGAGGGATCGGCTGCGAACGGGGGCTATTTGGAGAGCTGGGCGAGGGTGGCGCGGACGCCGGTGAGCTGGGCGGTGGCGAGCTGGGCCCATTCGTCGTCGGGGGAGCGGGCCAGGTGCGGATCGAGCGTGCCCGTGATCACCCGGGTGAGCCGGCCGAGGATCTGCCGGAACTGCCGCTTGTCGTACTCGATCCAGTCCGCGGGGTCGTCGGAGAACATGAACCCGTCCCGCCGTGTCCACGTGATCGGCGTCAGGTTCTCCGCGGCGACGACGTCCCGGACGTGCCGGATGCCGCGGCCGATCTGCGAGCGGGTGAGGCGGGTGGCGGACATGAGCTGGTAGGTGTGCAGGCCCGCGGGGCGTGCTTCCATCAGGGCGACGCGGACCAGGTCGCCGTAGTGCTCGGCCAGCGGCCTAGCCTCCCGGCGTCGCGGCATGGCCTACTCGCCTTTGAGCAGCTGGACCAGCTGCTCATCCAGGGTGAACTCGCCATTGTCGAGGGCTCCTTCGAGCCAGTCCGCCGCCGCGCGGACCCGGCCGATCTGCCGGCGCACGGTCTCGCGTTCGCCCTCGGTGAACTCCTGCCCGCGCATCTGCGGGACCAGGCGGCCGGGGGTGGCCACGAAGCCGTGGCAGGAGCCGACCAGGTCGAGGTATTCGATGGTGTGCTCGATCGCGCGGACGGCCGGAGTGCGTTCCCGGATCCGGTCACGGGTCTCGTTGGAGTTGTCGAACTGGGCGCGGTTGACGAGCATCCGGGTGGTGTCGTCCCGCATCGTCTTCCGGGCGACGGCAGGGCGGCGCAGCAGACTGCTGGTGACCTCCTGCGCGACGGTGTCGTCCCTGGTCAACTCCGTGACGACCCGGACCTTTTCGGCCGGGGTGACGTGCTCGGTGACCGTCGGCCGCTTCAGCAGGTCGGTGGCGACCTGGGCGGCGACTTCGTCGTCCCGGGTCAGGTCGGCCACGGCCTGGACCTTCTCATCGACGGTCACCGGCTGGTCGACGCGCTGGCCGACGACCCGCTTCGCGCCGTCCGGCGTCCACTGCCTCGCCCCGGTGCGCGGGTTGAACGGTGCGTCCTCGATCGCCGCCCACCGCTCGTCCTCGTTAACGACCGACGCGAGGATGCGGTGAACGGTGAACGACACGCCCTCCTTGCGGCGCTTTTCCGGCCAGCGGTTGGCGGTGTAACGCCAGTCCTCCACCGTCCGGCGTTCGACGCCGATGTCGTCCGCGAACATCTGCAACGACTCCGTGACGGTGAACAGGTCGTCCGTGCCGTTCGGCATCGACCCGCCCACCGCCCTCATCGGCTCGATCTCCAACACCGTGTCACCCAGGGCAAATTGCGAGCGGGCGATCTGCGCGATCAGTTCCTTGGCCTGGTTGACGAGCTGTTCGTAACGCTGCCGGGTGACGTTCCCGTCCGGTCGCTCACGTCGGTCATGATGACCACCGCCCTCGCCCGGGACCGGCCCGGCCACCATGACGTGACCGGTCAAAGGGGCGCCGGCCCCGGTCACCGTCCACCGTGACGCGCGCGCGACACGCCGGGGCAGGGCGCGAACCAGGGGCGTTCGAAGCGCACGACCCGCGGCGGCGGAGATGCGGCGAACGGTCACAGTGGAAGGCATGAGATCCCCTGGTGTACGGGCACCTGCCCATCCCCGAGACTCCAGCAGCGTGCCGGGCAGGGGCGGGCGGGTGGTGTGCGGGTTGCGGCCGGTCGGCCGCGCATCGACACCATGGCCATGCGGTGCAGGTTGTGAACGCGGCATGCGCGCTCCGTTACAGTTCATCCGCTTTGGCGTGACTGTCGCCTGTAACGCCCATCTATGCGGCGTACGCGCGCGGTTGACGCCCCGTCACGCAGGCACCCTGCACGGGACTTGGCCCTCACCCGCGAACGGCAGGATGTCAATCCCCTGGTTCCGTAGAGACTTTGGTTATGCGGTCTGATCTTTCTGGCCGTGTCGCTCGCGCGCTTCGGCGACGATTCTTTCGAACTCCTCGGGCGGTAGGCCGCAGGCCGCGCTGTGCCTTCGTCGCGGGTTGTACAACCCAGTGATCCATGTGGCGATCTTCAGGCGGGCCTCGGTCCGGGTCGCGAATTGTCGGCGGTGGATGTACTCGACCTTGATCAGCGAGTTGAAACTCTCCGCGGCGGCATTGTCCAGCGCGGACTCCACCCGTCCCATGGACTGCACACGCCCAGGCGGTCACAGAGCTTGTTGTACGCCTCGGACGTGTACTCCGCGCCGCGGTCGCTGTGGAAGATCGTCGCGGCCAAGCTCCACCTCTCGGAGTCCACGGTCCGCAACTACCTCTCCTCCGCGATCGGCAAGACAGGCACCCGCAACCGGATGGAGGCGATGCGGAGGCGCGGCAGCAGGGGTGGTTGTGACCCTGCTGCCGCGGCGGGGGTTGTGACCCCTGCCGCCGCCCTGCCCGCATCGCTCACCTCACCCCGTGACCTCCGCCTTCTTGTAGTTCACTCCGTCCGGTCCCAGGCACACGAACCAGTCCTTCGGGGAGCCGTCCACCTCGCGGATCAGGTTCTTGAAGTCGCCGGCCCCCGCAGCGGCCCGTTCCACCCGGGTCTTCGTGCCGTCGTCCCAGGTGCAGGTGACCTCCTGGACGGTCCGGGCGACCTGGCCGATCACCAGGCGCTGCGGGGCGCCGACCCGGTCGGTGTCCAACGGCCTCGGGTACACCTCGAGATCCTTGCCCGAGACCAGGCCGTCCTTGCTGAATGCTCTCAGGATCACCGTCGACGGCTTGCCCCCCACGGTCAGGTGCACGAAGTGCCAGCTCTCGCCCACCAGGTCCGAGGCCTTCTCCACCTTGACCGGCTCCTCCCCGTACAGGGCCATCTCGGCTAGCTGGGCGCGTGCCTTCGCCGTGGTCTTCGGCGCGGTCCAGACGGCGGCGTCGACCTTCCACTTCCTGCCGTGGTCCGTGCCCCTGGCCAGAGTCGTCACCCGCCGTTCGGTCGCCGTCCCCGCCGAGGGCCGCGCGGCCACCTGCCCCGCCCCGTGCCCGCCGCCCGTGCCTCCCACCAGCGCCAGCGTCGTCCCCGTGGACCCCGCGATCACCGCCGCGGCCGCCGCGGCCACCGCCCAGCGGCGCGTCTTGCGGCGCCTCCCTCCCCGTACCACCGCCTGATAGGGGGCCGCGCCGACCTCCACCTCGTCCACCGCGTCCGCCAGCAGGAGGGCGATGTCCGTGTGCGCCTCGTCGTACGTCATGTCGTGGTTCGTCTCCCTGTCCCCGCTCATCACTTCCGCCCTCCGTTCGTGAGTGCCTCGGCCAGTCCCGGCAGAGCGCGGAGCTTCGCGATTCCCCTCGCCGTGTTGCTTTTCACCGTGCCGACGCTGCATCCCATGGCCTCCGCCGCCTGCGCCTCGCTCAGGTCCTCCCAGTACCGCAGGACCACCGCCTCCCGCTGTCGCGCGGGCAGTGCGGCGAGCACCGTCAGCAGCGCGCCGCGGTCGTCCGCCCGCGCGATGCGGTCGTCGGCGTCGGGCAGCTCGTGGGTGAGGCCCGAGTAGTCCTTCGGCGCCAGGAACTCCTTGAGGCGTCTGCGGTGCCTGCGGGCGTGCGCGTTGATCATCACGCGCCGTACGTACGCGTCGGGGTCGTCGGCCGCGCCGACCCTGCGCCAGGCCGTATAGGCCCGTTCGAGCGTCGACTGGACCAGGTCCTCCGCGGCATGCTGCTCCCCCGTGAGCAGGAAAGCCGTGCGCAGCAACCGTGGCCAGCGGCCGACGACGAAGCTCTGGAACTCCGCGTCCCGAGCCTCTTTCCGATCCAACATGGGCACCTCCTAGATGGTTGAAGGAGTCCATGAGGATCGGATTTCGTTGCACCGCCGCGCGGAGGATTTTTTTCGAGCCTGGGGCGCTGAGATTGTGCGGCAGGCCCGCGCGGCCGTGGCCTCACGCCTGCCGCACCGGCACCTTCCGCGGCAGCCACAGCAGCAAAGGTGTACTTCGGTGAAGTCGAAGTCGTGGCCCTGCCATGAGTGGCGACGCTCCGGGGGCAGGCGGAGGTGGTCGCGGATGAGCCGGATGATGGTGTGCCGGACTTCCCGCAGGGACAGGTAGGTGTGCCGGGCGCCGGCGTCGTCCGCTGGGAGGTCGGCTTCGGCGGTGTAGGGCAGGCGGAGATAGGCGCACAGCACGTCGATGCTTGTCTGGCGCAGTTCGCGGGTGGGGGCATCGTCGGCGAGGCCGGCCAAAGCGTGTACGCCGCCGAGACAGACCGCGGCGGATTCGTCACCGAGCTGGGTGACGGCAGTGGTGAAGCGTTCGGTGTGTAGACGGGTGGCGGCGCGCAGGGCGCCATCCTCGTCGACGCGCTGGCGGCGGTAGGCCACGACCAGGGCAACCAGGGCGCCCGCGCCAGCCACCACCCCGAAGGCGAGTTTCACCAGGTCGAACAGCGTTTTGGAGTCGATGCGTCGCTCAGGTTTCAGCTCTCGTGCGCCGAGCAGGTCCCATCCGGCGTAAAACACGGCAGCGCCAACCAGTACCGCAGTGGTGAAGGCAAGGACCAAGACGATACCGACGGGCCACAGCCGCAGGCCGCGCCGTTCAGCCTGGCGCCGGGGCAGACGTGGGCTCATGACCGACAAGACTGGCCAAGGTGCACGGCTGGTTGCAGCAGGCCTCGGTGCTCTGGTCAGGTCTCGATGTCGGCCGAGGCGCTGCCGTAGCCGGACAGCATCCAGTAGCCGTGCAGCAGTCCGCGTTCGGCGCGGGTTGTGCCAGCGCGGTCGTGGCGGCGCATCTCCATCTCGCCGTAGTAGAAATCCGCGGCGCCTGGTTCGCCTTTGCCGTCCTCGAACGCCTTGCGCAATGCCCGGTACACCGTCGCCAGCTGCGCCGACCCGACGTGCCCGGCGCCGAACACCGCCACGTTCCAGCCCCGGACTGCGGTCGGCCGGCTCGCGCGCCAGTGGTGTTCTTCGGCGAGAGTGCGGCGCTTGAGGGAAGTGCTGGCGGGCGGGAGGCAACGTCGACGGCCGTCTGCTCCGGGCGCTTCCGGCAGCGACACAGGTCGGCGAGCGCGGCGGCCCGTTCGGCCTCCCCGTGGCACCGGGCGAGGCCCGGGACGTCCGCCGGGGACGGGATCGGCACGTGGCCTTCTTCGGCATGTCGTGTACGTCGGCGTCCTCGCCGCGGGAGGCCTTGGCCTTGGAGACGGACTCGGTGAGGGCGGCCATCAGGTCGAGTACCTGGCCTGGCTGCTCGGCCGGCTCCGGCATCTCCGGCAGAGCGCGGTCTTCCCGCTTGGCTTCGATGACCTTGGCCAGGGCGTCGGTGTAGGCGTCCTGAAACTCGGGCCCGTCGAGGTTGTCGCGGGTAAGGCGGTCGATGAGGGCGAGCGCACCGTCGATCTCCTCGTCGGACACCTGCGCTGTCGGCGGGTCCACGGCGGCCGGGTCGCGGACTTCGTCAGGCCTGCGCATCGCGTGCAGGACGATGACGTCTTCGCGGACTCGGAGCAGGCCAAGGCGCTCCCTACCGCTCCATGCGTATTTGGCGATGGCGACCTTCGACGACCGGCCGAGCGCCTGGCGCAGCAGCTTGTACGGTTTCGCGGCGACCTGCCCGTCGAGGACGAGGTAGTAGCCCTCGCCGATACGGATCGGGTCGATGGCGTCGAGCGGCACGAACGCCTGGATCTCGATGGCCTTCGCCGTCGGCAGCGGCAGGTCGCGCAGCTCGGCATCCGAGATCGGGATGACGTTGTCCTTCGACACCTCGTAGCCCTTGCCGATCTCCGACTGGGTGACCTCCCGGTCCTCCAGGTCGCACACCTTCCGCACCCGCACCCGGCCCATGTCCTCCAGGTGGTACTGGTGGAACTGGATGCTGCGGTTCTCGGTCGCGCTCGCTACGTGGATCGGCACGGTGACCAAAACCGAAGCTGATCGCGCCGCTCCAGATGGTTCGGGGCATGGCAGACCTCCGCGATAGCCCCGAGCAGGATCATGCTACGCGACAACCATTTTCGTCACATATCCACGCGAAAGCGTCGAATAGGTGATGGCTGTGCGAGGAACACGGACACGGAACCCCCCGCACGAACGGAGCACACCGTGATCATCAAGAAGATGCACGACATGGGCATCCGCAGCGAACACGCCTACATGGCCGCTCTCGGCAGCATCGGCCTCTCCATCGCCAGCTGGGCCGGCAGCCTCAACATGGAACCCGGCGCAGGCGTCGCCCGCGCCGACAGGTGGGGAATCTTCGTCGGCCAATGGGCGCCCACCTTCTTCGGCCTCGGCGTCGCCCTCTCCCACTACGAACAGCAAGACGGCACCCTCACCGCCACCGTCCACGAACTGCGGGAACAGAAGCAGGCCAGCTGAGCCAGAACTGCCCGCCCCCTTCGCATCAGGGGGCGGGCAGTCGCGTATTGGGCAGCCGTCGATCCTCCCGCGGGGAGGTCGGGAGGAGCGGCGGGCCCTACCGCTCACAGGGAACGGCAGGGCCCAGCAGGGGCATCCACCTGGGGGAAGGCGAAGCGCCTGGACGGACAGCATGCGCCACAAACAAGCCACCGGGGAAGATCCCGGCCGGAAGTAGTTCTCGCGGCGATGTCAGTGCCACCAGCGAGAATTCCCGCATGACGATCACCATGCAGAACTACGGGCTCACCTGGACCGACGCCGACGGGATGCCGCAGGCCTGCGCCGTCGCGTACGACCAGGCGAGCGCCAACAGGCAGAACGAGAAGCTGAAGGCTAGCGGGTGCAGCGGCATAGAGATCGTGCCTGTCTCGCCCGGCCAGCCGCCTGAGATCCGGCGCCGGGTGATCTGGCCCGAACCCGTTCCTCGGGAGGTGGGGCCCGGAGGTCCCGGAAAAGATCCGCGACCTGTTCGACGAGGCAGCCCGGACCGAGAGTGCCGGAGCCATGCGTCTGGCTGGCGCCGGCTACCGAGCCGTGGTCGAGGAAATCTGCAAGGACAGGGGCGCCTCCGGCCACACCCTCTACGACAAGATCAAGGACATGGAGTCCCGCGGTCTGCCTTCCGACGTCATCGACGCGCTACACGAAGCCCGGATGGTGGTCAACGAGCGGGATCCGAAGGATCCCTGGCCGTCGCAGTGGCTGGCGGGAGGGCCCCACACGGCTGTGTCACTTGTCAATGGGCCCAAGCCCGGCCACGTGCACGTTGCCGAGTGCTCAAGAGAAGAGTCCGATGATCGCGATGCCGAGTGCAGCGATGGCGATGAAGGCACCGCCTCCGGCGGAGACGCTGAGCAGCGTCGAGGCTCCGAGGAATTTCAGTGCGAAGCCGGACAAGAGGCCGACGCCGACGGACAGGAGCAGGCAGATCAGCACTGCCGCAAGCTTCTTGGTGTCAGTAATCACCAGATTTCCTTCCATGGGGAAGGGGCCGGTGAGTAATCGACTGACAGACTCGACCGGCCACCCAATTGGAGTGGTGAGTGGCTCCTCATGAGGAGCCACAGGTCGAGGTCTGTCGCCGCAGCCTGCGGTGATGCAACAGCTCTCGCGTGCGGGCAGGGTGACGCGCTGCATCACATCCTGGATGCGCAAGGGGATGATTCTGGGTTCGACAAGCCTGGCAGTCGTACACGTTGTGTACGAGAGGCGAGTTCAGGGGCAGGCTGCAACGTGGCGGTGGCACACGCTCGGCCACCTGGCACCCGGATCGCTTACCGCAGTGCCTAAGTAAAAAGCCCTCAACTCGTCGGTGGCACACGCTCGGCCACCTGGCACCCGGATCGCTTACCGCAGTGCGTAATCAGACGATAGCAGAACGTGAGTTGACTCGGAATAGCCTGCTTTAAAGACGCCTGCCACCCGCCAGACGGTCGGCAGCACACTCGCAGCCCTCAGCAACGATGAGCGACGGTGTCGGAGATCAAGTCTCGCCCGCCAGCAGGGCGGCGCCCCCGGGTGGCCTTCAGCACTCATGTGCCCGAACCAGCACGCGTCCTATCACCCGGACGCCGTGGCCACGGGTGCTGTCGTGTGCTCGGAAGGAACGTGCGCCTGCTGTGGTCAAGCTGTTTCTGATCCCTTGATCATTTACCTTCGCCGTTTCAGTGCGTGTGCCATGCGTGGAAGTTCCTCGTACAGCAGTCGGCCGACCATCGCACCGCCGAAGACAACGACACCCACACCGACCAACCAGGACTGGATGACCAGGACGGTTCCAACGGGGCCGTAGCTGACGGTGTTGGATGCGATCAGCGGCGAGAAGACGAGCCTGGAGAAGACCCTCAGGCCGAGCAGCCCGATTACGGTGGCGACCGCGCCGGGAAACAGGGCGCGCCAGCGGATCCGCCCACCGAGCAGCAGGTGCTGGGACCACCAGAGGAACAGGAGGGCGCTCAGCGAGGCCACGGCCCCGCCTGCCAGGGGTTCGCGGCGCAGCGTGGTGGTGGCGGAGACGAAGAGGTATCCGGTGAGGACGCTGAGCCACACCACATGCCGCCACCTGGCCCACCAGCGGGCCGGAGGCAGCTCCCAGACCTTCTCGTAGCCGGTCTGCACCGCCGCCCCGAAGGTTAGGCCGAACACGGCAAGGGCTGCGATACCGAACGCGGTCGTGGTCCGCAGGGCCTGTTCGGGCCGTGTGAACAACTGCTCGACCTGCTGCATGGAGGCCGCCGATACGCCGAGCCCTTCCCCCAGCCACTGAGCGAATCCCCGCCCGTGCTCGGGATCGGCGGAGGAGACGATGATCAGCAGCGGCACCAGCGTGAGGAGCCCCAGCGCCGCGAAGCCCAGGGCACGCGACCACAGCTCAAGATCGCTGCTCCGCCGCCATCCGCGCCCGACTGGCGAACGGCTGATCACGCAGTGCATCCGTCCGAACCAGGATGAACGGTCCGCGGCACCAGAAGGCTTCATCGACATCCCTGTCGACTACCACGACCGGAACCCTTGCCGCGCGAGGGCGCGACGCAGGCCTGCGGTGAGCGTGTCCGCCTTCACGGTCAGTCACTCGAAGATCGCCCCGGTGCTGAGGTGGCATCCTCAGGGCCCGATGCTGACCAGCAGAGGCGGCTCAAGCGGCCGGAGCGGGCTTCCGTGTCCAGCTGCGGACGGCACTTTTGCGGGCCAGACGCCTGGTCATAAGGGTGATGGCGGCCCAGGTGATCAGGGTCTCGGAGTGCTGGACGAGCCGCTCGTAGTCGCGGGCATACCGTCGGGCGTGCATGATCCAGGCCAGCGAGCGTTCGACGACCCAGCGGCGGGGAAGGACGAACCCGGTGGTGTCCTTGGGGCGGCTGACGGTCTTGATCGTGAGGTTGAGGTGCTGTTTGGCCGGGCCCGCCACCACGGGGGTCTGCAGCGGAGCTCGCGGCTGTTCGGATCTACAGGTCGAACTCGAGGTGCTCGATGTCCGTGAACCGGACTTCCTCCAGGCTTCCGGCGCGGCGGCCGCCGTCCTGGAAGTACACCTCCTTGAGTGCCTCAGCGGCGAGCTCCTGGAGGCGGTGCTCGGTGGCGCCCTGTTCCTGGGCGTCGAAGAGGCGGGCGGCGTGCTGCGGGGGCAGGGCGACGGTCAGGTGTCGGATGCGGTCCTGGTCCGTCGACCCGATCGGCGCGGTGTAGCCGAGGCGGGCACGGGTGTCGATGACGATGCCGCCGGTCGTCGCCGCCTTCTCGCGGGCTTCGCCCGGATCTGCGGCTGCCAGCGGGCCTTCACCTCACGCTCCAGGCGCGCGGCGAAGTCCGGACGTGGTCTCTTGATCTGGCCCTTCACGTACCGCTCGACGGTGCGCTGGGAGATCCGCAGCATCTGGGCGACCGAGGAGCGTCGACGGGGGCAGGACTCCGGGGGTTATCGGTTGCAGTCACGGCGGACAGTGCCTGCGCTTCCGCCGGGGGCGGCGAGGCGGTGAACGTGGCCGGCGCCGCCGGGGCGTCCGGCTCCTCCGGCGCCGAGGGCGCCGGGTAAAGCACCGCGAGCTGGTCCAGCAGCCGGGCGTAGGCGTCGCGCTCCGGCGGACGGGGCTCCGTCTTACCGGCCTCCCAGCCGGACACCGTGGCCCGCCGCACCTTCAGCGCGCCTGCCACCTCCTCAATCGTCAGGCCGTGCGCGGCACGCAGCCGCTTGCGCTCCACTGGGGGCGGCAGCGGAGCGCGGGACGCCACCAGCGCATCGACAGCATCGAACAACTCGGACATGGAACACCTCCTGACCAAGCACCCTACCCAGCGAAACGTACGGAACGCGTACGTTTGGCGTATGAACCGCGTACGGAATGCGTTCTGGTAGGCGTCAATGCTGGAGTCCTGCCTGTGTCCCGTCCTAGTGGCAGCCGCGTTGTCCTGTCCGGGCAGTCTCGGAGATCTCCGGGCATCTGAGCTGGCGTCTCAGTCATCTCCGGGAACAAGCAAGCAGAGGCAAGTACGCCTTGACAATTCCAAACTGTCAAGGCGTACTTGCCTAATGACTCTTCCGGACCTGGACGATCTCATCGCGGAAGTTGACCGCAGGTGCGACACCGCACACCGCTCCGGCAGCCAAGAACAGCCCGACTGGCTCGCCCTCCTCACGGTCGCCGCCCAACTCTCAGGCCAGATGCAGGCGCTGGCAGACGACCTGGTCGAGGGCTACGTCGAGCACTGCCGGATGCACGGCTCCTCGTGGACCGACATCGGCGCCGCCCTGGGCGTGACCCGACAGGCCGTCCAGCAACGCTTCCACGCACCGCACAAGCGCTACAGCCCCGAGACGATGACCCACGACCTCCGCCAGGCGATGACCCACGTCAAGCAGGCGGCAGTCCATCACCGCAACAACTACATCGGCACCGAGCACCTGCTCTGGGGACTGACCGCACAGGACAACAGCGCCACCCGGCTCCTACAGGCTGGCGGTGTCTCACCGGAGACAGTCCACCAGTCCGTCGGCACCCGACTGAGCATGGGCGCCTCCCAGGCAGCCGAGCGCATCGCCTGGACGCCCTACTCCCGCAAAGCCATCGCCATCGCCGAAGCACGATCCGAGCAGAACGGCTCCGACCGCATCGATTGCGACGACCTGCTGATCGGACTCGCCCAGGTCGGCCGCGGAGTCGCCGCCGACGTCCTGGCCGAGGCCGACTTCGATCCAGCCACCCTCGACGCCACAACTGCGGACGCCTGAGCCCATCGCGGCCCGACGACCCGGACTGTGAGAGAACGGCGCCTTGCCCGGACTTGAGTGAGAACATCGACGAATCCCGTCTCACTCAAGTCCGGGCACCGCAGGCCAGCGGGGCATGATGCCCGGACTTATCCGAGACAGGACACGCGTCCGCGCGCCGCCCCCGGCCGCCGTTGGGGGGGGCAGGAAAGACAGCTCCGTGCGTTGGAACAGCCGCGGTCAGTCGCCGACGAACCACAGATACAGGTGCGTCCCGCGCTCGACGACCTGGCACAACTCGCGGGCCTGCCCGACCCATTCGCCACCGCAGGCAGCGGGAATCCGGTCGAGCTCAGCCAGCAGCAGCGGTAGCTGCCGCTGGTTGAAGACCGCGTCCCCATACGGAGTCAGGGCCCAGAGCATCGGGAACTCCGCTGGGTCCAGATCCGGGAAGCCAACGGTCCACTCCACGCCGGCCTCGGCGCGAGCCACGGCATTTCCGCTGTCTCCACGCACCACCAAATTGATCACCGGTCGAGCCTATCGGCGCCCTCCATGACCCACGAAGGAATTTTCGACCATGACGTTTCCCCAGGCTCCGGCACTGCCCGAGGAGCTCGACAGGCTGATGCGCCGCACGCGCCTGGACTACATTCGCAAAGCCGCCCCCGACGTGCTGGCCACCGCCTCCTCAAACTGTTCCTGCCGGCGGCGCCGGACGCGGAGGTGATGCGGGGAGATCGGTGAGACCGCGCACGCGCTGGCGTACATCGTCATCGCGAACCGGTCCTTCACCGACGTGTACCAGTGGGGACGCCGGACCAAGCCGCTGAGTCTGGCCGCGGAGATCCAGCACCGACTGCTCCCGGCGTCGCTGGCGTGCGAGGCGGCGCAGTTGGCGGTGGCTGGGGCGCTGGAGCCGGCCGACCACGTCGGGCGTGACACTTTCGACTACGCGATCGGCAGGGACACGGTCCAGCTCTCCGTCACCGATGCCATGGGTCACGATGTCGACGCCGCGCTGCTGGCCACCCTTGCGGTGGGCGCCCTGCGCCGGGCCCGGCGGGCCGGTGCCGATCTCGCCGAGCAGGCCGGCCAGGCGGACCAGGCGATGCGCGAGCACGGCCACAAGGGCTACATTCGGCCCAACAGGGTGTCACGCTGATCCTGATCCTCACCGCCGGGGTCTTTGATCCCGCACCGGCAATCCGCACGCTGGCCCGCCCGGCGAGGCGCACGCAGAGCCCGTCCCGAGAGGCCGCAGAGGTAGGCCGGATCGTCAGCCTTCGGTCGCCTCCGGCCGGGGCAGGATCCCGGAACAGGTGGCGCGGCCGAACACGCCCGTAGCGGTGGCGCTTTGGACGTGTTGTCCGCGGATGGCCAGGGAACAGCGGACCTGGCCGCCCTTCTCGCTGAGGACGATGCTGACGATCGGGTCCTGGCCGAGCGGTACGTCCACGGTCTTGCGCCACGGCAGTGCGGCCCCTTTGACGACGGTGGCCCTTCCGGACTCGTCGCGGGCCTGGTAGCTGATGTCGGCGGTGCCGTCGCCGGTCACCTCGTAGCTCACCGAGGCGATCGGGGTGCGGTGTTCCGGCGTGCCGTCGCTCGGGGCGCTGTCGAGGAACCCGTAGAGGACGAGCCCGGCGCAGGCGGCCAGCACCGCGACCCCCGCGATCAGGCCGGCGCGGTCGGCGCGACGAGACCGCGCGGGCTTTTCCATTTCGGGCTCGGCATCCGGCTGCGTCTCGGCTGCCCCGGCGTTTCGCGTGGCCCGGGATGTCGCGGATTCCTGGCTTGTGTCGCCCATGTCGCCCATTGATTCTCCCCCTCTGAAAGTTTTCGTACTCGGGCCCAGATGCGCTCGGCTCGCATTTGTTCGGCTGGGAACGCGGCGGTTATACACGATGCCGCGGTGGGATGGCCAGCGAGCGGAGATAACGGACATCCAGGCGCCGAATAAGGGCCTGTTTGGCAGCTAAGTCACCCAATTTTCCTGTCAGTTGACTTTGCATCTCCTGTGTGGCTAGAAACCCGTCGCCGCCTTGTGTGATTTCCCTTCCCGGCAGGTGGGGCGGGTTTTCGGCGGCACGTTTCGACCGCAATGTTCGAGGAAGGGTTTGGTGTGAGACCCAGATGGGGCAGGCTCGTGGCGTGCCTGATGGTATCCGCGGTGACGAGTACCGCGCTGCCACAGGCCGCTTATGCCGCGTCCGCTTCCGACGGTGACGACAAGGGAATTGTCGATGCCGTCAGGGGCTGGTTCGCGGATGACAGCAAGGGAAACGACAAGCCGCCGTCGCATGACGAATTGGGAATTGCCGACCGGCAAAAGCTACCTCGGGGCAAGAACGACCCGAAGGCGAAGCGGGTCAGGGAGCTGACAGGACGCCGTACGGCGAACGCCCGCTTCTGGCAGTTGTCCGACGGCCGCGTCCAGGCGGAGCTGTCGGCAGTGCCGACGTCCTACCGGTCGGGCAAGGAAGCCGCCTGGAAGCCGATCGACACGACGGTCCGCGAGAGCGCGGCCAAGGGCTTCGAGTTCGCCAACGCCACCAACAACGGGCGCAGCTGGTTCGGTGGGGACGCCGACCGTCTGGTGCGCTTCGCGGCGCCCGACGGCCGCTCGGTCACCCTCGGCCTTAAGGGCACGGGCGGCTCGCTGAAGCCGGAGGCCAAGGGCTCCACGGTCACGTACAAGGACGCGGTGGGCGGCGCGGACCTCGAGTACGCCGTGGGGCCTGGCCGGGTGAAGGAGAACATCACCCTCTCCGAACGGCCCGACGGCCCGCTGAAGTTCACCTTCACGCTGGACACCGACGGGCTGGTCCCCAAGGCCCGTAAGGACGGCTCGATCGCGCTGTACGGCGAGCTGCCGCACACGCCGGAGCTGGTGATCCCGGCGCCGTACATGACGGACGCGAAGAAGGCCGACCGGTCCGTCTTCGGGAAGACCTACAGCACCAAGGTCACCCAGAAGCTCAGCAAGGACGGCGACTCCTGGAAGCTCACCGTCACGCCGGACACCAAGTGGCTGGCCGCGAAGGAGCGGCAGTACCCGGTCGTCATCGACCCGACGATCACCATTGCGCCGTCCCCGTCCGACTCCCAGGACACGATGGTCCTCTCCGACCAGGCGTCGACGAACTTCAACACCAGCTGGAAACTCGCGGCGGGCAAGACCGACACCGGCACCGCCCGTTCGCTGATCAAGTTCCCGCTGAGCGAGATTCCCTCAGGCACGACGATCGACTCCGCGCGCCTGGAGATGTACTTCGACCAGGCGCACACCACCAATGCCAACGATGTCACCATCGGCGCCTACCGGGCCACCGGTGCGTGGACCGAGTCGGCGGCGACCTGGTCCAACACCAGCTCCCTGGTGGGCGAGCTGTCCGGCACCAGCGTCCAGGTGGACGACGGCGACGCGGGCACCACGGCGGCCGTCGGCTCCTGGCCGGCTTCCACGTCGTCGCTGGCCCAGTACGGCATCGGCGCCGACTATCGCGCCAACAAGGACGCCGTCGCCGGGGACACCTACACCTGGCAGCCGAACATCAAGGAAGCGGCCAGCTACAAGGTCGAAGCGCACTACGTGGCCGCGACCGACCGGGCCACCAACGCCCCGTACACGGTGACGTCCCAGGACGGCACCGCCACCTACCCCGTCAACCAGCAGACCGGCACCAACGGCGTGTGGTCCGCGCTCAACGGCGGCTCGCAGATCAACTTCGCCAAGGGCACCGCGGGCAAGGTCGTCCTCGGCGACGGCCCGGCCTCCACCTCGACGGCGGTGATCGCGGACGCGGTGCGGTTCACCAACCCGGCGTCGATCGTGAAGAACGCCGGCGAGTACAACCAGTGGCACAAGTTCCCCGTCACCGACACCGTGCAGCAGTGGCTGAACGGCACGGCCAACAACGGATTCGTGCTGAAGGCCACCGACGAGACCTCGACCGCCCCGACCGGTGGCCCGCGCTACGAGTCCGGTGACGGCGACTACGGCGGCGAGACGGCGACCATCCCGCGTCTGACGGTCACCTACGGCAAGGTCGGCACGACGCTGAACTCGCCGACCGTGGTGCACGGCACGGGTCCGGAGCTGTCGTGGAAGGCGTACTCCAACACCACCGGTGACAGCGGTCTGGACCTCGCCGAGTACCAGCTGCACCGCTCCACGCAGCAGGTGTTCACGCCGTCCGCGGCGACCCTGGTCGCCCCGGTAGACAAGGCGGTCACGGCGTACACGGACACCACCGCGACGCCGACCCCGGACTCCTCCTCGGCGGAGATCGGCCGGTCGTACTACTACCAGCTCGCGGTGAAGACGAAGGACGGCCAACTCCTCGGCTCGCCCACCCGAATCGTCGGCGTGCCGAAGGCGGGCCGCACCATGCGGCTGATCCAGGGCACCTCAGGCGTCACGGACACCACCCTGTCGTCCGCGCAGCCGACCACCAACGAGGACACCATCGCCTCCTTCGGCGTCGGCCAGAAGTGGCTGAGCGTCGGCAACAACTCCTCGACGTACGGCAAGACCCGCGCGGCCATGAAGTTCACCACCTCGAGCATCCCGACCACGGCCACCGTTCTGGAGTCGCGCCTTTTCATGTGGGGCGCGGAGACCACCACCGGCACCGACGGCGCGATCTACGAACTCCACGGCCTGACCAAGGACTTCGCCGAGACGACGGCGACCTGGAACAACGCCACGTCGACCACGCCGTGGACGGCGGCGGGCGGCGACTACTCCGCCACCGTCTCGGACACGGTCGGCACGGTCTCGGAGGTCGGCCGCCACTGGTGGGACGCCACCAGCCTCACCCAGGGCTGGACCAGGACCCCGTCCAGCAACAAGGGCGCCCTGGTCAAGCTGAAGGACGAGACCACCACCGGCCCGCAGGAACGCACCCTGTTCCTGTCGTCGGAGGCGCCCGACCCGCAGCTCGGCCCACTGCTGCGCGTGATCTACGTGGACTCGACGACCGAGGACACGTACTACGCGCCGCAGACCCCGGCACGAATGACCCCCAACTCCACCTACACGGTGGACATGACGGTCACCAACACCACGAGCTCGGCCTGGGCGAGCGGTGAGCGGCAGCTGTCGTACACCTGGAAGCTCCCCGACGGCACGGACGTGACGACCGGCGGCAACCAGCTCTCCACCGCCATCCCGGCCCTGTCACCGGGCCAGTCGGCGACGATCCAGACACAGGTCAAGACGCCGATCAACTCCGACTCCGGCAACAAGCGCACGGACTACGTCCTCGGCTGGGACATCAGGAAGGTCTCCGACGGCAGCTGGCTGTCCGCCGGAACCGGCGGCATCCCGTCCCTGAAGCAGAATGTGGCGGTGGAGGACCCGACCTCCAACGCGCTGGGTCTGGAGAAGTTCTACTCGTACACCGGCAAGAACACCGGCGCCGGCTCCACGGTGATGAACAACGTCGCCTCGGGCAACAGCGTCTGGTCGTACAACGCGTTCAGCAACCCCGGCCGCGGTCTGACGACCTTCGCGAGATTCTCGTACAACTCGCTGGACACGAGCGACACCGTCTCGGGCGCGGGCTGGTCGGCGCAGCTGGCGGGCCCCATCCGCCTGGGCGCCCCGCTGGACTTCCACCCCAACCCGAACGCCAACGCCACGGAGATCCGCCTGCCCGACGGCGACGGCACCACGCACGTCTTCACCAAGCAGGCCGACGGCAGCTGGAAGGCCCCGGCCGGCATCCACTACAAGATCACCATGAAGCCGGGCCTGGACTGTACCCCGGACAAGGACCCGGTCCAGGACGCCTGGACACTCCTGCGCCCGGACGGCACGCGCTTCTTCTTCGGCTGCGACGGCTACCTGACGTCGATCGTCGACAAGAACGGCAACACGCAGACGTACACGTACGAGGAGCGCAGGTCCAACAACAAGCCGACCAAGTTCCTGACGTACATCACCGACCCGGCGGGCCGTAAGTCGCTCACGATCGACTACTACAAGAAGGGCGACGCGTCGTACGACTACATCGACGACACGGGCGCCAAGGTCACGGGTTCGAACCTGACGAACTCGAAGATCTACGACCACGTGAAGTCGGTCAGCGACATCTCGGGCCGCAAGGTCTCCTTCTTCTACACGGACAAGGGCCTGCTCGGTCAGTTCACCGACGGTGACGGCTCCAGCCAGCCGAAGGTCTTCAAGTTCACCTACGACGCCACCCAGGGCAACAAGAACGTCAAGCTGGTCAAGGCCACGGACCCACGCGGCCACGACACACAGCTGGCGTACTACGCGCCGCAGACGGGTGACGACCCGAAGTACCACTGGTGGACCAAGACCATCACGGACCGTCTGAACGGTGATACGGGTTTCGCGTATGCGGCGGACACCACGAACACGAAGTTCACCGACACCACGGTCACCGACCCCGAGACGCACGCGACGCAGTACGTCACGGACGACTTCGGCCGCCCGGTGCAGAACACGAACGCCAAGTCCGAGACGACGAAGATGTCGTGGGACGCGGACAACAACGTCACGTACCTGGAGGAGACCAACGGGGCCAAGACCGCGTTCTGCTACGACCAGAAGACGGGCTACCCGCTCTGGCAGCGGGACGCGGAGAACAACAAGTCCGGAGTCCCGGACCAGACGACCACCTGCGTGGCGGACACCACCAAGTGGCCGGCGAACGCGTCGAAGTACGAGTACCAGACGCGCGCGGACGGCTACTCGGCCGACCTGTTCCGCAAGACCTCCCCGGAGGGCCGCGCCTGGCAGTTCGGCTACGACAGCTTCGGCAACCTGAAGACGGTCACCGACCCCAAGGGCGTCGCGACCACCACGGTCGCCGGCGACTACACCACGTCGTACACCTACGACGCCTACGGTGAGCTGACCAAGGCCACGGACGCGAACACCAACGCGACCAACTACAGCGGCTTCGGCCCGACCGGCTATCCGGCCACGATCACCGACGCGCTGAGCAAGTCCACGTCGTTCGTGTACGACGAGCGCGGCCAGGTCAAGCAGGTCACCGACGCCAATCAGAAGGTGACCACGCAGACGTACGACACGTTCGGGCGTCCGCTGGTCAAGTCCGTGCCCAAGGACCAGGCGGCGGGCGTGCTGATCACGACCCCGGCGCAGGAGTACGACGCGAACGACAACGTCACGAAGTCAACGGCGCCGAACGGTGCGGTGTCAACGGCGGTGTACGACGCGGCAGACCAGGTCACCTCGGCCACGGCGCCCAAGGACACCTCCACGTCGGACGACCGGGTGACGACCTACACGTACGACAAGGCCGGCAACCTCAAGACGACGACGGAGCCCAAGGGCACGCTGACGACGTCGGATGCGACGGACTACGTCACGACGAACACCTACAACCCGATCTACCAGCTAACGTCGGTGGTGAACGCCATCGGCGACAAGATCAGCTACGAGTACGACAACGTCGGCAACGTCGTCACGGTCATCGACCCCAAGAAGAACGCGACGACGGACACCACCGACTACACCGCCAAGACGGCCTACGACCTGGACCACCGGGTCACGTCAGTCACGGACGCGGCCGGCAAGACGACGAAGAAGGCCTACGACAAGGACGGCCTGGTCGTCTCCGCAACGGATCCCGAGAACAACACCACGCTCATCACGTACGACGAGCGCGGCAAGGCCACTCAGGTGCAGGTCCCGCACTCGGGCACCGCGCCGATCACCTACAACACGACGAAGTACGAGTACGACCAGGTCGGCAACACCACCAAGGTGATCACGCCGCGTGGCACGGCGACGGCCACGGCTGACGACTTCACCGGGCGCACCGAATACGACGCGCTGAACCGGCCGGTCAAGCAGTACCAGCCGTACGACCCGAGCTCGAGCGACGCCCGCTACAACAACCCGAACGTCTACACCCAGACGTTCTACGACGCAGTGGGCAGGGTCTCCAAGACCTCGCTGCCGCCGTCGGAGGGCCAGACGGTCCGCAACGACACCACCTACGGCTACTTCGACAACGGCTGGGTGAAGTCCGCGACGGATCCGTGGGACATCACCACCACCTACGACTACACCGAGCTGGGCGAGCAGACGGCCCGGACGCTGACGTCGGCGGGCGGTTCCTCGAACCGCACCATGTCGTGGTCGTACTACCCGGACGGCAAACTCAAGTCACGTTCGGACGACGGTGTGCCGGTCGGTAGCGCGGTGGTGCTGGTCGACAACTCCGACACCCAGAACACCTCCTCCACCGGCACCTGGACCAAGGCAGACATCACCGGGCAGCAGGGCTACAACCACGCCACGCACGCGGCGGGCACGGGCACGGATGCCTTCACCTGGACGCTGAACATTCCCAAGGACGGCACCTACGCCGCGTATGTGAAGTTCCCGAAGGTGACCGGCGCCGCCACCGCGGCGAAGTACACCGTCACGCACAAGGACGCGCAAGGTCAGAACACCACGACCGACAAGACCCTCGACCAGAACGCGGGCACCGGCACCTGGGTCTCGCTCGGCTCGTACAGCTTCAAGCAGGGCAACGACGCCAGGCTCCAGCTGTTCCAGAACAGCGCCGGCACGGTCGTCGCCGACGCGGTGAAGCTGGTGCGTGACACCACCACCGAGGTCGACAACGAGAAGAAGACCTTCGCCTACACCTACGACGCCAACGCCAACCTCACCAAGATTGATGACACGTCGTCCGGCGCGAAGATCGACGCCTACACGGTCGCCTACACGGGCCTGAACCAGGTCCAGAAGGTCACCGAGTCGCTGCTCGGCCAGCAGAAGAAGGCGACGTCGTACACCTACGACGCCAACGGCCAGCCGGACACGATCACTCACCCCGAACAGTTCTCCAAGTACACCTACGACCTGCGTGAAATGGTCAAGACTGTCTCGGTCGGCAAGTCCGCGACGGACGCGAGCCCGAAGGTGACGTCGTACACGTACACCGACCGCAGCCAGAAGCTGAAGGAGACCAAGGCCAACGGCAACACCGTCGACTACACCTACTACCTGGACGCGGCCCTCAAGTCCACGACGGAGAAGAAGGCGGGCGGCACCCTCGTCGCCTCGCACACCTACGCCTACGATCCCAACGGGAACAAGGCGCAGGACGTGGCGCAGAAGATGAACGCCGACAACCACGCGGCGTACCTGTCGTCCACCACGGACTACACCTACGACCCGGCCAGCCGCCTGACGAAGGCGGTGAAGACGGGCAACGGTGCGGGCACCGAGACGTACGTCCACGACAACAACGCCAACGTCATCAGCCAGACCGTGGGCGGCACCACAACCAACTACGCCTACGACCGCAACCGCCTGCTGAGCGCCGCCATCGTCGGCGGTTTGACGGCGAACCACAACTACGACCCGTTCGGCCGCCAGGAATCGGTCACCTCCGGCGGAAAGATCATCTCGCGGAGCGTGTACGACGGCTTCGACCACGTCATCGAGTCCCAGCAGGCGGACTCCACGGGCGCGCTGAAGTCGACCACGTACACCTACGACCCGCTCGACCGCACCGCCTCCAAAACGGCGGACGGCAAGACGACGGACTTCGAGTACCTGGGCCTCTCCAGTGAGGTCCTGGACGAGAAGGTCGCCGGCACCCTGACCAAGTCCTACCAGTACAGCCCGTGGGGTCAGCGCCTGTCGCAGACCAAGTACAACAGCGACGGCACGACCGAGGACGGCTACTACGGCTACAACGGCCATACCGACGTCGAGACCCTCACGGACAACAACGGCGACGCCAAGGCGACGTACGGTTACACCGCCTACGGCAAGGACGACACCTCCGAGTTCACCGGCATCGACAAGCCGAGCACAACGGACCCGACCAAGGAGGCCTACAACCCCTACCGGTTCAACGCCAAGCGGTGGGACGCCCAGTCCGGTACCTACGACATGGGCTTCCGGAACTACGACCCGGGGCTCAACCGGTTCACCACCCGGGACATGTACAGCGGCGCCCTCGCCGACATGAACCTCGGCGCAGACCCCTTCACCGGGAACCGCTACGCCTTCACGGGCGGAAATCCGATATCGGGCATTGAACTCGACGGTCACACGTCGGTTGACGCCCTGTGTGCGGGCGTCGAGGGCTGCAACGCCACCACGGTCGGCCGGAACCAAGAAGCCGGAGCCGAAGAGCCGTGGTACAAGGACCTCAGCGGGAACCACGACACGGCAGTCGCGATGGCGACCACCTACCTCAAGTCCCACTACCCGGGCGACGACTTCGACAACGAAGTGCGGATCGATGGAGGATCGGCCAAGGGGAACGGCGAGTACGGCTGGGCCGACATCGTCCGCTGGGGCAAGGACCGGGTCGAGGTCTGGGAAGTGAAGCAGGCCGGCGGCCCGGCTGAGGCAGCAGGTCCCGCTCAGCTGGCGAGGTACATCGAGCAGCTTCAGGAGATGCTGGCGGCTTCCGGGGACAACCGAATCGTTGTGGCGGGCGCTGACATCGTTCCCGAACTCGGTCCCACACCGAGCCTCAGCAATCCCAACAAGATGATCACAGCCAGATCCGCGACGGGAGGCATCATCACCTACACCGTGAGCGAGGACGACGATGATCCGGTACCCACGCCACGTGTGACCGCGACTCCCTCGCCGTCGGCCATGCCCTCGCCGGTCCCGATCAGCGGCAAACGTCCGGAGTGGGTCAAGACTCGTCCGCTGTACCAGCCGAAGCCGGACCTTGTTCCGGCAGCCACCGTGGCCGGCGGCGGATCGTCCCTGGGGTTGCTGAATTCCTTTGCCGATTGGTGGCATAGGAACGTCGAACTCCATGACTGGTCAAACAGTCCATTCACTCCGACCAGTCCCGTGGGCCCCGTCCCGATGCCGATTCCGATAGTGCCGTAGGTTATTCCTGGATTTGCCCTTTCGTCGTCAAGTTGTACCGACGGCGAGGGGGCAAATCTGTCGGATGATTTTATGCTCTGCTACACTCTCGTCCGCTGACTCACAGGCTGAAAACTTGTAACCCATAGTGAGGTGTCGCGTGGCCGAGGGTGGATTCGTGGTACGAGGCGAGATCGATGTCGAGTTTCGTTCTGAGGCCGAGTACTCGGGCAGCATGAGGGAGTGGTTCGAGGGTGCGCTGCGTGACCTCTTCCCTGATGAGCTGGGGGCCATTCTCGGCGGGCCTCCGCTCGACCCGAAGGGGATGCGTGGAGGCCCGCTCGGCCCTCCGGATTCATGGTGGGGCTTCTGCAAGGTGACCGAGCGGGTCGGGCGCAATCTTCGCGATTCGGCCAGAGTTATTTCCGAGAAGAACCTCGACTGGTTCTACCGTAAGGTCTCCACTGGCCCCTTCTCCGCTGAAGTCGGTATCTCCAAGCTGGGGGCCGACTGCCAGCCTCGCCTCCGGCTGGCCCGACTCACGGTCGAGCGCCTGGAAAAGGCGGAATCGTGGGTGCGTCTCGGCTGTAACATTCCCGAGGATTCCCTGCGTGACCCCGGCTTCCAGAGAGCCTTTCTGCGCTTCATGAAGACCCAGGCGAACACGCTGGACCCGTCATTCGGTCACATCACTCACCTTTACACTCTGGGAAAGACGCCACTGGAGACAGTGCTGGGTCCGCCCTGGCTTCTTCCGAAGCAGACGGTATCCGAGAGCCGACAGTACCTTCGCGGCTACAGTTGGGTAACGGTATGCCCGAAAGAGCTTTCCGCCGCTGTGGGCGGGAAACAGGCTTTGCTTGATTCCGGAGCTTTCCACGAAGTTGAAGAACTGGCCGGCGGAGCGATCTGGCTGCAGGCCGGCCCGGACTTCGCGGCATACGACGACGACCAGGCCCGAGCGGTCTGGGCGGCGGTATCGCCGGCGCTCCGCCCCGGCACGCCCCAGCGCCTCGAACCCCTCCCGACCGATCCACCCCTCCATGTGGTGTACGAAGACGCGCGCAACGCGAATTCATGACCAAATTGGTGGCAGTGAGTGTCTGATACATCGAGCCGGTGAGCAGACAATTTGAGAGGTCGACGTCGGCAAGGACCAGGTGGGCCGCGTCCACCCGCGCAGCGACATTATCCGCACGGCAGCGTCGGGCAGGAATGCGAGTTGCGCCTCTGCCACTACTCGGCCGTCTGCGCGCACGAAGGGTTCCTGCTCCGCGGCGCGGCAGGCTCCCGAAGCCGGCGCCGGCCAAGTGGGCTGGTGCCGTCGGCCGCGTACACGACGCAGTCGGTCAGGACCGCGACCGGGTTCTGGCCGGTGAACGCCGCGTGCTTGACGATCTTCCTGTGGAGGTTGATCCGGGTGCGGGAGATGACGGCCGCTCGGATGTCCGGCCGCCATGTCGGACGGGCAAGGGCCCGCCAGGGCTGGCCGGGCTTCCAGCCCTCCCCCCGGGGGCGCTCGCGCAGCTTGCCCAGGCCGCCCTTGACGGTCGCCTTGACCGCGGAGACGACGATCGCGAGTTCCGGGTCACGCTCCCTGTAGCCGTCCATCGCGGCGAGGAAGTCGGCCGGCGCCGAATCCGCGTCCACGCCGAGGTCGGCCATCGTCGCGAGGAGGCCCTGTTCTCGTATAGCTACGGCGAACGGACATGTAGCGCTGTGTGCCTGCTGTGGTCGTCGTTTCCCCTCGCCTGGCGCCTCGTTGGGCTGAACGAGTGATCTCGGGCGTGGGGCGAGGAGTACGGGTGCGGCAGGACTGGGAGCCGGAGGACCTGATCGAGGTCTGGACGCTGCTGGAAGACGACATGAAGCGGGTGCGGAACAAGTCCGGGGCGACTCGGCTCGGGTTCGCGCTGCTGCTCAAGTTTTTCGAGGTGGAGGCCCGGTTCCCCGAGTCGGCCCAGGAAGTGCCGACCGCCGCGGTGGAGTACGTGGCCCAGCAGGTCAAGGTGCCTGCGGAGGCGTGGGCGGACTACGACTGGCAGAGCAAGGCGATCCAGAGGCACCGGGGCGAGATCCGGGCGGCGTACGGGTTCCGGGCGAACACCGAGGAGGACCAGGACCGGCTGGCCGCGTGGCTGGCCACCGAGCTGTGCCCGGTGGAGCTGTCCCGTGACCGGCTCGCGGCGGCCGTGGTGGCCCGGTGCCGCAACGACCACATCGAGCCGCCGGCGCCCGGGCAGGTGCGGCGGCTGGTGGGCCGGGCGGTCACGGACTTCGAGGCCCAGTTCTGCCGCAGCAGGTTGGAGCGGATCTCGCATGCGACGCGCTCCCGGCTGGAGGACCTGGTTGTCGGGAGCGGGAGCGGGAGCGGGAGCGAGACGGGCGAGGGCGCGGCCGGTGCGGGCTCGGTGGCGGGCGGCGGACGGTCGCACTTCGCCGAGTTGAAGACCGATCCGGGGGCGCCGGGGCTGGAGAGCCTGCTGGCGGAGGTGAACAAGCTCCAGCGGGTGCGGTGGCTGGAGCTGCCCGCGGACCTGTTCGCGGACGTGTCGGAGAAGCTGGTGGACGCGTGGCGGGCGCGGGCGTCGAAGGAGTACCCGGCGAACCTGGAGCGGATGACACCCGCCCGGCGCCTGACGCTGCTGGCGACGCTGTGCCATGTGCGGCAGACGGAGATCACCGACTCACTGGTGGACCTGTTCATCCAGCTCGTACTGAAGATCAACACGAGGGCGGAGCGGAAGGTCGACAAGGAGCTGAATGCCGAGCTGAAGAAGATCCGGGGCAAGGAGGGCATGCTGCTGCGGGTCGCCAAGGCGGCGCTGTCCGAGCCGTCCGGCACGGTGCGGCGGGTTATCTACCCGGCGGTCGGCGGGGAGAAGACGTTGAAGGCGCTGGCGGCGGAGGCCGCGGCGAACGAGGCGCGCTACAAGGCGCGGGTCCGTACGGTGCTGCGGTCGTCGTACTCGGCGCACTGGCGGCGGATGCTCTCGCCGCTGCTGGGCTCGCTGGAATGGAAGTGCAACAACACCGCTTACCGGCCGGTGATGGACGCGATCGACCTGCTCAAGCGGTATCTGGAGCAGCCGTTGAAGGAGGGGGCGTTCTTCGATCCGGCGGAGAGTGTGCCGCTGACGGGGGTGGTGCCCGAGCAGTGGCGGGCGGCGGTGGTGGACGAGAAGGGCCGTGTCGAGCGCATCACGAACTGTGCGCGCTGGTCGCACTCCGGGACGCGGTGCGCCGGCGGGAGATCTGGGTGGTGGGGGCGAACCGGTGGCGCAACCCGGAGGACGGCCTGACGGGTCAGGCTCTCCATGATCTGCCGCAGCCGCTGGTCCTTGGTCTCCAGGAAGCTCTCCACCACCGCGTCGGTGGCGGTCTCGACGGTGAAGTCCACTGGTGTTCCTAACTGTTCGGGGTGTTCTGACCTGCGAGGTGGTCGGTGAACCAGTCGCCGGTGAGCGCGTCGCGTTCGGCGGCGTGGTTGTAGAGGGTGTGCTCGCCGTCGGGCCAGATCCGCAGCGTGGAGGTGGCGGGGTCGGCGGCGCGGAGGAACGGCTCCTGGTCCTCGTAGCGGGCGAGGGGGTCGAGGCCGCCGTGCAGGAGCAGCAGGGGGCAGCTGATGCGGTGCTTGTCCGGGTCGAAGCGCAGGGCGTCCATGACCTCGGTCACGCGGGCCGGGTCGTCGGTGCCGACCACGGCGGCCATCTGCTCGCGGGCGGTGCGGAATTCGGGGACCGTCGGTGTCGCCGGGGCTCCGTTGACGACCACGGCGCCGACGCGGGGATCGGCGGCGGCCAGGTGGGCGGCGAACAGCCCGCCGAAGCTGATGCCCTGGACGCCGATGTCGCCTGGGACTGCGAGCACCGTAACCCGCTGCGCGACCCTGCGATCGTCAGCAGCACGTGCGACACGGGACTGCCGCGTGCGGAGGTGACGCCGCCCATAGCTTGTACAGCCTGGTCGGCGGTGTGCACCGCGGCGTCTACGTCACGAAGTGAGAGGTGGGCGTCGGCTTCGCGGCTCAGGCGCAGCGCACGTGAGCGGGGGTAGGCATCGTCGTCGTGCGTCTCGGCGTGGTGGGGTGTGGCGCTGGCGGCGTAGTGGGTCAGCGCGCGGCGGGGGTCGTTTAGAACGACGCACTGGGGTCTTCGAAGTTAAGCGGTGCGGAGGTGTCCGCGGGCTCGTCGTGTCGTGACACAGCGTGTCCGTAGACGCTGACTGTCAGCGTTGCGGAACCCGAACGCGTTGCGGGCGACGAGCTTGATCACGCGGTTGAAGCCCTCGCTCTTGGCGTTGCTGCGACCTGTGTCGATGAACGCGGCGGTCTCGGTCCCACCAGCGGTCAACGGGGGCAGTGGGCGTGGCTACCTCAGGGATGCCGGAATCATGGTTTAGGACGATCGTCTCGATTGATCCGGACGCCCGGCCTCGGTGGCGTGTCGCTGACGCTGTCCTTGCGGTGGGACCGGCCAACCGCCGCCAGGACGAAGGTGATGCTGATCAGCAAGGCCCAGGCCCCGAACTTGTCCACTGCGACCGGCTGCCAGCCATCAAGCTGATACGGGTAGCGCCAGGCGCCCACATAGGTGGCCAGGTTCTCCGCCACCCACAGGAAGAAACCGATCAGCACGAACGACAACGCCAGCGGCATCCGTCGGCGTACACGGCGCACCGTGTAACGCACCGAGGTGCCCGCCGTGACCGCCAGGAGCAGTCCGGCCAGCAGCCAGCGCACATCGGGCAGCCAGTGGTGGCTGAAGAAGTTGACATAAATCGCCGCGGCCACGACTGCTGTCGCCCGCGGGCGATAGCGGACCAGCGCCAGGTCGAACAGGTGCCAGGCCCGGCACACGTAGCTGCCAACAGCCGCGTAGAGGAAACCTCCATACAGCGGGACGCCCGCGAACTTCAGCACGGCAGGCTCCGGATAGCTCCAGGAACCGAGGGACACCTTCACCAGCTCGAAAGCTAGGCCGATGACGTGGCAGACGGCGACGACAGCGATATCCCGGCCGTTTTCCCAGCCACGCAGCCAAAAAAGCAGGGTGAGCAGGGCGCCGTAGGCAACGAGCAGGTCATAACGCGCCACAGGCAGATGGGGCAGCACGGTGGACGCCGCGAGCCCGGACAGTAGCGCGATGGCGAAAGAACAGGCCCGGATGTGTATCCAGGCGAAATCACGCAGCTGACGAACCGATACAGTCAGGGGGCCGTTGATGCTATTGGTGAACATGGTGCCCTGTAGGACGAACTCTCGCCCGTTCAGGTTGCTGCATCGGACCGGACCGGCGGGGCGGGCTTCCTCCAGGGCGCTGAGGATCGCTTCAGCATGGACGGTGAGCGGGGAGGCCCCGCCCCATCACCTGCTTACCCGAGCCCTTCAGTAGCCTCATCAACTGTTCGTCCAGGTCGACCTCGCCCACGCATGGCGGGTCTTCGGACATGAACAGTGCAGCGTCGTTGCGCGCTGACTGTCTGTCACGTTCTGTGATGGCCGGGGTAGGTGTCAGCCCTGGATGCAGGACGCCCGTGGTCCTGGTTGATTATTTCCGTTCTCTACGCAGAAGGATCACCGGGGAGCCACGGGCTTGGTCAACGATACGACGTTGCTGCTCGACCTGGACGGCGTGTCCGTCATCCGGGTCGAGCGGCTTGAGGACGGTACACGCCGGGTCCATCTGGCCACGGCGGAGGCCTCGGCCAGGGCTTGCCCGGATTGCGGGGTGGTCGCGGCCCGGGTGAAGGGGGCGGCGACCACCCGGCCGCGTGATCTCCCGTACGGAGAGCGCCGACTGGAGTTCGTGTGGCACAAGCGACGCTGGTGGTGCCGCGAGGTGTCCTGTCCTCGGAAGTCGTTCACCGAGCAGATCCCGCAGATACCAGCCGGGGCCCGGTTGACCGAGCGGTTGCGGTGTGCGGCCGGACACCGGGTCCGCGATGCCGGCTCCACCGTCGTGCAGGCCGCCCGCGACCTCGCTCTGTCCTGGCCGGTGGTGATGGATGCCTTCCGCACCGCCGGTGCGAGGGTGGTCGAGGCGGCGCTGCCTGAGGTTCAGGTGTTGGGCATCGACGAGACCCGGCGCGGCAGCACCTGCTGGGAGCAGGATCCCGACACCGGGAAGTGGCAGCTGACAAGAGACCGCTGGCACACCGGGTTCGTCGACGCGCTCGGCACCGGCGGGCTGCTCGGCCAGGTCGAGGGCCGCGCCGTCGCTGACGTCCTGGCCTGGCTGTCCACCACGCCCCTCGCCTGGCGCAACACCATCCGCCATGTCGCCATCGACATGTCGGCCACCTACCGGGCCGCGATCCGCACCGGTCTGCCCGACGCCGTCGTGGTCGTCGATCACTTTCACGTCGTCCAGCTCGCCAACAAGATGCTCTCCATGGTGCGGCGCCGCACCACCGCCGAGATCCGGGGGCGGCGCGGACGGGCCGCGGACCCAGAGTGGAAAGCCAGGCGCCGACTCCTGCGCAATCGGGAAGACCTCACCGACGAGCAGTTCGCGAAGATGTGGAACCCCTTGCTCAACGCAGGGAAGATCGGACAGATCATGCTGGCGGCGTGGATCGCCAAGGAGGACCTGCGCACCCTCCTTGCCCTGGCCCGCACCCGAGCCGACCGCGAGCAAGTAGGCCATACCCGATGGAAGTTCCTGACCTGGTGCGCGGACTCAGACATCCCCGAAGTCCGCACCCTCGCCGCCACCATCGACCGCTGGTGGCCCGAGATCGCCGCGTTCATCGACACCGGTCACAGCAACGCCAAGAGCGAGGGCATCAACCGCGTGATCAAGCTCGTCGGCCGCAACGCGTTCTGGTTCCGCAACGCTGACAGTCAGCGTCTACGGACACGCTGTGTCACGACACGACGAGCCCGCGGACACCTCCGCACCGCTTAACTTCGAAAACCCGGAAATACGCCCCACCAGCGAACTCCCCAGCGATCACCTCCATCGGCGCACCCGAGGCAAGCCTCAAGCCATCGCCATTGTGCTTCCGGTGGATGTCAAAGCCGAACGATGACCGCAGCAGCAGATCAATCTCCGGGGTGGTCTGGATCAGGTCAAGCAGATGATCATTTGATGTCATGGCACGGACGATAGCGAGTGCCACCGACGTGGCAGCGCCGGAGCGAACAGCGCGCGCGTGTCAGACGGTGCACGACCCGTGGATGGCGCACTCCAGTCCGCGCCTGCACTCAAGCCATAACTCATTCTGAACCACCAGTCAGGGGGGGCGACTGCGGTTGGAGGTCTTGCGCAGACGGCGGCTGGGACGGGGGTACGAGTTCCTGTTGCGCCCACGTGCCGGCGACTACGGTGGCGAACGCGGTCGCGGCCGCGACGAGCACGGTACCGGCAGGGACGGTGATCGACGACAGCCGGCGGAAGTTGCGCACCTGGGACCACTTCATCGCGGCGATCCGGGCCAGCCACCACTCCCAGCACAGCCCGAGGCCCATGCAGACGACGAAGGTCTGTCCAGCCAGGACCCCACACGCCACCGCCGTGTCGATCCAGGAGGGGTTTCGGGTGTACTGCGGGTCCACGGTGAGCGTCACCATGGGCAGGATTTCCGCGGGCAGCACCACCAGCGCGAAGACGCCTGCCTTGGCGATCGGTGTAAGGCCGCGCAGCAGTGTGTAGAAGTAGCCGAAGATGAAGCCGTAAACCGCCCAGTGACCAAACCTGATTGCCTGGGAGGCCTCACCGAGCCAGAATGGCATCGAGCTGTCGGCTCCCACCGCGCTGCCGGTCACCAGCTTGTACGTCGCCCACGGCAGCGCCAGCAGCTGGGCGAGGGCCGCACCCGCCAACCCGGCGACACGGGGCGCGGCACCAGCACTCGAGCCCAGAGCGAACCGTTTCGTCCGGGCCAGGCGGGTGGCGGGGTCACCGCAGCGTCCGGGAACATCCAATTCGCGCCAGCGGTCGGTGAAGTTTGACATCTCCATGTCGCCCGCGAGGGACGACCGGGCGGTCCGCTGGAAGTCGGCCCGAGTGTCCCAGAGCAATTGTGTGCGGACCCACCTGTCCATGAAGCTGGCGTGCGCCTTCCTTGTCACCCGCCGGAATTTGGCCGCCGTACGGGCCGAGCCGGGCGGTATGAGCACCATCGTGCCGAGCGCCGTCCAGAGGACGCCGAGCGATTCCCCCCACATGGTCAAGGTGCGCAGGCTGGGACTGCCCAGGGCCAGGCTCGCCCCACAGACCAGCAGCACCCTGCCGACAGGCTCCAGCGCGCGGGCTCGGCCACCGGCGGCACCGCGCCTGAGCAGGTACACGATCTGAAGGATCACCCCGCAGACCGTGATGACGCAGATAGGGAATCCCGTGTATCCAGTGAAGAACGCCGTCCGGTAGGCGCTGGGCCCGCCTACCTCCGTCTGGGGGCCCATCGCCCAGGCAATCAGGAACGGCGCGGTCAAGGCGCCCCACAGAAGCGTGAAGCAGATCAGCTGGGTTGTCGGCTTCGGGCTGCACCGTGATACCGGCCCCACAAGCGATGTGAGCCACGCCGCGGCCGGCCAGGAGAGGACCAGGACGGCAGCCACGTCGAGCCAGTGCGTCGGCAGAATCACCTCGTCGGCACCTGCCATCATCGGCGAGCGGCTGAGCAGCAGCACTAGCCCGAAGATCCACACCAGTGTTCCCGCCGTGGCCGCCCACCGGCGTGCAGCACTGCCCTTGCGGGCCTGCAGCAGCAGCCCGGCCGCCGCTGAACCGCAGGCCGCCGATAGCGCCATCAATGCACATTCGTGAACTGTTGGCCTCCATCCGCCTGCCGCCACGAGCACGAAGGGGAGCACCGCGGACCCACCGCACAGCAACAGTGCGCGCGAGGATGGCGGTCGGTGCGTGGCCAGCCTGAGGCTGAACCACCAGCCGGCCATGGGCAAGACGTACCAGAGCCAGAGTCCGAGTGCGGGGCCCGGTTCCCACACGGTGTCAGGCGGGTTGTAGCCGGGGATGACGTTGGGTGAGTAGAAGAGGCCATCACCGCGGCCCTCTGGTTTTCCGAGTACGGCGAGAGGGCATGCAGCCACCGCGAGCACCAGCGTCGCGGTACCCCACCTGCGCGATGCTGCGGCACCGGCGAGCGACGCCACCAGGAAGGCGGCGACGACACCGATGCCGCAGACGGCAAGGGCCAGGGCGGTGATCATTTCGCCTCGTGTCTGGTCCCGTCGCAACGGTGGCTTAGTGGTTTTCACCTCCCGCTGCAGGCGTACCGATGGACTGCCCGCGGGGCCTGCCTTCGAAGACGCCGAGCCGGTGGGGACCCGCCAAACGAGCGTGCTCGGCGTCTGCGACTCCAAGGGTCCGCGGATGTCGAGGAGGGACCACTCGGGAGCGCTCACCGTCACGGTCCAGGCGGCGGGATAGCCCGCTCCTTTGTCGTACCGCAGAGATCCCGTGTCGAACGTCAGCGTCAGTTCCTGCCGGCCGGACCGGCGCGCCAGATGGGTCGCCGAGTACGTCACCACTCGCGCCGGTTCGCCGGGCGAGGTCTGGGTCACCTTGGGCGGGCGACTCTTCACGCTGTCGTACGCCAGCGGGCGGAGCCAGGGTCCGCCCGCTGCGAAGCCGTCCGCGCGCAATCGGGCCAGGGCCTTGCTGTGAGGGGGCAACGTGAATCTTCGAGTCTCGGCGATCACTACCTCCTGCCGTGACCTGTCCCACCCGATGGCGACGGTGATCGATCCCGTCGGCGATATGCCGGCCGACCGCTCGGCGGCCCGAGCCGGGCCGGCGGCGAGCACCCCCAGGCAGAACAGCGCCAGCAGAAGGCCCGTACCGGCCTTGAGACGTCGCGTTCCCTGCATCCGTCCAGCCGCTGAAGACTCCATCGCCCCCCCATGTCCGACCCGCTCATGATGGCCCTATTCGGGGTCCTCCGTGAGTGTCTTCGCCGGGAGCCCGTTGGTCGCGCACAGACCTGCTCGGACAGGGCCAGCATGAGCCGGCTGCCGTTGGAAAGAGACGCCCTCATCGCAAGTTGTGCTTACCGCCTCGCGCAAGGCTTGCAGCGTCAGGGTGCCGTCCGGGTCCAGGCCGTACGGCCGGCTGGCCACATCAACGAGACAGACCAGGCGAGTTCGCCAGGAGTTTCGACTGTTTAGACCAGGTCTAGGCCTGAAGCCCCAGGATGCGGCGTCGGCCCCGGCCGGGCAGGCCGGCGAGGAAGGCGCGGCATTCGGCGATGCCCCGCTCGCTGCCGATACGGTCGAAGTAGGTCTCGGCCTCGGCGGCCAGGCTCCGTGCCCCGGAGTGGTTCCCGGCGGCCGCTTCCGTCCGGGCGAGGGCTTGGAACGCCTTGCCTGCGTCCTCCCACCATCCGCACTCCAGGGCCTGGTCCCGACTCTCGGTCGCGTAGGCGCGGGCCAGAGCGAGGTCGTCGGAGGCGAGGGCGATGTTGGCGAGAACGCCCATGGAGCGGACCTTCTCGATCACTTCGCCGGCGGCGTCGGCGCGTGACAGGGCTTCCTGCGCGAGGGTCTCCGCCTCCTGGGTCTGGCTCGACAGGGCTTGGGTCTCTGCGAGGTCGTTCAGCAGCCGGCAGATGCCGTGGACGTTCTCGCAGGTCCTCATGACCTCCAGGCCGCGGCGGAAGCGTCGCAACGCTTGGTCGGTGTCGCCCGATTCGCGGGCCAGATACCCAGACAGCCTTAAGAGGCTGGCCAGTTGGTACGAAGGCCGGTCCGCCGCGACAAGGCGTTCCGCCTGGCGCCGGTAGTAGGTGGCCCGGGTCGGCCGTCCCATGAAGAAGGCCATGTAGCCGAGGTAGGTGAGGAACCGGGCCTGGGCCACCACGTCGCCGCATTCCTCTGCGGACGTGGTGCCCGTCTCCCAGGCCCACACCGCGTCGGTCCACAGGCCGCGCGCGTGGAGGTAGTAGCCGAGGCCGCCCACCAGGCTTCGTACGTCCTCGTGGGCGCCCTGCTGGCTGCCCCGTGCGATCAGGTAACGGATGTTGGGCCACTCCAGGTCGATGGAGGCATACTGCGTGGCCCGCACGTGCTGGGTCCGCTCGTCACCGATAAGCCGGCTCAGGTACTGCACCTGGTACCGTGTCGCGCGCCCGAGTATGGCGTCGTGATCACCCGCGTCGGACGGCCTCAGATGCCGGCGCACCAGCGGGTGCATGTCCCAGGTCCCGTCCTGACGTTGCAGCAGCGACAGACGCACGAGGTCGTGGAGTGCCGCACGGACGGATTCCTGGTCGGCGATGCCCGCCGTTCCGGCGGCCAGTCCGAGGGTGACCGGGGCGGGCAGGGCGGCGATGGCGTGCATCACCTCCACCCAGCCCGGCTGGACCGCCACGCGTTCCAGGATGCCGCTGAAGGAGTAGCGGGTCAGGTCGTCGTGGCCGGACGACAGGTCCGCGACGACCTCGTCGAAGGTCATGCCGAGCCGGATGCGCGCCGCGGACCAGACGATGGCGAGCGGGAGACCGCCCGTCAGGCCGATCAGGCTGTCGACGGCGGTGCCCGTGTCGACGGCCGCGTCGTCGGTCTGGGACACGAGTTGCCGCAGCAGGCTCCGGGACTCTCCCGCTGCAAGATTGCCCAGGCTCACGGAGACGGCCACGTCGAGGCGGTAGCGCGTGGTGACGATCGCCTTGGTCGGGGCGGGTAACTCCCTCAAGAAGGACTCCACGCTCACGTCGTTGATCGTCTCCATGTTGTCCACGATCAGCAGCGTCCGCTGGCGCTTGAGCGCGTTACGGACGATTTCCACACGATGGTCCGCGGGAGCGCGCGTGATGTCCTCCCGGCCCAGGCAGATGGCGATCGTCTCGAAGATGTCGTCCAGTGTCCGGTGTCGCCAGGGGCGGGCCTGGGTTCCTCGCGCGGTGAGCAGGTTCTCCTTCGCGGAGACCCAGATGACCGCGTCGAACCTCTCGCTGCGGTCGAGCTTGAGATGGTTCACTACGAAATATCTCGCAGCTTCCAGGGCGAGGGCGGATTTCCCGCTTCCGCCGATCCCGTCCAGGGCCACCACAGCGTGCTGAGAATGGGGGTAGGGGCGGAGGACGGAGATGATCCGGTCCATTTCCCTGTGGCGTCCGAGGAGTTCCGCGTAGTCGGGTGAGGGAAGATTCTCTATCTGCCGCTCGGACGCTTCCTCTCGTTCCGAACGGTCGTCGCGACGGCGACGCCGGTCCACGTACCATTCCACGACCGATCGTTGTCCGAAGAAGACCAGATAGAGGAAGCCGAGAATACCCACAATCACCGGCACGGCGACTTCTAACGACATACGTCCCCCTGTTGTGGTCACTCGCAGACGGCGGGAGCGTTTCTTCTGGCGATCAGGAATATTCCTATTCCGCGGCGACTGCGGGGCCCCAGCACCCGTGTCTCCAGAAGCGTCAGCTCTTCCACGATCCGGCCGGTCGGCCGGGAGATCCAGCGCAGGCGCAGCAACGCCCGGGCGGCCGGGGCGGCGAAACGGCTGCGCTCGACGCCAAAGGCCAGCCAGTAGAACAGAAACCACCGGCTGCCGACGCAGACCCGGTGGAAGCCGGCCCGCTCGGCTGCCTCGGCCAGGGCCTCAACCGTGTACTCGCGGATGTGCCCGGCCGAGAAACTCTTGCGCTGGATGCCGCGGAACAGCGGCCAGGTGACCTCCACGCTGTTGGGGACCGCCAGCACCAGCAGGCCGCCGGGGCGGGTCACCCGGGACAGTTCGGCGAGCACGGCGTCGGGATCGGGTACGTGCTCCAGGAGTTCCGCGCAGAGGGTGAGGTCGCTCGTGGCGTCCCGCAGAGGCAGCCGAGCGGCGTCCGCCTGGACCGAGGCCGGCCCGGGACGTCCGCCGGACAGCCCGGGCCCCCGTCTCAACGCCGCCTGGGTCAGGTCGATGCGCAGCACCAGGCAGCGGAACAGCCGTGTCATGGCCGTCGCGTGGAAGGAGCTCCCACAGCCGACGTCGAGGGCAAGCGCCGGCGCGGGGCCGGGGACGACGCCGCGCAGAAACCGGACGAAGGCGAGGTTCTCCGAGTGGTACCAGTCCGGAAGCCTCGCTATCCGGCCCGCCGACTTCTCGCGCTCCCTGCGCTCGTAGACGTCCCGGTACTCACGACTGGCGCCGCTGCCCCCGACACGGCCCACCGCGGCGCCTTCGGCGACCCTGAGCACGTCCCTCAGGTCGTCGACCAGGTAATCCGCAGCCGAGAGGTCCTGACGCAGGACGGACGGTTTACCCACCGTCACCAGCCCGGCCGCCTTGCCCAGGTTGATGCCCTGCGTCATGTCCTCCACCAGCATCGTGCGCGTCGGCTTCAGATGTAGGTCGCGCAGGATCCCCCACAGAGCCTCCGGATCTGACTTGGGGACCTTGGCGCCCTGGGCGGCCACGACGACGTCGAAGTACTGCTCCCATCCGAAATGGCGGATACAGGAACGGAGGCAGGGCTCGAGCTGATTGCTGAGAATGGCGATTTTCAGACCGGCCTTCCTCGCGTCCCGCAAGACCTCGGCGGCTCCTTCGACGGGGCGGACGCTGAGGAGATTCTTCGCGAAGTGGGCGGCGAAGACGTCCGGAGCCTGTCGCATGGAACGCGCCGGAACTCCCTGGTCCAGATACAACTGCCGCCAGTCGTCGAGGATTCCGGACTTCCATTGTTCGGCAGTGAGCGGACGTCCTCCCAAAGCGGCGATCGCTTTCGCGTGGGCTTGGGCGACCGCTTCGATCTCATCGGCCAACACACCGGACCAGTCGAAGACGATACCGTCGATCGCGTGATCGTCCACAGTTGACGTCATGTCAGGCATGTTAGGACACCGGTCCCGGCCGCAACAGCAGGCGCGTGCCTGGCGGGTCCCGAGATATCAGTGAGGACCAAGTGATTTCCGGGAATTCCGCGGACGGCCGAGAGGAAACTCCTCTGCCTGGCGGACCGCGCCCCAGCGAGGCGGGACCCCGGACGTCCCGCGGGGGTAGTCCGGCCACCCACGGCGGCGCCGAGAAGACGTTGCTGTCGTCCCCGCGCCCGCGGGGGTAGTCCCCACGACAACCGACGGAAGCACCACTGCCACACCGGTTGTCGGGAGATGACCGACGTTCAGCGCGCCGTGTGGCGGCCGAGCGGCAGCTGCACGAGACCGTAACCGCCCAGGCGTGGGCCGACCCCGGTCTTGCTGCCCGCCCCGCGTCCGGTACCCACGCGCCCGCCCTGAAGTCCGAGGGTGAGGACGTCGTCCAGGAGCTGGTCCTCGAGGACTTGACTCGCGAGCAGGTCCTGGACTGGCGCAACCGCGCCGCCAAAGACCAGCAGGTCGCGTTCGACCACATCGAGAAGTACGGCGAGCACTCGACACAGAGGCTGTTCACCAGGGCTTTCGGTGCGGGGCCAACGCCTATCCGGCCTCGGGCACTTGATGCCCGGCTACACCACGTGGGTGCGGTCGGGCGCCCCGGAAGCAAGCCTCGGTTCGGACCGCTCCAGACCAGTCCGCGGGCTTCGCCCTGGTGGACTGGGACGACGACCCGGAGGACGAGCCCGGTCTGCTCGATGCCCTCGCCGAACGATTTCCCACTCCTGCCGACGGGGTAAGGGCCGTGCAGGCCAGCGAGCCCGTGGAGGCGACAGGCAACATCGACTGATCGCCGATGCGCCACCGTGTCCTCCTGGCCGACGACGGCACCGCAGCCGTCGAACAGGCCGTCTTCGTCGGCGGCCCTCTTGAGGAGATCCTGCTGTGCGCCTGGCACCAGGCCGGGGAGCAGGGGCGGGAGGCGCTGGAGGCCGGAGTGCTCGCCGCCCTGGATGACCTTCACGCGGCGGTCCGGCCGGTCCTGGAGGCTGAGATCCGCGAGGCTCGTCCCGACTACACCGCCGCAGTTCCGCAGTCCTTCCGTGAGGAGCCGGAACCGCACGGGCCGGGCATGCCGGTGTTCGGGTGGCGTCTCCTCCACCCGGTCGGCCCGGACACCACCTGGGAAGACACCCGCGATACCGCAACGTGGAACACCTGCCAGACCAGTGAGCACGGCCCCGTGTGCGGAGAACCCCACACTGGTCCTGTCGCTGCGAAGCCTCTGCTCGGGACGTTCACCGACCAGGACTTCGGCGGCCCGCACCGTCCCGCTGAGAACACGTGACGGTGGCCTTCCAGTTTGACCGGGCGCCATCTGCACTGCTGGCATGGCGCCCCACACCACCGCTTTCGCCGGAGTCCGGTCTGTCGCCGACTGGGCGAAGCGGCTGAAGCCGTCCGTCCTTGCCGAGGCCCGCTACGCCTTCGATGCGTACATGAAGGGCGACAAGGAGCCGATGAAGGAGTTCCTGCGCCACTGCCTGCGCCTGTGGCCGGTGCTGGAGGACCACTGTCAGGCCCTGGCTGTGGCGATGGTCGAGCGTGCATGGGAGCAGGAGGCCGACCTCACCGACGACCAGTCGGTGCGCAGGGTCCTGGTCCGGTACGCCCGCCAGGGCTGCGACTCCGAGCGCGACCACCAGATCCGTGGTGCCTCGATCGGTTACATCCCGGAGGGTTGGGAGCAGCGGGACGCCGTGCCCGGGCCGGAGGATCTGGTGATCCCCCGTATCGTTCCCTGGGCCCAGCAGTTCGAGACCGCTCCGGTCCGCTACGTGGCAGGACAGCTCAACGAGCAGGAACAGGCCCTGGTCCGTGCCTGGTCGGAAAACCACCCCATGACGTGGCCCAAAGCGTCGGACCTGGTGCAGCAGGATGAGGCGCAAGGAGAGCGGGCCCGACGCAAGCTGAACCGCCTCGGCAAGGAGTGGCGCAGGCGCGAGAACAACCGCCAGGAGCTTCCGTGAGTGCGCCGTCCGACCGGTCGCAGGAGCCGCTGATGACGGTGCGTGCCGCGGTCATCTTGATGCTGGGCACGCAGATCGCCGTGGCCGCCGGCGTGCTGACCGTGCTGGCAGGGAACGCATGGGCTGTCGCGCTACTGGCTGCCGGGGGCGCCTTCGCCGGCACTGTCGCCTTCGCCCGGTCCGTGATCGGCTGAACCGGCCCGGGCGAACAGGACGCCCGGGCCAATGCCGTGGTCACAGCGACATACGCAGGTCGTCGCGGCGGACGGTGACCAAGCTCCGGAATCGCCGCCGCGTGTGCTGTGCGCCGTCGATCCAGCGTGTCGGTGAGGCTTCCTCGAGGAGTACGTCGGCCATGAAGGCGACGATGTCGCTGTAGTCGGCGAAGTCGCCGCCGCGGGTGTTCTCGCGCAGCCGGGCGATCGTCGCGGCCACCTGATCCTGGTCGTTGCGGACGGCGTGGTGGAAGGCGAGGGCGAGGTCCAGGGCAAGCTCGGCGTACGTCACGCCCCCTGTAAGGATCTCGGCGCGCAGTACTTGGGCGCGGTCGTCGATGTCGGCGTCGGTGCGGCCGGCGCCGCGGGCGAGCGCCGCGATATGGGTGATCAGGGTGGTGACTCGTAGATCCACACCGGCCAGAAGTTGCTCAGCGAGGGCGAGCGCTACGGGGTTCGGGGAGGCGCCCTGCCGCCGTGGTGCGGGTGGCCAGCGGTTCCAGGCCTGCCCGCGCCGATCTCATCCGCCGGGGTTGTCAGGCTGTTTCTCATCATTCCGGCCTCAACTGTCAGTGAGGTCAGATAATTTGTCCGTGATCGCGCCCCGTACAGGTCGCGGCGGAGGACCGCCAGGTCCGGTCACGGCCGGAATCGCCCCCTCGCCCCCGTACGCGGCCGGTTCATGGCGCAGGTCCGATCACGGTCGGGATTCGCCTGTTCCGGGAGCGCAGGGGCTTCCTGCGTGCCCTCCTACCTGCACGCAGAAAGCGAGTTCTGATCACATGATCATGCCAGAAACGGCCACTCTTCCCGAGATCCTCGGTCGCGCCCCCGCGGACGCAGCGCGAAGTCTGGCTCAGGCCATCCGACGGTGCCCGGCAATCGCCCAAGCCGACTGCCGACCCGATGAGCAGATGCTGGAGGTGATTTCCCGCAGTGTGGCCGAACCACGTCCGGTGAAAAGCCTCTTCTCTCCGGACTTGGGGTCCGACGGTCGGCTGCATTTCCTCGACGGTGGCGTGCTCGGAGGCTGCCACCAGATCATCACCCCGCCGATCCAGATCCTCACCCTTTTCCTCCTCCTGGTGAGCAACGTCCGGGACGAAGAGAGCAGCGACTACAGCGGTACGGGAGGTGACATCGGGGCCCTGCCGTTCCCGCCAGCGGCCCAGCCTTCTTCGGAGTCTTCCGTGCTGGAACTGCGATCAGAGGGCCCACACGCCCTGGAAAGGCCTGAGATGCGGCAGAAGTGGACGGTGCATCAGGTCACCAGCTCGGCCTCGAACCGTACGATCGCCACGGTCACCACGCAGGGCCAGCGTCGCCCTATCGACACCGCGCTCATGCGCATCGTGGACAACCATGGCAAGCCTCTCGCCCGTGGCATCACGCCGATTGACGGTCACGGGCGTGCAGGGATGAAATTCCATGCGCTCGTACAGTTCTGCATCGCCCTCAAGCTGCCCTTCAAGCTGTACGACTTCACGCTGCTCGGTAAGGAGGAACAGGAACGCATCATCGACACGCTCGTCCCCTGCCTTCAGCAAGCCCGCGATCAGCTTCTCGTGGCGAAGGACGTCAGGGGCAATGTGGACATCCAGGTGTCCTACCGTGGTGCGCGGACAGTGTCGGTCCCAGCGGACAAGGCGCTGGCCGCAGTATACGCCTGGACGACGACCGCTCAGGTAGTCCTCGGTGCCCGGTACGTGGGCAGCGGCGTACGCGACTATGCCGCCTCATTGACGCGGCGTTACGAGACCGTGCACAACGACCCGGAGGCGCTGCCACAGGGAGCTGCTGTCGCTCGACTGGCTCAGCATGCTCTGGACCGGCTCGCCGATGCCGGGGTCTTCGACCGGGTACCGGTCCACGGGCGGACGATCGTGGACTACATGAAGATGCCGTCCACCCGGCCGGACGGCATGGAACTGGAGTACCTGGCGCTCCTGGCGGTGTGGGCCTTCAACCGCAGCACCGCCGCCGCGAAGGACGTCTACGCCGAGCTCGGAATGTACAGCACCGACTCCAGCACCCGCGCCGGGAAGCTGCGGGGCCGGGTGGTCGCCCACTTGGTCCACCGGTCCCTGCCACGGGCGGAGGACAGTTACCACAGCGCCGCCGCCCAGTCTCTGCTGGTGAGGAGTTCGGGACTGCCTCCGGAGCCGACCTGGCGGCCCATCTCCACGGTGATGGACACGGTGACCGCGAACGCGGACACCACCATCGGCAAGCAAGCGCTGGCCGAGGCCCGGGTCCGAACTGTGATCGCCGCGACGGCCGCCGGTGTTCTGCAGGCCGCATACGGGTCCCAGGAGGTGACCCGTGCCCGCGGACAGGCGAATGCCTTCGTCACCCGCATGGTTTCGAACAAGCCGGGCGCGCGCGGCGCCTGGGGGCGCCGACAGGCGGAGGCCATCGTTGAGGTGTACTGGGCGCACGGCGGCACGCAGGACCTTCCGCAGGTCAGCCAGGATGCCCCTGCGCCCGGCACCCGGTACGAGCCAGTCCGCTCTGGTGGCGAGATCGTGCCCGTGACCGACGAGTCGATCCGCAACGCCTGGAAGGCTGGTAAGGCCGAGGGCCCCCCGGACAACAGCGATCTCGAGCTGCAGATCTCCGAGAACGTGGCTGCGACACAGGACGCCATCGACACCTATCACCGGCACCTCGGAGCCTCGGGCGCCTGCAGCCAGAGCTGGAAGGCCGTCGTGAGCACCCAGGTCTTCAACGTCGTCACCTCCATCGGAAACCTGAAGGACGTTTGATGCTGCGCTGGAACTCTGCCGTGTCCAGAGCAGTCGTCGACCTTCTGGGCGACGACCTCACCATCACCGATCCGCAAGTGCGCCCTCTACAGCCTCGCATCCCGGAACTCCTGCACCACGTCGGGCTGTACATCGCGCTGGGAGTGACGCACACGATCCTGTATGTCGGGATGGTAGAGCGGATGCACACTGCTTCCGCCACCAGCGATCGCCTTCGCGAACACCTCACGGAACAGGACAAGCGCGACAGGTGGGAATCCGTCGTGGAACTGCCTCTTCGTGAGGACCTTGAGCGCCCCCAGGTCGCCCGCCTCGAAGCTCGCGTCGGAGTCCTCCTCGGTCGCCCCGGTGGCCACCGTCCGCGGAAGAGCCACGTGTGACACGGGGCCCGGACCTCCAGTTCGGGCCCCACGCAGCGCAGGTCACCGCCAGGCGAGCTCCCTCGACAGGCCAAAGACGGGTTCCGCGACGGCGCAGGCAGAGGCTGTGACGGTACCGTGCCGGGCAGGCAGGCTCGGAGGACAATTCGGGCACAACGCGGGTGACGCGGTGCTCATCGAGGTCGCCCGGCGGCTGTCCCAGTGCGTGCGCGACGGCGACACCGTGGCGCGGCTTGCCGACGACGAGTTCGTGATCCTGGCCGACGGGCTCGGCCGGGCCGACGCCCAGGACCTCGCTGTACGACTGCGCAACGAGATCATCCAGCCGATCGGCGCCGAGGGGAAGACCGTGCGCGTCGGGGCCAAAATCGGTATCAGCTGGGCCCACTGCGGCACGGCTGCAGACGAAGTACTCAACAGCGCGACCGACCGCGGGTACCTGGAAAAGCGATCTCGCTCTCATCACCACCGGCAGGTGAGTTAGCGAGCTGCTTAAAGAAGCGCTGGTCTTCAGCGTCGGCGTCAACGGCGAACGGGACGCGGTCGACGCAGCGGCGGCGAACTCCAGTACGTCCGGAGGGAGTGAGCGTCGGGCCGGCGTTCACTCCCTCCTTCGGCACCCTGGTGAGAGATCTCCGCGCTGCCCTCGCACAAGGCCTTCCGGCTGCGCTGCGACTGGGCCAGGCGCGAGGGGCACAGACGCTGAGTACGAAGCGGAGCCGGACGACGACTACACCCCAGAAGACCGGGTCATCAAGCTCCGGGGGCCTGTCGCTGGGGTGTCACAGAAGCACCCTGCCTCCAGTGTTGCGTTTGACGCATTTTTTTGCGATTGTCGTAAACATGAATCTGATCGGTGACCTCACAGCCATCCGTATCCCTCTGCCGCAGCCCGGAGACGTCACACCGGAGGATCTCTACCCGGACGCCCTCGAAGAGGCCGAACAGGCCCGCGAAAACTACGCGTTCGCCCTGGAAGCCCAGTGCGACGACCTTCAGGAAGACCCCCTTCTGATCGCCCTCGGCAACGCCCGCGCCGCCCGCGAAGCCGCCGACCGCGAGATCCGCCAGCTCCTCGCGTACGGCCGCGAGTTCCACGGAGACCGCCCCTACAAGCTCGAACCTCTCGCCCAAGCCAGCGGACTGACCCCCTCCGGCATCCGCACCGCCTACGGCAGCAGTGAAATCGACACCGTCGCCAACTGCATCGGCCGTACGCCCGACAGCCGCCGAACGCGCCCGCCAGCTACACCGGAGGCGTCATGACCAATGAAGCTGCGCCATCTTGAAGTAGCTGGTAAGGGAGGTGGCGCGTCTTCGTTTCGGGGTGCTCGTGCTGGTCGTGGGCGACAGTCTGCGTTGTAGATCGTCTGGCGGGGCGGTTTTGCCGATGAGTCCACCGTCCTCGAACGGTCTATCCAGCGACACGACCGTTCTCGACAGGAGTGCCATGTCCACCATCCAGCCAGTGATCCTGACTGCCGACCAGGACATTTTGCTCGGCTTCTATACGAAATTGTTCGGCGCTGAGGAGATCTTCCGGGTGCCGGCGGAAGGCCCTGCCTTCTACCTCGGCTTACGCCTCGGCGACACCGACCTCAGGCTGGTGGCCAACGCGAACCCGGGGAACGGGGCAGCGCCGCGGATCCTGCTCAGCATCGGTGTCGACGACGTCGACGAGACGCTCGGCCGGGTGGAGGCGCTGGGCGGCTCGGTCCGCAGCGGCCCCAACGACATGCCGTGGGGACAGCGCGTCGCCCACATCCAGGACCCCGACGGCAACGCGGTGAACCTCACTCAGCCGATCCCGGCCCAGTGACGCTGTTCCGCGGTGCTTGTGCTGATAGCGGGCTACCTGCGGTAGAGATCAATTGTCGGTGGTGGCCTCGATGTTCGTCAGCACGAGCAGCGCGCGAAGCAGGTGGGTGGCGCGAGTGGGGTCAGTAGGGAGTCTGGTGAGGATCCGTCAGTTCTTCAGGTGGGCGAAGCCGCGTTCGACGGGGGCGCGTCCGGCGGCCAGGACCCGGTTGGCCTCCCTTTCGGCGGGTGTGAGCTTGCGGGCGCGGGTGGCCTTGAAGCCGGTGACGACCACGGGATCGTCCCCGTCGTCGTCCAGGCCGAGGAAGCCCAGGTCGGCCAAGCCGCCGAGACCAGCAGCGCGCAGGTGGGCCAGGATGTGGTCGCGGCGGGCGGCGGTGATGTCGTGAGTGCGGCCGGGCCGGGCGGCCGATATCCACACCAGACAGCCCTGCTCGTCGGTCAGGGGCAAGCACGTGCAGGCCGTGGCGGCGATACTTGCCGGAGTAGTTCGGGCGGTTCGCCTTGCCGGTGCGGCGCTGGGTGGAGATGAGAGTGCCGTCGATCAGGACGACCTCCCCGCCCCGCTTGGCGATCTTCTTCAAGGCGCGGTCCAGACGCGGGGCCTTGGCGGCCAGCAGGTGGATCAGCTCGTCCCGCCAGCGGCGCACGGTAGTGGCGGAGACGTCGTTGCCGCCGGCCATGTCGGCCAAGCGCTGGTCGTGCCGCAGCACGGCCAGGACGATCACCGCGATCTTCCCCAGTGGCAGCACCCGCCACCGGGACCGTATCGCCTTCAGATGCCGTCGCAGCAGGTCGGCGAGGTGGTTGACGGTGTGCGTGGACAGCGGCAGTCGGCACTGGTAGACCAGGGATACCGTGCCTCCGGCATGGTCGTTGGTCTTCGTCACACAAACCCAACAGCCGCCGGCACCGCAGTTACGCTCCCAGCCGCTGTGCGGTCCCGGTCACGGGCGGGCGGTGAACTTCCCGTCGGGCCGTTTGTGCAGCCAGCCGCGCTCGGCCAGCTTCGTCAGCTTCCCGCGCAGCGGTTCCAGCTTGCCCCGCACCCCGGCGTCCAAGCCCAGCACCTCGCCGATCTGCCGGGTTGCGACCGGACCGGCCGCCTGCCGCACCGCGGTCAGGATGCGCTGGTACTCCGCCGGTAACGCGGACTCGGCCACCCCGGCGCGCGGTCCGGGACCAGCCGCACCGCCCGACCCGCCACTTGAACGACCGGCGACCCTGCCTCCGCCCGCTCATCGGCGATCTGCTCGCTCATCCGCTGCAGTACCCGCTCGGCCACGGCGGGCTCGTCCCGCTCGGCTCGCACCTCCGCCAACTGCTTGGTCAGCTGTTCTTCGAGCCCGTCCAGCTCCGCACTGCGGCTGCCGGGCTGGCGCACTGAGCCGTGGGCAGTGGCCTGAGTTCCTGGTCGGCGCGGTCGGTTACGCGACGTCGGTGGGGTCAGGCCCTGGTGCCTTCGGGCTTGCGCTTTCCGTTGCGGCAACTTCTACGGTCATGCGTGTGGCCGGAGAGACCGGCCCGGCGAGGAAGGCACCGGCAATGGCCTGGTCGATCGCGGAGGTAGCGCGGATGTCCAAGGTGACATCGCGGACGCTGCGGCACTACGACGAAATCGGCCTGCTGCCGCCCGCATGGATCGGGAGCAACGGGCACCGCTACTACGAGGAGGCCGATCTGCTGCGGTTGCAGCAGATCCTGCTGATGCGGGAGCTGGGCCTGGGGCTGCGCGAGATCCAGGCGGTCCTGGACAGCCGGCTCGACCAGGTGGCCGTGCTCCGTGAGCACCACCAACGGCTGCTCGCGGAACGGGACCGGCTGGAGACGCTGGCCCGTACGGTCGGCCGCACCATCGCCGAACTGGAGGAAGGTGAGGGCAAGGGCCATATGACGAAGATCAACAAGCCGGAGAACCTGTTCGAGGGGTTCCAGGCCCCCTCCGCCGCTGAGGCCGAGGTACGGGAGCGGTGGCCACAGGCGTGGGAGCAGTCCCGGCAGGCCGTCGAGGCGATGACCTCCGAGGACACGGAGCGCTGGCAGCGGGAAGTGACGGTGCAGATGATCCGAATGGCGGAGTTCATGGTGGCCGGCACGCCGGTGTCCGACCCTGCGGTACAGGCCGAGGTGGACGCCAACTACCAGAACATCTGCCGGTTCTGGACCCCGACCGCGGCCGCGTACAAGGGAGTGGGCCAGACCTATGTCGACGACCCGCAGATGCGGGCCAACTTCGACATGATCGCCGACGGTCTCGCCGTCTACCAGCGCGATGCGATGACCGTGTACGCCGATGCCCGGCTGAGCTGACCGCACGCGCCTGAGGGCTGTTCGGCGGTCGTGAGGGCGGCCGGAGGCGAATGGTGGATTCGAGCGACGCCGACGCCACACGGCCTATGGCCTGTTGTGCACTCGGCAGGTTTCTCGGCTGACGCCGTGGCGTCGCTGTCGCCGAGCGCACCGAGGGCTCTGTCATCCTCACCGCACGTGCGAGGAACTGCCAGGGCCACTCCCGGATCGCTTACGGTGCGACAGTGGTGGCTGTCGCCGGGTCCGTGGGGCGTTCCCGTGTACCCGGCGCCGTCTTCGGGGCGGGGGTCAGATCTCCAGGCCGAACTCGCGCCGCCGGTCCGAGATGGTGGTGAGGAAGCTTTGTGACGCGTAGAAGGGCCTCCGCGTGACCGCGTCGCCGACACCGAGCAGGCCGTCAACCGCCTGGTGCAGCATGTGCGGCTCCTGGAAGGCCAGCTCCTGGCATCCGGCGGTGCACAGCAAGCGGATCTGGACACCTTCCCCAAGGACCAGCACGACCTTGCTCGCACCATGGAACGCGGCCGGCAGGCCCGCGGCCAGCTGCTCAGCGACCACGAGCGCTCCACTTTCCAGCACCGGTTGCGGTATCATCGCGAGAGCGCCGAAAAACTCCGTGCACACCGAGTAACGGTCACCGATGCGGTTGGCGCACTGCTCTCGACCAGGTTCGGCTCCCGCGCCCGCCTCGAGGCCGCCGACAAGCTCCGTGAAGCCGTCATAGTGGAGCGGCGCCTGCGCCAGGATCTCGACCGGCAGGCAGCCCTCGCTGCGGAAGCCGAAGACGCCCTGGCCACCGACGCCAAAGCCCGCGCCGAGAAGCAGTCGGTGATGGCCGCGGGGGCCAGAGCCGAGAAGCGCCTCACCCCGGCACTGCGCAGCCGTCTTGCCGATGCGGTCCACGAACGGGCACTCCTGCCCACCTGGTTCGTCACCGTTTTCGGTTCAGCGCCGCCAGCCAGGTCCACCCAAAAGTGGCTGGAGACCGCCACTGAAGTATTGCTGTATCGCCTCACTTACAGCGTCACCGACCAGGTGGTCGCGCTTGGCGAGAAGCCGCCAGACACCGCTCAGCGCCGACGGGCCTGGTACGACCGGCTGCGCAAGGATCTGCAGCGCTGGTAGTGGTCACCTGGCAGCGTAGAAAGATCGGACCGTTTCCGGGGCTTGGTCGCTGGACATGGGCAGCACACCGTCCGCGAGGCCGACGAAGGAGACCGCCGCCACGCTCGGCTCGTGCCCGTGGGTGCAGGGCGGACTGCGCGTCCTGCCCGCTCAGCCGCTGGCTGGTTGGCTGGGAGCCGGTGCGGACGGGGCCCCTCAAGCCCACCGACCCGAGGGACCGCATGCCCGTTTCACTACTCCTTGACCGGGGTCGATTTCAGGAGGGGCAGCCACTGGGATGGCAGCGCTTGCTCGGCCCGGAAGATGTCGGCGAGTTCGGCGGTGCTCAGCACTGTGATCGTGCGTGCTCGGGCGGTGCGCCACGAACGGATGAGGCGGTCGAAGACTTCCAGGACCGTCGGCGGGCGTACGAGGTAGGTCTCGTCGCTGGCGAGCATGCGCGCGGCGGCCATGATCTTTGGCTTGGGGGACATGAGGAGCGCGATGGAGCCGCTTGGGGCAGAGGCCTTTCGCTCGGCCTCCGTGTACCTGAGGTGTCCTTGGGCCTGGCGGACATTCTCGGGGCCGATCTCGCCGGTGGCAGTGGCTTCGCTCTTCGCCTCCCACGTAATCCAACGGGCGTCATCGAAGATCCAGACGGCATCAGGGGCCGCAGGGTTGGCGTCGTCGTCGTTGCCGTAGCTTTCCGAGGCGCCGGCGAAGGTGCCGAGGTGGACGAGCCCGGCTTCGTAGGCGCGGTACTCGGTGCCTGCGAGGCCGGCCCGTGCCTCGGCGAGGGCCTGCTCGAAGCGTTCGGAGTCGTGCAGTTCGGTACGGGCGATGACAGCGAGCATCGCAGCTTCATTAAGGGGGTCGAGGTCGCCGAGGACGGGCGCGTGGGCCCGGTCGCTCGGCGAAGCGATGTGGGCGAGGAAACTGCTGGTCTGCGCCTTCCGCTGGAGTTCGCGGTAGTAGCGCGCCCCAGTGTCGCGGTGAGATGAGTCTCCGCTCTGCTGCGCGAGCCGCTCGGCGATGCTGTATCCGAGATAGTTCCACAGCGCGGCATAACGCTGGGGTGTCCGCTCGCCCTTGAGCTGGTCCAGGACACGCTGTACGGCGGTGAGGGCCCAGTTCCATTGGTTGTTCCAGATCGCTTCCCAGACCGCGACCTCGTGCCGGGCCGCGTTGTGCAGCTCACGGGCGCTGGGCGCGACGGTACGGGTGTACTGCTCACGCTGGGAGGAGATATGGGTGTCGACCGCAGCCCAGTCCTGCTCATGCCTGCGAAAGACGGCGAGGTTGTCGAGCATCTCGCTGGAGGTGGTGCCCAAGCTGTTCGTGCGTCCGAACTCGACCTCGGCGTGGACCTCCGGATGCAGCGCCGCCTGGACGTCCGGACCGGACAGGTACGACGTCAGGGACCGGCCGAGCACCATGACGGCCGCCCAGTCCTTGTTGCTGCGGGTGGCCCGACCCGAGCCCTGCACGATGCGCGCGCGGATGCGCTCCTGAAGCACTCCCAGGGCGCCGAGTGATTCGTGCAGGAAGCGTTCCTGCAGGTCTCCCCGGGCGGGCAGTCCCGCGAGCACGACGAGCCGGCAGTCGTCGCGGGGGAGGTCTATGCCGTCGTAGCGGTTGGTGAGCAGCAGGGCCGCGTTGTCCATCGCGGTGAAGGTGGCGAGTTCGTCTTCGACAGGGAATGCCGTACTCGTCAAACTTTGCCGCCGTCTGCCTCGCCAATTGCCGAGTCGGACAGAGATAGGCGACACGTTCACCATATTTGCGTCGCCGGTACTCGCTGATCAGGCCTCCGACAAGAGTTTTGCCCGCCCCGGTCGGCAGCTCAATCGCTACGTCTGATGCGTCGGACTTCTTCACATGCCAGTCTCGAAGGACATCCTGTTGGTGTCCCCACACGAAGTCTGGCCCACGGTTCGTCAGGGCAAGAATCCGGTACAGGTCAACCGGGTCCTCCGGCATGGCCGCATCGGCAGATTTCAGCTTGAAGGCCACTTCACTCCGTTCCCCCGCTGAGCTGACTAGAGCTCAGCATTTGTCCTTGTTCCTCGGCTTCTCCAAGTACTGCAGCATGTCAGGCCGATGACGTGGCAGCCTCGCATCTCGGCCGCGGATTGCTGGCCGTCTGGCTCCTCAGCGACCCCGCCGCTCGCACCGCCGCCCCCAAGGGCGAGAGCGCTACTGTGGCGCGGCATGCGCTGGTCGGTCAGAACGGCGCTGTTGCCGCGTCCGGCGTGCTCATTTCAGATCGGCGGAGCGCCCCGATCGGCTGGTGGGGACACGGCGGTCGTATCAGCTCGGGTCGTTGTAGCCGGGAAGGCCCAGTGGGCTGGGGATGAGGGGGAGGTTGTCGTCGGGGGCGTCGGCGAGATAGATGCGGTAGTGCTCGCCGTCTTGGGGGCGCAGGACGACTCTCATGCCGGCGGCCTGCCCGGCGCGAAGGGCTTCGATGGCTTGGAGACTGTTGTCGGCGACGACGCGCGCGTGGAAGAGATGGACGGGGCCGATGTCCATGCTGTGGCGGGCCGAGGGTGATCTCGAATCCCGGGGGACTGATGCGCAGGCACTGGGGCTGTTGGCCCAAGACGGCTCGCAGGGCGGGGTCGTCTTGGCCGTTGAGGGTGACGGTGATCGTACGGGCGGGGCGATAGGCAACGCAGCGGCCTTCGATGAGGAGGCGGGCGATCCGCAGGTCGATGCGCTCGAGGCCGGTGCAGTCCAGGGGAGCGGGGAAGAAGGTCTCGCAGTGGCGCTGCACGACGTCCAGGTCGGAGAGGTAGAGAAGGAGGCTGTCGACCTCGGCGACGTCGTTGGCGCTGCCGGTTCCAGCCATGGTTCCGGAGCCGGCGGCTAGGCCGTTGATGTTGACCTGGAACGAGCCGCCGCGCAGGAGCCCGGCGGTACAGGCGTAGGACGTTCATGGCCTCGGCGGGCGTCCGACCCTCCAGGTCGAAGGAGTACCTCAAGGTTCCCGCCGCCTGGTGGTCGAAGGGGACGAGCATCTGCAGGCGAGCGCCGTGAACGTCGGCGTCCACCGATCGGCCCACTCCTCCCGATCCCATCGCGATCAGGCACCCGGCGTACCGTCCGGCCCGACCTCCATCGGTGTCGAAGAACTGGATCTCGGCTGCGGCATCGGCCTCGACGACGAGTGGCACGGGTTTCCAGATCACGCCGACGTCGGTGACGGTCTCCGTCAGCCACTCCGGGCCCTCGACGGTCACACTCTCCACCGCCTCGGGTTCGAGGCGCACCTCCTCAGCGATTCCGTAGCCCAGCGCCCGGTTCAGAGCCGCACGCACGTCCGCGTTGATTGCCTCCGCGCGGGGCGTCAGGAGCAGCCGGACCGGGCTGACTTCCTGCGCGAGTGCGTGCTTGCCGCGCAAGGTCTGGATCACCATGTCGCCCTGGCGCGCGAAGTCCCATGTCCAGTGGGGGTCGATACCGTCCGCCCGACTGCCCAGAGCACGCACCCGTTCGACCAGATCGCCCCGTTCGGCCAGGAGCGCCTTCTCCCGGCCGTAGTCCCGGGCCGCTTCCCGGGCCTGGTCTCGCGTGAACGTGGCTTCCAAGTCCGCGTGAACGGCGAAGCCGTTGTCGAGGGCCGCCCGGTCCATGACAGACACCTTCACCACCCGGCCCTCAGCGAGCTTGTCGACGAAGGAACGCTCCGAGGCCGTGAGCACGCAGGGGACCACGAGCGTCCACTCCACGGGGTCATGCTGCATCGCCCGGCGAAACGACTGCTGAATCGCCCGACGGCGGCCTCGGTGAGAGCCGGGGAAGCCGTCGGGGTGGTACTTGAGCTGAAAGATGTGCAGGCCCGCATCCCTACGGACTTTCACGTCGATGCCGCCGTCGCCCCCGCGCCCGTTGACCGCGATCGCCTGGCCGTCGAACATCTTGAACAGCAGTGCCTCGACATGCCGGTCGAAGGCTGACTGCCCGATACGATCCCAGTCGATCGCCATTCCACGCCCCTCCCGTTCGTAGCTCGCATCCTCACACAGAGGTCCGACACTGGTACCGCAGACGGAATTCGGCGGCGCGGAGGACGGGCGGGCACCCGCATGGACGAGCAAAGCCTGTCAGGGGATGTACGCCATACTCGAGCCGTCTGGCGCTCGCAGGATCGAGTCCGTGCGGTTCGGCGCTTAATGGCCGCGAACGCCGAGCAGTGTGTGACTGAGCGTCTCGACGCTGCGGGCGCGAGCCCGGCTGAGGTACACACCCTCATAGCGGCCATCCAGGCCGGCGCCGTGGAAGGCGCTCATGGCGAAGTCATCGAGCTGGACACGCAGGCCTCCTCCGCCAGCAGCGACCAGGTCCACGAGGGCTGGCTTCGCGCGGTCGAGGCGATCGCCGGCAGGCTCGCCCACATCGCCGACCGCACCCTCCGCCAGGCCCAAGCGGTGGCTGCTGCCCCGGAGACACCGTCGGCTGAGCCGAGTTGGAGGCCGCATCCCTTGCCTACGCCCGTCGACAGCGTGGGGGAGGAGCAGGTGCACCGGGTGATGGAGGCGGCGGAGAGGATCTTCGTTTCCCTGACCGGTTACACCGGCTTCGACGGCGACATGTCGGAAGAGATCCTCACGGTCGTTCTGAAGGCGATCAGCGCCGAGCAGCAGGAGGACTACGTATGGCAGTTGGAGGCCTTCGCCGAGGCCAGCCGTGACCGCCTCGGGCAGCTGTACGGGAAGTACGGGCCGGGCGGGAAGTTCGAGGATGAGGGCCGCTGCTATCTCACCCATCAGCCCGAGAGCGTCGTGGCCTGCGAGCGCCTGGACACCGTCCCCTATGTGGATCGAAGCGGTGTGGAACAACGAGCTTGACGCCGAGCTGACGCTGGACCGCTTCACCGGCCATCGATGTACTGGCCTCCGCCAGCTCGGCGGCGCCTTCCGTAAATCGACGGCTGTCTTGCCGGCACCGGACTCAGCCTCACACGCGACACGACAGACAACCCGAGAAAGTCAGTAACCCGTCCTCGGTTGGCAGATACGCAGCCTGGTGGATGCGGACGGTAGGTAGGCCGCCTTCTCTGCTTGCGTGAGGTCACGAGCAACGGCCTCGCAGAGGGCGCGTATCGCGGCATCAGGAGCGGTATAGGTCCAAAGTCGAGCGGTAAAGTCTCTGCCGCCGGTGGCGAGGGTCTTTCCGTCGGGACTGAAGGCCACCGAGCGCACACCCTTGGTGTGCCCGGTCAGGACGGCCGTGATTTTGCCGGCGCTCACGTCCCACAACTGCGCGTTCGCACTCAGGTCGGCAGTGGCGAGGGTTTTCCCGTCGGGACTGAACGCCACCGAGGTCACAGCCTGGGTGTGGCCGGTGAGTGTGACGGTGGTCCGGCCGGTGGTCACATCCCACAGGCGCACGCTCGCGCCCACGCCGGCGGTGGCGAGGGTTTTCCCGTCGGGGCTGAAAGCCACTGACGCCACCGCGGGAGTGTGGCTGTTCAGGATCGTGGTGGTCTTGCGGGTGGTGACATCCCACAGGCGCACATTCGCGTCCTCGCTCTCGCCCTCGGCCTCGCCGGCGGTGGCGAGGGTCTTCCCGTCGGGACTGAACGCCACCGAGTACACGTAATCGTTGTAATCGCTGCGGCTGTCCAGGGTGGCGGTCCACTTGCGGCTGGTGACGTCCCACAAGTCCACATCGTTGCCACTGGTGACGGCGAGGGTCTTTCCGTCCGGGCTGAACGCCACCGAGTACACGGAAGCGTTGTCCACTACTACGGCGGTGGTCTTGCCGGTGGTCACATCCCACAAGCGCAGGCCGTCGCCGCCAGTGGCGAGGGTCCTCCCGTCGGGGCTGAACGCGACCGTGATCAGGGATCCGGTGTGGCTGGTGATGGTGGCAATAGTTCGGCCGGTGACTACGTTCCAGAGGCGCGCATCCTGATCCTCACTGCCGGTGGCGAGGGTATGTCCGTCGGGGCTGAAGGCCACCGTGTTCACGGGTCCGGTGTGGCCAGTCAGGACGGTCCTGGTTTCACTGCGGGTCACGTCCCACAAGCGCAGGCCGCGGTCGAAGCTGGCGGTGGCGAGGGTCTTTCCGTCGGGGCTGAACGCCACCGACCGCAGTCCGTCGGTGAGCCCGGTCAGGACCGCAGTGGTCTTGCGGGTAGCCAAGTCCCACAAGCGCACGCTTCGGTCGTAGCTGCCGGTGGCGAGGAGTTTCCCGTCGGGGCTGAACGCTACCGACCACACCTCGTCACTGTGGCCTTTCAGGACGGCGGTGGTCTTGCGGGTGGCGACGTCCCACAAGCGCACACTGTCGCCCTCGCCGGAGGTGGCCAGGGTTTTCCCATCGTGGCTGAACGCCAGTGAGTCCAAGCGGTCCGGCAATACACTGTAACTGGTTGTCAGGACGGCGGTGGTCTTGCGGGTGGCGACGTCCCACAAGCGCACATTGCCACCCTGACCGGCGGCTGCGAGGGTCGTCCCGTCGGGGCTGAACGCCACCGGAAACACGTCTCCGTCGTGGGTGTCCAGGACACTGGTCGTCTTGCGGGTGGCGAGGTCCCACAAGCGCACCGCGGAGCCAGCGGCGGCGGCGAGGGTCTTCCCGTCCGGGCTGAACGCCACGGTCCCCACCGCGGTGTCGTGACTGTCCAGGATGGCGGTGGTCTTGCGGCTGGCGACGTCCCACAAGCGCACATTGTCACCCTCACCGGCGGTGGCCAGGGTCTTCCCGTCCGGGCTGAACGCCAAGAAAAGATCGTGGCCGTTCAGCTTGGCAATGGTCTTGCCGGTGGGTACGTCCCACAGTTGCACCTTCCCGTCGTAAGCGGCGGTGGCGAGGGTTTTCCCGTCGGGGCTGAACGCCATCGAGTTCACAGCCATGGTCAGTCCAGTGAGGCGGCGGCGCAGGGGAAGGCTCGCCGCGGTACTCAAGGCGCTGGCGGCCTCCGGAGTTGGGCTGGTGCGGTAGGCGGCGATCGCGAGGAGGGAGGCCAGGTCGGGGTCGGTGGTGAGGAGGGCGCTCGACTGGGTGGCGAGCTGCCGGGACTGGGCGGCGTGCTGGGCCGCCAGCGCTATCTGGCGCTGCCACCAGGCCGTCCCTGAGGCAGCCAGGGAAAGGACTAGGAAGGTCGCGAGGACGGCGTTGAGGAGTCTGCTGCGCCGGACTGCGGCCTGCTGGCGTCGGCGGCCTGCATTCAAGAAGGCCACGAGGTCGGCCGGCAGCCGACGACGATTCGACCAGTCCATGCCCTCGGCGAGGAGGGTACCGGCAGGCAGGTCCCGCGGCTCGCGGTGTTCCTGCCAGCGGGCTTGCTGAGCGCGGGCGCGTTGCAGCCAGCCTAGAAAGAGGGTGTCCTGCTCGACCCAGCGGCGCAGGGCGCCCCAGTCGCGGATCAGCGTGTCGTGGATCAGCTCAACCGTCGACGTCCCGTCGGCGTCGTCTGACCCTGGCCCGACTGCCCGATCGCCCGTGATGATGCGATGCTGGAAGAGCACGGTCAGCACCTCGTCGACGGCATGGAGTGCCTCGGGGGTGCTGTCGTCGGCGGCCAGGTCGCGTAGTTCGTCCAGTGGGAGTTGCTGGCGTGCTGCCGGGATGTTCAGGGCCTGGTCGGCGGGGCGAACCAGCGCTGTCAGGGCCCGCTGGGCGATGCGCAGCTGCGGCTCATCGAGGGCGTCCAGGGCGGCGCCGTACCAGTCAGCCAGGGCTCCGGTTACGGCGCCGATGCGGCGGTAGGCATCGTGGGTGAGGCGACCGTCGTGGTCCAGGCGGCGTTCCCACAGTCGGCTGAGGGCGACTTCGAGGAGAGGCAGCACGGTAACTGGTGCTTCGATGTCCGCACTTGTTCGGGGGCCCAGGGACAGTACGTCGGAGACGATCCGCTCTGCCAGCCCAGGTTCGAAGCCCACCTGCAGGTCTTTGGCGGGCCCGGTGACGATCGCATCCAGGTCCTCGCTGGTCAGTGTGGCGGGCACGTTGAGCACGCCCCGTGCCTCCAGCGCGGCCTGCAGCAGTCCGGGGGCCAGCGCGGACAGTCGAGGGTAGAAGTCATCGCGCATGACGAGGAGCACGCTGAGCGCTGCCTCGGACCGGATCGCCTCGGTGATCCATGTGAGCGTCGCCAGGTCCCGCGACTGTGGTTCGGTGGTGGGTGCGAGGAGTTCCTCGAACTGGTCGACGACAAGCACTACGCGGTCATGAGCCGAATCGGCGGCAAGCAGGTTGGTCACGGCTGACCCGATCCCCGCCGTGGCGGCTCCAGGCAGGCCAGCCTGTTCGAGTGAAGTCGGCAGGTCGGTGCCCGGCCGCACGACTATGGGGCGCCAGCGGTCACTGCCCGGCAGCCGCCCGGCCGCCAGTGCGGGCAGCACGCCTGCTTGGACCAGCGAGGACTTGCCCGCCCCCGAAGGCCCCAGAAGCAGCATCACTCGTTGTCGACCTGCCAGAGCCGCCACGACCTGGCCCACCGCCGCCTCCCGGCCGCGGAACCAGCGTGCATGCTCGGTGGTGAACGGCTCCAGTCCCCGATACGGCGTCACATCGAGCACGTCGAGGGCGGGCCAGGCTTCCCGCAACACTGCGGTGGGCGTGGCGTAGGCAATGCCCTGTCCCCGATCGTGACCGTCGGGGGCCGTGATCGCAGTGATCATGCCGACCACCAGACCAGTCGTCTCGTCCAGGACAGGCCCGCCGCTGAACCCGGTGGTCAGATCGTTGGCACCAGTCAGCTGTAGCAGCTCGCCAGCGCCATCCGTGCCCGGAAGTAGCCCGACCGCCGTAGCCGAGCCGAAGTGGCCGGCTGGCGGCGCCTGCCGAGGGAAGCCGAGCGAGCGAACCCGGTGACCGCTGCAGCCTGCCGCCGATCCCAGAGGCAGTGGGGCCACGCCCGCGAGCGCCTGGTCCAGCCGTACGAGGGCGACATCCTGGTTCTGCGGGTCGCGCCACCCGTCATGGAGTACCCGGCCCTGAACCGCTGGGGCGCCGAACACGCGCGGGAAGGCCAGCGGCACCAGGTCACCAGGTCCGTAGCCGCCGTCGAGCAGGACGTGTGCGCAGCTGATCAGCAGGTCTGCGGCGATCAGGAATCCCGTACCCACCACCGCCGCGTTCTCGTCGCGCACCTGGGCGACAGCGGCAGTCAGAGCATCGGTGTGCTCGGTGTGCATACGGGTCAGGCCGGCCCTTCGGGGCCCCTCGAGGGGGCAGGTTCAGCATCGGGGTCGTCCTTGCGCCACAGCATCTTCACCGTCAGATGGCAGGTGGCAGACGTCTTGGTGATCACCACCCCGGCCTCCGTGGCGAGATCGACTCCGAACTCGACCTCCAACTCTGTCGGCCCCGCGTCACGCAACCGGCTCAGCACCGTACGGGCCAGTTCAGTCACCGGCTCGAGTGCGTCGCTAAGCCCTACCGGCAGACCGCGGATCGCCTCGCCGACGCGGCCAGCCTTCACCGGGCCAGCCGCATCCTCAGCAGCCTCGACCAGGATCGAGCCCCCGCCCTCCAGTGGCACCCGCGCCAACTGCTGTCCCATGGCATCTTCCCCCAACCGCCCTACGGTGCCCGCGCCGACAACGTACTCGCGTGAGGGTGGCAGACGCAGAGGAACGTTGAGAAACATCCGCGCCGAATCGTGCGCTTGTACGCTCCGTGATTTCCTTCTGCACATCTCGTCGGGTCTAGAGGGTGCCGCCAGGTGCTCGGAATACGCTGACGTGATGACTTCCGTCGCTTTCGTACCCTTCGAGAATCTTTATCCTGATGGCGCGTTCAGAGCTGGCGTGCAGTGGCTCGGAGACCAGGAGGGCAGTCCGCTGCTCCTTCTGGACGAACTGAGTGCGTACAAGCAGAACAGGGAGTGGCAGGAACTGGCGCGCGATATCACCGTGGCGTCGCTTCGGACCCTGAACCAGTCCGAATGGCAGGGAGGTTCAGTGGTCGCCGCGTGGCCGTCAGAGGACCTACTCCAGCGCGTCTCCCGCGAGCTGTCCTCCAAATGCGCCACGGCGGTGTGCGTGCTGATCTACGGCGATGCCGCGTATCAGGACGCCTGGCTGCAGGCGAACAAAGCCCGGCATGCGGAGACAGGTGCACCGTACGAGGGCACGGCATGGATGCTGCCACCGGTGGTAGAGCGAGCAGTGGGGTGGATCGCTGACACGGTGAACAAGTCGACCGGGTTCTCGCACCCGTCTGATCACGACAAGGCTGTCCTGGTTCTGGAGCAGCTGCGTCAGCGGGGTCACACCTTCGATGTGCAGGCTCTGTATGCGCGGGCCTTGGTTCACGGTTTGCAGCCCAAGTCGGCTCGGGAACTGTCCGATCTCGCCGATCGGCTAGCAAAGGGCAGCCAATCGCGGGTGTCGAACCGAGGATTGCTGCGGTCGGACCTCGTGCAGATGTGGGAGGCCGAGATCAACGGCGGGTCTTGGCCTGGCGGAGACTAGCGGGGCGTCGGCCGCAGGCGTGTGAAGAGTCCGCCGGTAATGCGCCGATATCTGCGGCAGTGCGGGGCACCAGTGTCCAGACGCGCCGCAGGCATCGCGTGAACAGGGCCCTGTCTCGGCTTCGGTGCCGACGGGAAGGTCATGGGGCGCGCGCCGCCACATCACACCTACGTTGCTGAATTCCTGGGAAATCCTAGAGTGCAGCGGCTGGTGCCCAGTCAACTCTCCTGGTTTCCGATGCGGGTGACGCGATCGGGTCCGGGGTGGTCGACGCCGGGGACCATGGGGTTCTCGTAGTCGAACTCGACCTTGCCGAAGGAGTCCCCGGTAATGGGCGGCGGGTCGTTGTCTGCGATGATCAGTTGCAGGCGCTCGCCGTATGCGTCGGCCAGGGTCCTGAACCGGCTGTAGATCTCGGCAGCGCGTTGGCGGTCGGAGGTGTTGTTGCCGAAGGCCTTTCGCGGTGAGTCGATCACGAGGAGGGACGGGACCAGGACGTCGGCGTGGTCGAGACCGGAGGCGAGGAGGGTGAGGCTGTAGGCGAGGTTGACGGAGGTGGCGAGGCCGCCGCCGGAGGCTTGCAGGCTCTCGAAGGGCTGTCCGTTGACGACGGGCAGGTAGCTGTCGCGGTCGATGACGGCCGTCTCGACCCAGGGCAGGTTCCATCCGGTGAGCAGCCGGCCGAACTCGGTGCTGAGGTCGCCCAGCAGTGACTGGCTGGCCTTGAGTTGCTCAGACTTCTCCTTGATCTCTTTGTTGACCTGCCGGCGCTCGGCCTTGATCGAGCGGATGTCCGCGTCGATGGCGCGCACCCGGGCCCACGATTCCCGCAGTTGGGTGATGGCATCGATGCTGGCTTTGAGCGCGGCGACGCGGGAGCTGGCCTCGGCGATGGCGTCGAAGCGTGGGGCGACCGCATCGCGGGTCTGCGCGTCGAGCTCCCGGCGCAGGCTACTGATGGCGAAGCTGAGCTGCTGCGACCGATCCTGGGCCGTCTGCAGGTGCGCCTCGTCTGCCTGCTGGATGCGCTGTGCGTCCTCCAGCTGTTGCTCTAGGGCTGTGCGTGTCTCCTCGATGGCAGCCGGGTCGATGTCGGCGTCGACGGGGTCGGGCTGGAGGCAGACGAGGCAGTGGCCGCCCTCGACGGGACGGGCGGCCAGGGACTGCATGCACCGCGGGCAGACGACGAACTCGAAGGGGGAGAGCTGGTCGATGGCCGTGGCCGACCGAGCGAGCCGGGAGAGGTCAAGTTCTACCTGGGCGACGACGGCCCGCCGCGCGTCGACGAGGTCGGCGGCAGCCGATACTTCTTCCTCGGCCTGCCGCGCGGCGCGGATGGCGTTCTGGAGTTCGTCGCGCAGCGCGGTGTCGGCGGCGGTCTGTTCCTCGAGTTCGGTGCGAAGACTGGCCAGGGCGGAGTCGGCCCGGCCCAGAGTGTCGCGCAGCTGCGTGAGCTCGGCCCGCAGTTCGTCGTCGCTGCGGGGGTCGGAGGCCGCCAGGAAGGCACTGACGTTCTTGTGCTCGGCGGTTCTGGCAGTCAGCCTTTCCAAGAGCTGGTTCCTAGTAGTGCTTCGTCAGGTCTATTCGTTGATGCTGATCAAGAGCATGTTGGTTGTGTGGATGCGCATGAAGTGAACC
>NZ_JBXEJE010000046.1:0-78592 GCF_056820935.1 Streptomyces sp. Q2 | reverse complement strand
GGTGGGGTGCAGGAAGACCACGGCGCGGCGGCGGTCGAGTTCCGCGAAGACCGGGTTGAGGCGCTGGTCGCCCAGGTACCAAGGCGGCCTGAAGCTGGCGCAGCACGGTGTCGTCGATCCCTGAGGTCGGATCGGCTCAGGTGGCGCAGTGCGTACTGTAGTTCCACTCCGACCAGGACGAACAGGGCGCCGTTGATGATGAACGTGGCCAGCGGCCAGAAGGCCAGTGCCTGGCGGCGGTGATCGGCGCGGATGAGGCTCGGCGCCACCTGGGCCATGATCAGTCCGCTCACGACGACCGCGAGGACGCCGGAGGCGTGAATCTGTTCGGCCAGCAGATACGCCGTGAACGGCGCCAGGATCATGACGAGATTGCCGAGCAGGGGGTCGTCCAGTCGGCGTCGCAGGTTCATGTTGACCCAGGCGACCGCCACTCCGACCGCGGCCCCTCCGCCGTAGGCCAGCAGGAACAGCGCTCCGACGTGCGACAGGGGCGGTCTGCTCCTTGGCCCCGTCCCACCGGCGGCTGATCATGATTGTGGGCGGCGGGTGGCCGGTAGCGGCGTCGGCAGTTTGGGTACGGCAGGCAGGTGTCAGGTTGTTGCTGGCGAAGGTGGCTTCCGTCGGCACTTTCTTTGACCGCCTCCTCCCGCCTGCCGCAGGAAAAAAACCGAATGTCGGTGACGTTCGGAAAACAATTACCACCCTGAGGTTGGCGAGCCTGCCTGTTCGGGTGAATGCTCTCCGTGGGCACGTCCGGGTCGCCGCCTGCGTGATTGACCCTGCCATCCTCGTACGAGCCCACAAAGGGGAGAATTCCATCCTGGGAATGGCTTGTCCAGGGGAGGAATCCTTACCCCCCTCGCGCAGACCGAGCGGTGCGAGACTGGCCGTTATGACCCGCGACGCGCATCCGAAAGGGCTGGGAGAATTCCTCAAGGCACGCAGGGCCGAGTTGAGCCCGCGCACGGTCGGTCTGCCCGACACCGGTGGCCCTCGGCGGGTGGCCGGCCTGCGCAGGGAGGAGGTCGCCCAGCTCGCCGCCATCAGCACCGACTACTACACGCGGCTGGAGCAGGGCCGCATCCGGCCGTCTGCGTCAGTGCTGACTGCTCTTGCCCATGTCATGCATCTGGATGATCACCAGCGTGACCATCTGTTCGAGCTGGCCGGCCGGCAGGGGAGGCGGCACCGCCGCCCGGCCGCGCAGAAGGCGCAACCGCAGTTGCGCCGCCTGCTCGACGAGCTCACCGTGAGCCCGGGCATAGTGATCGGCCGCCGTATGGACATCCTGGCGTGGAATCCGCTCGCCGCCGCCCTGCTCACCGATTTCGCGCAGGTACCGGAAGACAAGCGGAACTGCGCCCGTATCCTCTTCACCGATCCGTCCATGCGGACGCTGTACGCGGACTGGCGTGCAGTCGCCCGTGACTGCGTGTCCCATCTGCACACGTGGGCCGCCAAATGCCCGGACGATCCGCGGCTGACCAGTCTGGTCGGCGAACTCTCCATGCAGGACAAGGACTTCGGACAGTGGTGGGGAAGCCGTCACGTGCCGTCGCCGTCGCGCAGGATGGGCATGAAGAGGTTCCACCACCCCGTCGTCGGTGAACTCGTGCTCGACTGGGACACCTTCACCTGCAGCAGCGACCCCGATCAGGAACTCGTCGTCTGGACGGCGGAGCCCGGCACGCCCTCCTACGACGGACTACGTGACCTCGCCTCACGGGCCGCCCGTCAGCACGGCGCGTCCGCCGACCGGTCCGGTCGACTGACCTGACCGCCTGATCCGGCACTGCGCACCCGGAAGGGACAACGTGAATTGCCGAACCCTGGGAGAAAACTCTCCCCCTCACTTTTCCGGTGGATGCTGCGACACTGGCTGCTATGTACAGCGAAGCGCATTTGCCTGAGCTGGGAGAATTCCTCAAGGAGCGCCGAGCCCAACTCAGCCCGCGGACCGTGGGTCTGCCCGAGTCCGGGGCGCCCAGGCGCGTGCCGGGGCTGCGCCGGGAGGAGGTCGCCCGACTCGCAGGGATCAGCACCTACTCCTACGCGCGGTTGGAGCAAGGGCGTGCCCCCGTGCCGAGGTCGGTGCTCACCGCTCTGGTCCGTGTCCTGCATCTCGATGACGACCAGCGTGACCACCTGTTCGCGCTGGCCGCGAGTGGCGCTCACGAACCGCGCCGCCGACCGGCGCAGAAGGTCCACCCGCAGCTCAGGCGCATCCTGGACGAGCTGACAGCGACTCCCGCGCTCGTTCTCGGCCGGCGCCTGGACATCCTCGCCTGGAACCCTCTGGCAGCCGCTCTGCTCACCGACTTCGACCGGGTCCCCGAGAAGAAACGCAACTACGCCCGGCTGCTCTTCACCGACCCGGCTTTCCGGGAGCTCTACCTCGACTGGAGAACAAACGCTCGAACCTGCGTCGCCCACCTGCGCCTGGAGGCCGCCAGGCGCCCTGGCGACCCGGGGTTGGCCGCGNCGACCCGGCTTTCCGGGAGCTCTACCTCGACTGGAGAACAAACGCTCGAACCTGCGTCGCCCACCTGCGCCTGGAGGCCGCCAGGCGCCCTGGCGACCCGGGGTTGGCCGCGCTCGTCGGCGAGCTCTCGGTGGCCGACGCCGACTTCCGGCAGTGGTGGGCAGGCCGTCAGATGACCGGCCTGCGGATGGGTACCAAGAGGCTGCGCCATCCGGTCGTCGGCGACCTCACCCTCGACTGGGACAGCCTGACCTGCACAGCCGACCCCGCCCAGAAGCTGGTGTTCTCAACCGCCGCTCCCGGGACCCCGTCCCATGACGGGCTGCTCTTCCTGGCGTCGTGGACCGCGGACCCGCACACGCCGGCCCGGGACGCGGCAGCTTGAGGGGCGCCGGGCCCTGGTGGTCCGACGTGCAGTCACAGGGCCGCCGGGACCCAAGGGGCGACATCGTTCGTCCCTTCACCTCCTGTCGAAGCCGGTCGAGTCCGGCTTTCTCCCCGCGCGTAACGCAATACGAGCCGGCTGCTCGTAGACGACTGTCCGGCTCGCCGGGGCCGTCGTAGCCGGGCCCGTGGGACTGCCTGGCCGCCGTCGTGGAGGGCCCGAGGGCGAGGAGATCCGGCTGCTGCCCACGTCCGGGCGCTGCCTACCCCGGGATCATGTGCGGCGGGCGCGGTCCCGGGGCACCGAGGCCCGCGGCCGCTCCTCGTCGGAGCCTGACAGCTGCGATGACAGCTCCTCGACCAGTTCGACCAGGTCCGTCGGCCGGTCGGGTCCCCACCAGTCGCCAAGCAGTTCGGAGAAGGAGTCCTGGCGGGCCGCCGACAGCTTTTCCGCAGCCTCGCGTCCCGCGTCGGTGAGGAGCAGGTTCATGCCCTCGAGGGTGGCCAGTCGGCGCTGCTCGATCTCGTGCAGGGCGTCCTGGATCACCGGCAGGGGCACCTGGCTGTACTCGGCGAGCCGCGTCGGCGACAGCGACCTCTCCGGTCGCAGGGCCCGCAGCAGCAGCCAGCTGGAGGCAGGCAGCAGGTCGTATCCGGCGGCGGCGGTGATCTTCTCGTAGATGCCGCGCCGCCCGTCCCGCGATCCGAGCACGGACAGGGCCCGCTGCACCTCCTCGCGCGAGGAGCGGTGCACGGGGTGGACGCTGAGGGTCTGCGCCATGTCGGGGGCGGTGACCGAGCCGCGCAGCCTGGTCTCCTTGAACAGCCAGGCCAGCACGAAGGCGAGCAGGACGACGGGGGCCGCGTAGAGGAACACTTCGGTGATCGAGGTGGCGTACGCGTGCAGCGCGGACGGGCGCAGTTCGGGCGGGAGTTCGGATATGGCGCGCGGGTCGGCTTCGAGCGCGGAGGCCGCCTCCGACTGCGCCGTGCCCGCGAAGGCTCCGCGCAGCTTGTCGTCGAGCCGGCTGGTGAAGATCGTGCCGAAGACCGCGACGCCGAACGCGGCCCCGATCGACCGGAAGAACGTGACCCCCGCGGTGGCGACGCCAAGGTCCTCGTATGACACCGCGTTCTGCACGATCAGCACGAGCACCTGCATGACCAGGCCGAGCCCGAAGCCGAACACGAAGAAATACAGGCTCATCTCGATGTCGCCCGAGGACTCCTTGAGGCGGTGCAGAAGCAACAGCCCCACGGCGGTGGCGGCGGTGCCGAGCACCGGGAAGATCTTCCAGCGCCCGGTACGCGAGACGATCTGGCCCGATGCGGTGGACGTCAGTAGCAACCCGAGCACCATCGGCAGCATGTGCACACCCGACATGGTGGGCGACACACCTCGCACGACCTGCAGGAACGTCGGCAGGTAGGTCATCGCGCCGAACATCGCGAAGCCGATCACGAAGCTGATCGCCGAGGAGAGCGTGAACGTACGAATCCGGAACAGCTTCAGCGGAAGCACCGGTTCGGCGGCTCTGCGTTCGACGAACAGGAACGACACGAGCAGTACGGCGCCCAGGACCGCGATCCCGATCAGTGGGGTCGAAGTCCATCCCCAGGTCCTGCCGCCGAGTGAGGTCACCAGGATCAGACAGGTGGCGACAGCCGCGATCAGGAGCGTACCGAGGTAGTCGATCCGGTGTCTCTCGGCCCGGACCGGGATGCGCAGCACCGCGGCGATCACGAACAGGGCTACGGCACCGACGGGCAGGTTGATGTAGAAGACCCAGCGCCAGCTCAGCTGGTCCACGAACAAGCCGCCGAGCAGCGGTCCCAGGACGCTGGTCGCGCCGAAGACGGCGCCGAACAGGCCCTGGTAGCGGCCACGGTCCCTGGGCGGCACGATGTCGCCCACGATCGCCATCGACAGGACCATCAGGCCGCCACCGCCCAGGCCCTGCAGCGCACGGAAGGCGATCAGCTGAGGCATGTTCTGGGCCAGGCCGCACAGCGCCGATCCGATCAGGAAGATCACGATCGCGGCCTGGAAGAGCTTCTTGCGCCCGTACTGGTCGCCTAGCTTGCCCCACAGCGGGGTCGCCGCCGTCGAGGCGAGCAGATAGGCGGTGACGACCCATGAGAGGTGGCTCATCCCGCCGAGATCACTGACGATCGTCGGCAGCGCGGTGGAGACGATGGTCTGGTCGAGTGCCGAGATGAGCATGCCGAGCAGGAGCGCTCCGATGGACATACGCACCCTGCGCCGGTGCCCCGCCGCCGGCTGTGGGTCAACTGCCTGTTCGCCCAGGTCCTGGACCATTGACGCCTCCTGAAGCGAGTTCTTCCTGACCTCGTCGTGGTCGGCACAGCGCGTTATGGCCCGAGCGAGGGTGAAGGGCGGCGCCCGCGGATGACGCCTGGGCCTGCCCGGATCCGCCCCGATGCCTCGCCCCGGCCCGCGGGACTGCGGACCGCGCAAGCCTCGACCGAACTGCGGCCTCAGGGTTTTCCAGGGCCCTCATATCGGGCAATTTCGCGCCTGTCGCGACAAGGGACAAAGGGGAAGGGTTCCCTCTGTCGATTCCTCCTCGTCCGGCCAGGCAGCGCCATTGACGGTAGCTGTGCGGAATCAAATGCGCATCGCCGTAAGGGGGGGGGAGGAATTCGTCCCCTGGACAACTTGTACCTGGGAGCGAAGACGGCCTCCTTAATTCCTCCTCGACAAGGGAAAATTTATTGTCGAACGCAGAACTGCGGAGAGGGATACGCAGACGTGACGCGTGCCGGCCGCCGCACGGCGTGTTGTCGCGACCCACTGGACGGTCGTCGCGTGGGGTCTGTCGTACCACTTCTGGTCACCACCAGTGGCGGCCGCTGCTTCTGCGGGTCATGGCAGCTCACCCATGAGGACTTCGGGGGCGTTGGCGAACATCCGTCCCGTCGGGTCTCGTGCCGAAGGAAGCGAGTCGCAGATGACCAGAGCCGTACCTCCGCCGAGCCGGGCCGTCAGTCCTCCGGCAGCCACGGCACACGCCGGCGCGTTCCTTCCCGTTGCGCTGGTCGCCGCGTACTACGGCGCCTATGTCGCGGTGATGTCCCCGCCCACCGTCAGCATGGCGCTGCGCGTACGTGACGTGGTCGGCGAGGGTCAGCGGGTCTCCACCCTGAGCACGGTGCTGTCCGTCGGCGCCCTCGCCGCCGCGATCGCCTCCCCCCTCCTGGGCGCCCTGTCCGACCGCACCACTCTGCGCTTCGGGAAACGCCGGACCTGGCTGGTGATCGGCCCGCTCGTCGGACTCACCGGCCTGGCCTGCATCGGCTTCGGTGGCACGGTGTGGCTGCTGGTCGTGGGCTGGGTACTGGCACAGGCGGGCTGGTCGGGCACGCTGATGGCCGCTCAGGCCGTGCTGACCGAGCGCATCGAACCAGGGATGCGGGGCCGGGTCAGCGGCCTGATGAGCCCGGCCATGCCCATCGGGATGGTCACCGCGACGCTGTTGGTCAGCCTGCTGGACTCCAGCCTCGCACTGATGCTGCTCGTCCCCGGCCTGATCGGAGTGGCCGGTGCGGCACTGCTCGTAACCGTCGTCTCCGATGCGCCCGCCGACAAGACCACCCTCCCCCCCTTCGGCCCGCGCGAGTTCCTCTCCAGCTTCTACGTGAGCCCGCGCCGCCATCCCGCCTACGCCTGGGCCTTCGCCAGCCGGTTCCTGATGTTCTCCGGTGTCTTCATCATCCTCACGTACCAGACGTACATCGTCTCGGACCGTATCGGATACGGCGGTGACAGCACCGCCGGCAAGGTCTTCCAGTCCACCCTGCTGCTCGGCGCCGGATCGGTGGTGGCATCGCTGGTGTTCGGCATGCTCGACGACCGCACCGGCCGCCTCAAACCCTGGCTCCGCCTGGCTGCCGCCGCGTCGGTGGCCGGACTGCTGGCCCTGTGTGCCAACAGTTCCTTCGGGATCTTCCTCACGGGCATGGTGCTCATCGGCATCGCCCAGGGCGGCTACCTCTCCAACGACCTGCCCATGGTCAGCCGCGTCCTGCCCGACCCCGGGCACGCGGCGCAGGAACTGGGCGTCTACAACCTGGCCCTCGTCATCCCGCAGATGCTCATCCCGCTGTACGGCTCGCTCATCGTCGGAGCCGACGACAACTATCCGCCGTTGTTCGTGGTCGGCGCCATCTGCTCGGCCCTCGCCATCGCCACCCTCGCGGGCGTACGCGGCGTCAAGTGACCGCGCACGAACTCCGTTCACGCCCCTCCGTTCTCAGGAGCGACCATGACCACCCAGACCCCCCGCGCGGATGTCCTCGTCCTCTTCGGTATCAATGGCGATTTCGCCAGAAAGACGCTGCTGCCCGCCTTGGCACGCCCTACCGCTACGACGTCGGCAGCTGGGGCCCGGAGGAAGCCGACCACCTGGCCACCGACAGCCGCTGGCTGCCCCTGGAACAGGCCTAGCCCGGTCTGACCCGCATGGCCGACCTGGCGCCGCGAAAACCTCCGCCGCCATTGAACAGATCCGCCTCACCTTGGCGATGCCGTCAGGCGGCCCGTACTCACCTGGACACCCACCCATGGCTACCCCGGACACCCCCACGCCGCTCACCGCGAGCGCCTCCACCGCAGCGGACAGGAACACCATGAGCCGCGGCCTGACGCTGCTGTTCGCGATCGCCGGCGGCACGGCGGTCGCCAACCTCTACTGGGCGCAACCGCTCCTTGAGTTCGTCGGCCGCGACCTGCACACCTCCACCGCGCTGGCCGGCTGGCTCGTGACAGTCACACAGATCGGCTACGCGGCCGGAGCACTGCTGCTGGTGCCGCTCGGCGATGTCCTCGACCGGCGCCGGTTCATCCCCGGGCTGATGCTCTGCGCGGCCCTCGCCCTCGTCGCCTGCGCGCTCGCTCCGTCCATCGGCGCGCTCCTGGTCGCGACCACCCTCCTGGGCCTGACCACGGTCAGCGGCCAGCTGCTCACCCCGCTCGCCGGTGACCTCGCCGACGACACCCATCGCGGGCAGGTGGTGGGGACGGTGGTCTCCGGGCTGCTCATCGGCATCCTCACCTCCCGCACCATCAGTGGACTCATCGCGGATGCCGCCGGATGGCGCGCCATCTACTTCGCCGCCGCAGCGGTCTCCGTCGTCTTCGCGTTGCTTCTTCGCCGCGCGATTCCTCCGCTCGCCCCGAAGGCTCGCCTGTCCTACCCGCAGCTGCTGCTCTCGGTCTGGAAGGTGATCAGGCAGGAACGTGCAGTGCGCTGGACGCTGTTTCTCGGTGCCACCGCCTTCGGCGTCTTCACCATGTTCTGGACCGCCTTGACCTTCCTGCTCAGCGCGCGGCCGTTCTCCTATCCGGTCTCCGTCATCGGCTTGTTCGGCCTCATCGGCCTGTCCGGGGCCCTGGCCGCCCAGCGCGCGGGGCGGCTCCACGACCGGGGCTGGTCCCTGCCGGCGACCGGATGGGGCTGGGCCGCGATCGTCGGCTCGTTCGTCGTCGCGGTCTTCGCCGGCCGTTCCGTAGCGGGGGTCATCGTGGCCGTCGTGCTGCTCGACATCGCCGTGCAAGGCGTCAACATCCTCAACCAGACACGGCTGTTCGCGCTCTCGCCGCACGCCCGAAGCCGCCTCAACACGGCTTTCGTCACCTGCAACTTCATCGGCGGCGCGATCGGTTCCGCCGCCGCCTCCGTGCTGTGGTCCACCGGCGGCTGGACCGCCGTCTCCCTGACCGGCGCCGGGCTCGCCTGCGCCGCCCTCCTCGTGTGGGCCCTCGGCCGCCGCGGACCGCTTCTCAACGAGCGAAGCGACTGAACGACCGACCCAAGTTCCTATCCGTTGCTCTAGTTTGGAGCGTTTGGACATGACCACTGCACAGCACAAGATCGGCTCCGGTTTCGACGCCAAGAGCACCGCCGACGACGTCCTCCAGGGCATCGACCTGAGCGGGAAACTCGCGATCGTCACCGGCGGCTACTCGGGCATCGGCCTGGAGACCACCCGTGCTCTCACCCGGGCCGGTGCTCGCGTCGTCGTCCCCGCGCGTCGCCCGGCTGACGCGCGGGAGGCGCTCGACCGGGTTCGCGGCGTCGAGGTGGACGAGCTGGACCTCGGCGATCTGAAGAGCGTACGCGGCTTCGCGGAGCGGTTTCTCGCCTCGGGCAGGTCTGTCGACCTCGTCATCGACAGCGCCGGGATCATGGCATGCCCGGAAACGCGGGTCGGGCCCGGCTGGGAGGCACAGTTCGCGACCAACCACCTCGGCCACTTCGCGCTCGTCAACCGGCTGTGGCCTGCCCTCGAACCCGGTGGTGCCCGCGTCGTCTCCGTCTCCTCCGGCGGCCACCACATGTCCGGCATCCGCTGGGAGGACATCCACTTCCAGCAGGGTTACGACAAGTGGCAGGCGTACGGGCAGGCCAAGACCGCGAACGCGCTCTTCGCCGTGCACCTGGACAGGCTTGCCAAGGACTCCGGCGTCCGCGCCTTCGCCCTCCATCCCGGCGTCATCATCACGCCGCTCCTGCGGCACGTGGCCGAGGAGGAGAAGAGGGAGTTCGGCTGGTTCGACGAGGAGGGCAACCTGCGGAACCCCGAGTTCTTCAAGAACCCTCAGCAGGGCGCGGCCACACAGGTGTGGGCGGCGACCTCACCCCAACTGGCCGACCTGGGAGGCCTCTACCTCGAGGACTGCGACGTCGCCGAGCCCGCCCCCGCCGACGGTGAGATGCGCGGTGTGAAGGACTGGGCGATCGACTCCGAGCAGGCAGCGCGTCTGTGGGAGCTGTCGGCGGAGCTGACGGGCGTGAACGCTTTCGCCGCGTAGGGCGTGTCCGGAGTGTGGGAGCGCCCCGGGACGCTCCCTTCTCCAGACTCCCCGAAATCGGGCGAAGGATCCAACGGTGGCTCAGCGCTGACCGATCCATTCATGGCTGCGGCCGGACTTCGTACGAAGTCCGGCCGCAGCCATGAGGCGGCGTTGCGGGCCACCGCCCCTGCGCCCATACGTGCCTCGAATCAGAACGTCAGCACCAGTCGGCCCCGCACACCGCCCGCGGCGAGGAGCCGGTGCGCTTCGGCGCCCTGCTCCGCTGGGAACGTCTTCGCAACCCGCAGCGTGATGCGGCCCTCCTCCACCTGCTGTCGGAGCCGGTCGAGCTTGGCGCGCTCCCTGGCGTAGCGGAACACGACGATCGGCTCGAAGACGACGCCTCGTTCGCCGGGTCCGTCGAAGCCGCGCAGGGTCACCACTCGGCCGCCGTCCCGGACCGCCCGAGCGGTGAGAGCGCCGAGCGACGCGGCGTCGACGACTCCGTCGACGCCGTCAGGGACCTCTGCGCGTACCCGGTCCGGGTACTCGGCTCCGCGGCGGAGTACGGCGTCGGCACCGAGTTCCTTGATCAGGGTCTCGTCCTGCTCCGAGGCGTCGGCCACCACCCGCAGCCCGTCCGCCTTGGCGAGCTGGACGGCGTAGCCGCCGACCGCGCCGGCCGCTCCGGTGATCGCGACGGTCTGTCCGGGTTCCAGGCCGAGCGTGTCCAGGGCCAGGCGTGCGGTCAGGCCGTTCATCGGCAGCGACGCGGCCTGCGCGTCGGTCGCGCCGTGGGGAGCGCGGACGACGGAGTCCACGGGGACCACGATCTGCTCGGCGTAGGCGCCGTGCGTGCCGTTGGGGAGCACGATCGCCATCACATGGTCGCCGACGCTCAGATCCGTGTCCGTAACCGGGCCGATCTGGTCCACGACGCCGGCGGCTTCCATGCCGGGAACGAACGGCGGCTGGGCGTCCGGCGGCTGGGCGGGTCCGCTGCGCTGGAGGGCGTCGACCGCGTTGACGGTCGCGGCGTGCACCCGGATGCGCACCTCGCCCGGACCGGCCTCGGGGGCGGGCAGCTCCAGGATCCGGAGCACCTCCGGCCCGCCGAATTCCGTGAAACCTACAGCCTTCATCGAATTACCTCATTGCTCGGCATGCGGTCGTTGAGGTGTCCGACATTTCCGCCTCACGCACGCCGGGAAAAGGGGAGGATTCTTGGCTGGGATGTGGTTATAGGGGGGATGAATCTCTCCCCCTATAACACCGGCACCGGCGAGAGACGCGATGCTCAACTGGCTCCGAGGGCGGAAGAGCGGTCCCGGCGGTCCGAGCGTCCGGACGGCGTGGACGACGAAGCCGCTCAGGAGCATGTGCCGATGGTGGTCGCGGCCGTCCAGCCGCCCGTCGCCCACAGCACCGAGGCGGCGGCCGAGCCGATCGCGCCGCCGGGGAGGTTGAGTTGCTCGTGAGAGAGGCCGTTTTCTCCGCCGGGCGGGGCTCTGTACGGGAAGCAGGCCGGTGAGATGTGCTCGTTCAGTAATGCCCGCTGGCTTTTTCGAGTCTGTGCAGGCGAATTCTGTTCAGCAGGGCAGCCCTGGCCAGGGAAATGACTTCCCCCTGCGGACGCACGAGGGAGATGGCTCAGGTGACAGTGTCGGACGCGGTCCGTTTCTGGTCCGCAGCCCAGGAGGACAGGAGGCGCAGTCCGTCGTGGGACGGGGAGCCGGGTTCGGCGTTCCACACGATGATGTGCTGGTCCGGGTCCGTGCCACAGGTGAGCGTGTTCCAGTCGAGGGTCAGTTCGCCCACCACCGGGTGATGAAGCTTCTTGGTGCCCTTGCCCCGCGCCGCGACGTCGTGTTCGGTCCACCATTGCCGGAACTGTGCGTCACGGGCGGAGAGTTCCTCGACCAGGGCGGTGAGGCGCTGGTCGCCGGGGTATCGTGCGCTCTCCATGCGCAGCTGGGCGATGGCCAGCCGGGTGACCTCTTCCCAGTCCGCGTACAGCTCGCGCATCCAGGGTTCGGTGAACAGCAGCCGGACGAAGACGCGCTCCTGTTCCGGGTAGTGCCCGAAATCGGTCCACAGGGCGGCGGCGAGCTGGTTCCAGCCGAGGACGTCGGTGCGTCGGCCGATGACGAAGGCGGGGGAGGCGGTGAGATCGTCCAGCATGCGCTGCAGCTGTGTGTCCACCCGCTGGCGCTCGGGTGACGCGGACGGGCGCGCCCGCTCTTTCGCCGCGAGGTCGAAGAGGTAGGTGCGCTGGTCGTCGTTCAGGCGGAGCACCTGGGCGATCTCGTCTAGCAGGGGGGCCGACGCTTGGAGGCGGCCCTGCTCGATGCGCGTGTAGTACTCGGTGCTGATCGCGGCGAGGAGGGCCACTTCCTCACGGCGCAGACCGCTCACGCGTCGTCGTTGCCCTCCGCGGAGTCCGACCTCGGAGGGGCTGAGCTCGGCACGGCGGGCCTTGAGGAACTCACCCAGCTCGTTCAGATGGGGGTTGCGGTTCATGATGTGCAGCCTCGCACAGAAGGCCGGCGTTGTGAGGGGGGAGAGATCTTGCCTACGTTGGGCGGCAGCCCGGGCCCGAGGGTAGGGGACTCGGCGGCCCGGAATACGTACCGGGCCGCCGAGTCCCCTACCGGGTGCAGCTGAGTGTCAGCTCAGTGCCTTGACCAGCTCCTGTGCCAGCGGAACCGCCGAGCCGGGGTTCTGGCCGGTGAACAGGGTGCGGTCGACCTCGACGTGCTGGGTGAACGGCTCGGTCTCGCGATAGTCCGCGCCGAGTTCGCCCACGAGGCGGTCCTGCAGCAGCCACTTCGCGCGGTCCGCGAGACCGTTCTGCTTCTCCTCGGCGTTGGAGAGGCCGGTCAGGCGGTAGCTGGTGAACGGGGACGTCCCGTCGGGGCCGATGGTGGCCAGCAGGGCGGCGGGGCCGTGGCACACCAGGGACACCGGCTTGCCCGAGGCGAGCCACTCGGTGAGCAGCTTGCCGGAGGCGGCGTTGTCGGGCAGGTCCTCCATCGGGCCCCAGCCGCCGGGGTAGAACACGGCCACGTAGTCGTCGATGGCCACGTCCTCGATGCGCATCGGGTCGGCCAGCTCGGTCGCCTCGCGCAGGGCGGTCCGCATGCGCTCGGCGCCTTCCTCGCCGCCGTTGAAGTCCGCGGTGAGGCTGAGCGCATCAGCGGTCGGCGGTACACCGCCGGGTGTCGCGGCCGCGATCTCGTATCCGGCCTCCTTGAAGACCTGGTACGGGCCGATTGCTTCCTCGGCCCAGAAGCCGGCCGGCTGCCGGGTTCCGTCGGCCAGCGTCCAGTGGTCGGACGCGGTGATCACGAAGAGGATCTTCGCCATGGTTTGCTCCTGATGGCCTGATGAAGTGGTGGGGGTTTCAGCCCTTGAGGGCTTCCTGGAGGACGTGGCTGTCGGCGGCCTGTCGCATGCTCACGGCCTTGCCGTCGCGGACGGTCCACAGGTGGATGAACCGGACGTCGGCCTTGTTCCCGGTCTTGGTCTCGGCGTGGTAATGCCCGAACACGAAGACGTGGCCCTCGTCGTCCGCGTAGAACTCCTCGGGCACCGCGCCGAAGGACTCGTAGTTCGGCATCGTCCTGCCGAAGAAGTCCTGCGCCGCGCTGGCCCAGCCGTGGTAGACACCGCTGTTCGGGAAGCCGGGGGTGATGTCCCAGACGAGGTCGGGGGCCATGACCTCACTGGTGACTTCCGGAGACATTCCGGACTCGTACAGTCGGCGGATGAGGGAGAGGTTCGGGGAGTCGGACATGGTTGCTCCTTGCGGGGGGTGGTGGATCGGATACGGAAGGAAAGTCTGGTGATCAGGCGGCGAGAGCGGCCCGTCCGGCCCGGAAGACCGCAGCCTGGCGCGCGACCCGCGCTCCCAGGTGCTCCGCGGTGGCGATGTCCGACGTGTGGACCGCTTCCGGACCGGCGTCGGTCGGGCTCTGGGCGCCGGCGCCCATGAAGAAGCCGAGCCGGTTGATGTCGTCCTCGCTGCCCGTGGTGGAATCCCAGCCCGGCTGCAGACCCAGGCTGATCCAGTGCATGCCGTGCTGGGCGGCCATGGTGGTGAAGTAGCCCAGGGTGGACGACTTGTCGCCGCTCTTGGCACCGGAGTTGGTGAAGCCCGCGGCGAGCTTGTCCACCCAGGACTGTGAGTACCAGCGCTTGGTGCTGGCCTGGGCGAAGGTGTGGAAGGCCGCGGAGGCGGTGCCCATGTAGGTGGGGGCACCGAAGATGATCGCGTCAGCGGCGTCCAGCTGCGCCCACTGCTCGTCGGTGATGGTGTCCACGGAGATCGAGAGCACCTCGGCGCCGGCTTCCGCTGCGCCACGCGCCACGGCTTCGGCGACGACAGCTGTGTGACCGTAGCCCGAATGAAAGGCAACGGCGATCGTGGGGCGACCCGAATGGGACATGGTGAACTGGCTCCTCGAGGGTCTTCGTGTGGTGTGTGACCAAGCTTTGCACCGGAAGAGCGCGCTGTGAGGGGGAAGGAATTTTCCCCTGCCTACCGCTCTCCACGTACGCGATTTCGGTCCGGCGGTCGTCCCTGCAGAGTGGCCCGTACCGTATCCTCGTGGAGCTGACGCATTGTGAACCACTAAAGAACGGCGAAGAACTTAGCCATCTTGGGGATCGCCTGGTCCACGTACTCAGGCACGTCGTAGAGTGCGATATGAGTCGCGCCGTCGACGACGAACAACTCCTTCGGCCCCTTGGAAAGTTCGTAGGCCTGGTCGCTGAACACCTTTGTGTCCGCCTTGCTCCCTGCGATGAGGAGCAGCGGCTGGGTCAGCAGTTCCGGGATCTGATCGAACGCCGAGAAGGCGAACATCTTGTCCATGCTGGTCAGCAGGAAACGGCCCTTCGCGTTGGGGTGCTGACCTCGCGACGTCCTGTAGTAGTCGTACCCTTCGCGCAGGAGGTCCGGCGTGGTTTCGTTGATCTCCTCCAGCGTTTCCGGGACGAACGGGGCGTAGGCCGGCTCTGCTCCCCTTGCTTCCGCCGTGCGCTGCTGGGCGACCATTTCCAGCGTGCCGATCTGCTCGGCCACCGGGGAAAGATGCCCCAGGAAGGCCCTGGAACCTTCACCCATCGGAGCTGCGCTGACCGTGGCCACTGCCTTGAAACGACGCTCAGTCTGGGCCACGCTGATCGCGTAGCCGCCGCCGGCGCAAATGCCGAAGACCCCCATTCGCTCGGAGTCGACGAACGGAAGAGTGGTGAGGAAGTCGGCTGCACAGCGAGCGTCTTCGACCCGAGTTGTCGGGTCTTCCAGCAGGCGGGGTTCGCCACCGCTCGCTCCCTGATAGGAGGAGTCGTAGACGACGGTGACGAATCCGTGCTCAGCAAGCCTCTCGGCGTATGCGCCGATGGTCTGTTCCTTTACGCCTCCTGCCGGATGAATTCCGACGAGTGCCGGATACTTCTTTCCTTCGCTGAAATTTTCTGGAAGATGGAGATGTGCAGCAATCTCTACTTGCTTGTTCCTGAACGAAACGGCTTCGACCACGGCAGGCGCCCCTCTTTCGGCCCTCGGTCCGCCGTCGGGCGGCCCTCAAACCATGATCTGTAGAAGCTCAGAGCATGTCCACTCGTGGTAGGGGGAGGAATCCTTCCCCTGGATACCGCTCGCCAGGTAAGCAATCGTTCCCTGATGGGGAGGCTCGGACCGCACATCGATAAGTGCATGCGACTCGCAAGCATTGCGTGCCGGAGTCGACCCGGATCTGCGCGTCAAAGTTCTACCGCGCCACGGGCTCCCCTCACGGACCGTCCGCCGTGGTGATCGGGCGCAGGTCAGCCATTCCGGTCCGCTTCGGCTCCGGTAAAGGGACCGGGACGATCGGTGGAATATCGCATGTCGGTGACGTTCGGAAATCAGTTGCTGCCCTGAGGTTGGCGACCCCAGCCTGTTTCGGAGGATGTCATCCGTGGGCCGGTCCGGGTCGCCGGCCCGAGTGGTTGACCCTGCCGTCTTCGTACGGGTACCGCGGCAGTGGCGGCCACGGCAGTGATCCTCGTTGCCGTCGGCGTGGTTGTTCACGAGGTGGGTGCTTCCGCGGCGTCGAATCCGTAGATCCAGCCGTTGCGCCAGCGGGTCGGATTCGGCCAGCGTGGCGTCGCGAGCCCTCTGCTCGGGCCCGTCGGGCAGGTGGTTGATCTCCCTGCGGGCGTGACTGATCTCCTGCAGACGTGTGGTGCGCTCGATGCGCGCAGCCTCGTACTGCTTCAGCCCCTGCTCGGGATCGTTCCTATATGAGCCCAGGCAGCGGGCCAGAACGGCGGCGTCCTCGATGGACTGAGCCGCGCCCTGGGCAAAGAAGGGGTACATGGGATGCGCGGCGTCGCCGAGCAAGGTGATCCTGCCCCGGCTCCAACGTCGTACGGGTGCCCGGTCCAGCATCACCCAGCGCCCGGGGGCACCGCCGGCGGTGATCAGGTCCGTCACCCGCGGGTCCCAGTCGGCGAACTCGGCTTGGAACTCTTCGATGGTGGCGGTCGCACTCCAGGATTCGTCGGTGTAGTTCCCGGCCGGGGCGAAGGCGACGACGTTGACGGCTTGCCCACCGGCGACCGGATAGTGCACGAAGTGCCGTCCGGGCCCCAGCCAGAGGGTCTGGGCACGGGGCAGAGCGAAGCCAGGCGCGGCTCGGGCGGGCACGATCGTGCGGAAGGCGCAGATACCGGAATACGTCGGTGGTGAGGGCTCGGTCACCGCGCCGCGGACGACGGAGTGCACACCGTCCGCGCCGATGACGATGTCCGCCTCGACCTGGCTGCCGTCGGCGAAACGCAGCAGTACGACGTTCTTGCGTACGTCGACCGCCGTGCACCGTGCGCCCAGGCGAACCCACTCACTGGGCACAGCCGCCTTGAGTGAGTCCAGCAGGTTGGCCCGGTGCACGACATAGGTGCGCTCGCCGTATAGCTGCTCACAGACACCGCTCAGTTTCTCGACCGACAGCACGTTACCGTCCGTCCAGCGGCGGAACTCCCACCCCCAGTCCAGTGGCACGGCCCGGCGGAGGAACTGGTCCATGACACCGAGCCGCCGCAGCAGCCGTACGGCATTGGGAGCCATCACGAGCCCGGCGCCGACCTCGGTGAGTGCGTACGCCTGCTCGTAGACGGTGGCTGTGAACCCCGCCTGGTGCAGGAAGGCACCGGCGGCGAGACCGCCGATGCCACCGCCGACGATGGCAATGCGCGGACCCGGCACGGTGGCAGGCATTGATGGACTCCTCTGGCTCGTCGATGCCGACGAACTGGCCGCTCCATATCCTGACGGGCGTCCTGCGCTCCTGGAACGGCTGTCTTCATTGAATGGACGCCGGTTTCAAGGTCGTCGTTGAGCTGGTTCGCCACGACGAGCGGTACCGGGTGGACGAGCGGATCACGACTCGCCGGAGTGAACCGGGCACGCTCGCCGAGGAGTTGGCTGAGCAGCTTCAGGAGGTCCGGGCCGAACGGGAGGAGTTGGTGAACGTCGAGAGGGTCCTGAACCGGCCGACCGATGCGTTCAGTGGTGGTGGGTCCGGCGGCGATGCGCCGGCTGAGGTGGGGGGCACGATGGCCGGAAGGGGAAGCCGGCCGGCCACGGGTTGCAGCCGGGCGGGCGCGGGGGTCCCGGTGTTGCGCGGCTGCGGATGCGCCGGCCGACGGGGCATCCGCAGCCGTGGTGACCAGGAGGCGGGCGGTCCTGCACGAGGTGTGCAGGGGTGAAGACGGCGTGCCTGCTCCTCAGGGAGTCAGAGCGCGGCCAGTGCGGCGCGGGCGACCTCGTCGTCCTGGGCCGGGGTGCCTCCGCCGACGGCGAGGGCGCCGATGAACTGGCCGTTCTCGAAGATCGGTCGACCACCGGCCAGCAGGCTGGCGCCATTGGCGACGTGGGAGGCGATCTGGGCCGGGTCCTTGATGTTGGAGGCCAGGTCGGCGGTGGCGGCCCGGTACGTGCGTGCGGTGTGTACCTTCTGCGGGACCAATGCGGCCGCCGCCGAGCTGTTGTTGTCCATACGCAGGGATGCCTTGGCTTCGCCGGCGGCGTCGACGACCAGGACATACATGGGTGGAAGGGCCGAGTGGGCGCGCACATAGCGGATGGCGGCCTCGGTGAGCCGCTGGGCCTGGGCCAGGCTGATCGTCCGCGTGGCGTTCGATCCGCTGGTGCCGGTGGCGGCCGAGGCGCTGCCGGCAGCCATCTGGCTGACCGCAAGTCCGCCCGCGACCGCCCCCGCCATCCCGATCATTCCGCGCCTCGTGGCCAGGGTGTTGCCGGACTCTTCTGTCATGACATTGCTCCCGCGTCTTTGTATGGAACGTGCTTACGCATCTCGGAGTCGTTCCTCGGCGACCTGCCCGCGTCAACGGGCATGACGTGGCCGTGGACCGTGGATGCCTGGTGCGGACGGTGGGCGATGGCGTGGTCGCCGCGCCCTCCCGATCACTTCATGCATGAAGTTATATCCGGCGTCACTTCACGGCGCAACTGATGTGTCGAGTGATGCACTTCACACGTGAAGTCATGTCGAGTGCCTGAACCGAGGCGTCACGGCCTCAAGGCTCAGTGGAGTTCGGCGCTACCCGCTGCCTGCATGATGCGCTGCGCAATCTGGCCCATCTGACGCACCTGCGTGGGGGAAAGGCTGTCGAAGACGAGGCGGCGGACCGCGCTGACATGACCAGGGGCGCTGGCCTCCAGCTTCACCATCCCTGCCTCGGTCAGGCCGGCCAGGGTGTAACGGCCGTCGGTGGGATCAGGACGGCGGGTGAGCCAGCCGCGCCGCTCCATGCGGGTGGCGACCTGGGAGAGACGCGGCAACTGACTCGCGGTGAAGCCGGCCAGCTCGCTCATGCGAAGGGTGTGCTCGGGGGCCCGGGACAGGCCCACGAGGACTTGGTACTCGAAGTGGGTGAGCCCGGCGTCCTGCTGGAGTTGCCGATCCATTGCCGCGGGCAGCTTGGTCACCATGCCGACCAGGGCCATCCAGGCGTGGAGTTCCTCCTCATTCAGCCACCGGATCGGTTCCGCAGCCTCGCTGCTCTCTGCCGGCTCGGTCTGCCCGCCGGGGCTGTGTTCGCCTGCGGCTGCGCTGAAGGTCCGCTTCACGGCGCGGTTCTTGGCCATGAGCAGATTCTATGCGCGAGGCAGGACGGGTGACCTTGCTCGCGAAGCGGCCGAGGAACCGGGCCGTCGCCACCCGCTTGGGCAAACTCACCGCCCGCTTGGAGGCCGACGTCCGGATCGCCGCGATCGACGACTGGCTCCGACCCGGCCGGGCCGACCGACCCACGTGGCATGCCGGCCCGGCATCCCGTCAGCGCCTCGCACAAGGGAGAGATGCCCCATGACGGCTCCGTACTACTACGCCGACAGCGAGAACGGCCACCACATCGGTGATTCCTCCGAAGACGCCCTCTTCATGCCGATCGACGACCTCAACGACACCGACAACACCTTCGTCGTCATCCAGCCCGACCAGGACGACCCGGGCTGGTCAACCTCCGTGGCCGTCCTCGACGAAGGCGGCTACGAAATCGTCCGACGCGACGAACACGAGGTGACCACCCAGACCAGCATCAACTGCATCACGCACGACCTCATCCTCTGGATCGCCACCCGCCACCGCCCCGGACGCCCAGTCAGGCTCGACCAGGACTTCTGAAAAACGGCCCAACGGGTTCGTGCATGGGTGACCATGCGAGGTCGAGCTCCTGATCATGGCCAGGTGGTGGGGAACGCGACTCGCGCAGTGATCATCAGAAATCGTAGGATCACGAGCTTGTCGGCTGGTGTGATCGCTGAACTCGGCGCTGAGATCGGCCCGTTGCGGCACGAGCGTCACCAGGCCAGGCTCGTCTCCCGGCACCGGAAGCGGGCTGTAGGTGCTGGCGCGCACTACCAACTGGTGTTCGTCGACCAGCTGCTGGCCATACGGCCGCGGCCGCGCTGATTGTCCCCAGCCTGGCCGGACAGCTGGTAACCGTCCTTGACCAGCGCAAACTCCTCGCCACAAGGATCGAGGAACTCCTGGAGACCCATCCTCTTTCGAAGGTCCTGATCTCGATGCCAGGCATCGGGGTCAGGACCGGAGCCCGCATCCTCATCGACGTCGGCGACGCCAGCACCTTCCCGACCGCCGCCCACCTGGCCTCCTACGCAGGTCTGGCCCCCGCGACCAGGAGTTCGGGCTCCTCGACCCGCGGTGAACAGCCCTCCCGCCGCGGCGACAAACAGCTGAAGCGGGCCTTCTTCCTATCCGCGTTCGCCGCCTTGGCCGACCCGGCCAAGGGCCTACTACGACAAGAAAATCGCCCAGGGAAAGCACCACACCCAAGCCCTTCTCTGCCTCGCCAGACGACGAGCCGACGTCCTCTTCGCCATGCTCCGCGACGGCACCTTCTACGAACCCCAGCCAGCCAAGTCAGTCTGAAACATCAAGGGTTCGCCTGGCCTCCACCCACAGGCGCTCGAACTCCTCCGCGGAGATCTCGGCTGCCTGGGGCTGGTCCTGCCAGCCGTCCATGGGGCCTTCGGCGAGAACGCCGTACTGCCGTTCATAACGGCCCATCGCCGCGAGATCGGCGTGATCGCGCAAGTGCAGGACCTCTGCCAAAGAAGCAGCAGTCACCGGCTGCGAGTCCTTCTCCCGGACCTCAACCTGACGCGCCGCCCAGCCCTCGTCATCGGCCTCGAAATACAGCCACAGATCTTCGTCTTCGTAGTAGGTGCGGAACCAGGTCGCCATGCCGCCATCTTGGCCCGCCACCTTGACCAAACCCATAGGGGCACCCCCGGGGGAGCCCCAGCCGTGCCGCTCCACACGGACAGAGGGGGGTGTGTTCGGTGAGATCTGTCAGGCCAGGGGGCTGTCGGGGCTCGGACCGCCCGTTCTCCATGGACATGGGTCCCGACCAGGGAATCCTGTTCGGGGTCCGGCCCTGGATCCGGGTCGCGCCGTCTGCGCACTGCACCCTGCCAGACACGCGGCGCTCAGGGCACAGACCACGGATGGTCGAAAGGGCATGTTCCTGTGGAGCGAATAGCGCGCGCCGACCGGGCGGGCCGGAGATCGGCTGGCTGGTACGACGGGTGTGAGAGGCCCGTACAGGTGAGCTGCCGTGGCAAGACGACTTCATCGTGATCTGAACGGGCGATGCCGCGCAGGCGTCCCGAGGCCGTCCGCGCCACGCGGCGACGGCTACGGTGTCAAGCAGCCTGGACGGTCTCTGAACGCCTCCGAGACCTGTTCCCCCGGGACAGAGGTGGAAGATTCCCACGATGACCTGGAATGCGTCATGCGGCACCTTCCTTTTGGGGCCCAACGGGACTTGGGCCGACTTCAGTCCGCCAGCACCGCGTAGTCGTACGAGACGCTGTTCCCCTTGGCCTTGGTCACGGACACCATGATCTTCTGCTGCTTCCCGTTCCCGGACGTCACAGTGCACTCGACCGAGTCGCGCTGTCGCGGCCTGAGACCTCCGGCGCAGCTCACGGATTTCGGCGTCTTTTGGACGAGCGGCAGGGAGTAGTTCTCGCGGACCTGCTTCTCGACCTCCGCACGGCTCACACTCCCCGTGGAACCGACGGCGCTGGTCGACTCCGTGCTCAGCAGCCGCGGTGCGGCCACGTACGCGAGCCCGCCCACGGCAACGGCGGCGGCGGTCGCCAGGGACACAGCGACGTATTTCATGGTTATCTCCTGCGATGCGCTTGCTTGGGTGAGGCTGTCACCGGGAGAGGGGCCCGCCGGACGGTGGCCGCGCTTTGGCCTGGCGGCCGACAGCGTGCGGCCGGGGTCGGCCTGGAGGCCGACTTCCACGTCAGGTGGGCGGCGTCTGGCGGTCGCGTACGAGACCGGCGTCCCAGGCCCAGGCGGCGATTTCTACGCGGTTGCGCACGCCGAGCTTGTCCTTGATGTTGGCCAGGTGGGTCTTGACCGTGCCCAGGGAGACGTACAGCTCGCCGCAGACCTCCTGGTTGGTGCGGCCCACCGCCACCAGACGTGCGACGTCGAGCTCCCGTTCGGACAGTGGATGCGGCACCGCTGCCGGCGGCTGCTGTCCGGCGAGGTGCTTGAGGAGCCGGACGGTGACGGCGGGGGAGATCAGGGCGTCCCCGCGGGCGGCGGAGCGCACGGCCTCGATCAGCAGGGTGGAGCCGGCGTCCTTGAGGAGGAAGCCGCAGGCGCCGTTGCGTAGGGCGGTGTAGGCGTAGTCGTCCTGGTCGAAGGTGGTCACCACGACCACGCGCATCGGGTCGGTGACGCCGGGTCCGGCCAGGGCCCGGGTGACCTCCAGACCGTCCAGCCGGGGCATGCGGATGTCGACGAGACACACGTCGGGGCGCATCCTGCGGGCGAGTTCGACGCACTGGGCGCCGTCGGCCGCCTCGCCGATCACCTCCAGGTCGGGCTGGGTGTTGAGGATCAGCCGGAAGCCGGTGCGCACCATCTCCTGGTCGTCGGCGATCAGTACCCGCGTCCGCGAGCCGTTGCGATCACTGCCGTCACTCATGCTGATGATCCTTCCACAGCCGCCAGGACGGGGAAGGCGGCACTCACGCACCAGCCGCCGTCCGCTGTCCGGCCGCTGGTCAGCGACCCCTCCACGGCCTCCACGCGTTCCCGCAGGCCCACCAGGCCGAAGCCGCCCCGCCCGCCGATCGGCCCGGTGGCGCGCGTCTGCGGCGCCGCGTTGCGCGCCTCCACCCGGAGGTGACCTTGAGGGTCCAGTTCGAGGCGGACGACGACGTCCGCACCATGGGCGTGGCGGCGTACGTTGGTCAGCGCCTCCTGCACCACGCGGTGGACGGACGTCTCCACCTCCGGAGCCACCCGGATCTCGCGCACCTCGGGCGCGATGACCAGCGCCGCCGCGGTCCCGTTCTCGGCGAACGCGGAGACCAGGCGGTTCAGCTCGGTCAGCAGTTGACCCGGGCGGGTGGTCTGGTGGTCGTCCTCGCGCAGCACCCGCACCAGGCGGCGCATGGAGTCCAGGGTCTCCCCGCCGGCTCGGGAGATGCCCTCCAGCAGGGGCCTGATCTGCTCCGGCGAGGTCTCCTGGATCATCAGCGCGGCGTTGGCGTGCACGATGATGCCGGTGACGTGGTGAGCGACGAAGTCGTGCAGTTCCCGGGCGAGTTCCAGGCGCTCGTTGTGGCGTACGGAGGTCACGGCATGGGCCCGGCGGGCGTCCAGGAGGCGCAGATAGCAACCGAGGCCCGCGGCGCCGCCGACGGCGAACGTCAGCACGAAGGAGTACTCGGAGATGTCGGGGCCCGTGCTCCAGCGCAGTGGCAAAGCGATCACCGCGGCAGCCAGCGTCACCGACAGTGTCATGGCGGTGGCAGGGCGTTCCACTCGCCGTGCGGTCCGGGAGAGCAGCACGAGCAGGGCGAAGGTTTCCAGCAGGCCCCAGGTACCGCTGTTGAGACGGGCATACGCATGCAGGCCCACGGTCAGGGCCAGGGAGCCCAGCGCGGCGGCGCCGGCCCGCCATTCGGGGCCCGGCCGGCGGGCGGGAAGGAGCAGCGCGGCGGCGGCGAGGGGGCCGGAGACCAGGGTCAGCCAGCTCGACCAGCGGTTCTGCGGGTCGTAGTGGGCCGCTAGGTCGAACAGCCACACCAGGACCAGGCCTCCGCAGAGGGAGACCGTGATGGCGCGCTGGACGGCCGGGGAGAGCGGAGTATCGGGTTCCACGCCGCACAGGGTACGGATGTATGGCCGAGCAGCGGGTCGGCCCGCAGGCCGATGCCGGCCGCCCTGGACCGGTCCGGCGGTCGAGGACGGACGCGACGGTACGGCGGATCGTCGACGGCATGCAGGCATTCACCATTCTCGAAGTTGCCCTGGCGGCGCTCGCCGGGCTGTGCCTCATCCTGTGCGCCCTCGTCACCCTCGCGGTCGCCCGATGACCCGTACCGCGCGACCGCCGCCCGCGTCCTGGTGGGCGCCGGTCTGAGGAAGCCCTGCGGCGTGACCCGCGCCCTGGCCGGTGTCGACGTGTCCGCCTCGGCGGGCTGGCCCTCCTGCATTTCCTGGCCCAGACGCGGTACGTTGCCTGCGGCTTGGGACGCCGTGCTCCTCGGACTGTCCCTCGTCTGCTTACCTTGGCGCTGCCCGCCCAAGTGAGGGCGAGGCAGATCGGTCCCCGGGCCGAAGCAATCAGCTGCCACTCGGCAGCATCGTGGGCCTCATGAATCTCACGACTCCGGAGCTCAAGGACACGGCAGCGACTCCGGCGCCCCGACGGGAAACCGCACCACGGATCACTGCGCTCGACGCCCTGCGCGGGTTCGCGCTCTGCGGCATCCTCCTGGTGAACATCAACCAGATCACCCCCATGGAACAGACCTCCAGCACCTTCCACTGGCTCCCGATCCCGCAGTTCCTGAACCTGTTCGTCCAGGAACGCTTCTTCCCGATCTTCAGCTTTCTCTTAGGGCTCAGCTTCGCGATCTTCCTGGACCGGGAACGGCAGCGGCGCGTCCCGTGGCCGTTGACCAGCTTGTCCAGCGAATCCTCGGCGCCGGACCGGAAGGGCTGAGGTGCTTCCAGCCCGGTCTGCCCTGGCCGGCGGCCCTCCTTGGCCCCCTGTGGGACTTCGCCCGGCCTTTTACCCGGGATCGGTCCTACGGCCGAACGCGATGTCGTCCTGAGTACGGACGCGGCAGCGTGCAGCGCGCGGTCGACAGTCCTCCTCGTCGGCGGTCCCTGGTGTGGGCACGGGCGTCGAGAGGAGTGAGTGTAAAGGTGCTTGATACAATTAGGCTTGCTTGATGTGAATCAAGAGGTTAATGCTGGGCAAGTGCATCGAACGCTGGCCCTGATCACCGACGGCTCCTCGGCCGGCGGTCACGCTTGTGCCGTGCCCTTGGCCGACGGCTGCGCCTTCCTCCCGGCGGCCCGGCCGAACGGCCCGGCCATCAAGCGACGCCGGGCCCACACAGCGGTGGCGGACCTGCTGACCGCCGGTGACGTCCGGCTGTGGGATGGCCTCGCCAAGGTAAGCGGCTTCGCGCCGCTCCGCAGGCATTGCCGCGCTGCGCCCGGAGGAATGGGTGGGCCTGGAAGACAAGGATTTCGCGCTCAACACCCACCGGGGCGCCGAAGCCGCCGTACTGCCCGGTGCCGCCACCCATCTCCTGCCATCACGCCGGCGGGATCAGCGGTCCGCATGCGTCTTCGCGGTGCGGCTCGGCCATCGATACGCCCCTGACCACCACCCGCACCCCCCACCGAGGGAGAGTGGACATGTCCACCGAACGTTCCCCCCAAGCCGTGACTCCCCCTGGCGCGACCCCCACACCACCACCCACCCGGCGTACCGTCATCGTCGCGACCACCGTTGTCGGAGGAGCCGCTGTGGCAGGCGGCCTGATCGCGGCGCCGCCCGCGCTCGCCGCCGAGGGAGCGGTGGCTGTCGAGGGTCCGCCAGGCAGCCGCCTCTCCCTGACGGTCAATGGCGTCCGGCGCACCGTCACGGTCGACAACCGCACCTCGCTGCTGGACCTGCTGCGCGAGCACCTCGACCTGACCGGCTCGAAGAAGGGCTGCAACGCCGGTGCCTGCGGGGCCTGTACGGTCCTGGTCGACGGACGCCGGGTCAACTCCTGTCTGACGCTGGCGGTGCGGCTGGAGGGCGCCGAGGTCATCACGATCGAGGGCCTGGCGAAGGGCGACCGACTTCACCCACTGCAGCAGGCGTTCATCGATCAGGACGCCTTCCAGTGCGGCTTCTGCACGTCGGGCCAGATCGTGTCCGGCGTCGGATGCATCCAGGAGGGTCACACCGGTTCACCGGAGGAGATCCGGGAGTGGATGAGCGGCAACCTCTGCCGCTGCGGCTGCTACGTGAAGATCGAGCGGGCGGTCGAGCAGGCCGCCGGCCGGAAGTGAGGACCGCTCTCCATGTATCCCTTCACCTACACCAAAGCCGCGGACCTGCGTGAGGCACTCCACGCGGGCTGGCGCGGCGGGCGTTACATCGCCGGCGGCACGACGCTCGTCGACCTGATGCGGGAGACCGTCGAACGCCCCGGCTCGCTGGTCGACATCAGCACCCTGCCGCTGCGCGAGGTCACCGTCACCGAGCGCGGAGGCCTGCGCATCGGCGCCCTGGTCCGCATGGCCGAGGCCGCCGCCCACCCCAAGGTGCGTGTCCTGTATCCCGTCGTCTCCGAGGCGCTGGAGCTGAGCGCCTCGGCCCAGCTGCGGAACATGGCCACCATCGGCGGCAACATCATGCAGCGCACCCGCTGCGCCTACTTCCGGGACGTGAGCGCCGCCTGCAACAAGCGCGAGCCCGGCTCCGGGTGCGCCGCGCTGCAGGGCTACAACCGCAGCCACGCGATCCTCGGCACCTCCGACCACTGCGTGGCCACCCACCCCTCCGACGTCGCCGTGGCCTTCGCGGCACTGGAGGCGACGGTGCACCTGCTGGGCCCGGACGGGGAGCGCCGTGTCGCCTTCGGCGACTTCCTGCTCCGGCCGGGCAGCACGCCGAGCCGCGAACAGGCCCTGCGTAAAGGCGAGTTGATCACCGCTGTGGAAATCCCGGCCCACGCGCGCCCGCTGAAGTCCGGCTACCTGAAGGTGCGCGACCGCCAGTCCTACGAGTTCGCGCTCACCTCGGCCGCGGTCGCGCTGCACATCCGCAGCGGCATCATCCGCGAGGCGAAGGTCGCCGCCGGCGGTGTGGGCACCGTGCCGTGGAAGCTGCCTGCCGTCGAGGCCCACCTCATCGGCGAACGCCCCTCCGACCGGCTGTGGGCACAGGCCGCCGAGCACGCGGCCGACGGGGCCCACCCCCTCACGCACAACGGCTTCAAGGCCGAGCTGCTCAAACGCACCGTCGAGCGCCAGCTGCGCACCGTTGGAGGCATCAAATGAGCCAGCCGCAGGCAGCAGTCGGTGCGGGGCTGCCCCGGGTCGACGCACGGCTGAGGGTGACCGGGGGAGCGAAGTACGCCGCCGACAACAATCCCGACGGAGTCGTGCACGCGGTCATCGTGGAAAGCAGCATCGGCCGCGGCCGGATCACGGGCGTCGACACCCGCGCCGCCGAAGCCCAGCCAGGCGTCCTGAAGGTGATCAGCCACCTCAACGCGCCCAAGCTGCCGCCCGTCGAAGGGCGGTTCCCGCCGGGCAAGCCGCTGCGTGCCTTCCAGGACGACCGGGTCCAGTTCTTCGGACAGCCGGTCGCGGTCGCGGTGGCGACCACGCTGGAGGTCGCGCAGCACGCCGCGAGCCTGGTGAAGGTCTCCTACGCCGCCGAGACCTCCTCGACCGACCTGAGCGTCGGCGACGCCGACGGAGAAACCCAGACCTATGCACGCGGCGACGCCGACCGGGCCCTGGACTCCGCCCCCGTCCGGCTCGAGAGCGCGTACCGGACGGCCCGCAACCACCACAACCCGATGGAACCGGCCGGCATCGTCGCCCACTGGGACGGCGACCGGCTGACCGTCTGGGAGAAGACCCAGTACGTGCAGGGCGCCGTGTTCACCCTGTCCGGCGAGTTCGGCATCCCTCCGGGGAACATCCGAGTCATCTCGCCGTTCGTCGGCGGAGCCTTCGGCAACGCCGCCCGCACCTGGGTGCACTCCGTCATCGCGGCCATGGCCGCACGCGAAGTGAAACGTCCCGTGAAACTCGTCCTCACCCGCAGGCAGATGTACTTCACCGTGGGATTCCGGCCCGCATACGAGTACGGACTGCGACTGGGCGCCGACCGAGGGGGCCGCCTGACCGCGTCGACGCACGACGTCCGCGCCGAGTCCTCCCGCTACGAGACGTACAGCGAGAGCGTTCTCGTCCCGGGCCGGATGCTCTACAGCACGCCCAACGTCCGCCAGGCGTACGACCACGTCCCGCTCGATGTGAGCACGCCGTGGTTCATGCGCGGCCCCGGCTACGCCAGCGGCGCCTACCCCGTCGAGTCGGCCATGGACGAACTCGCCCACGAACTGGGCGTGGACCCGATCGAGTTGCGGTTGCGCAACGAACCGTCCGACGACGAGTCCAGCAACCTGGCGTTCTCCACCCGCCGCCTGCGGGACTGCTACCGCGTGGGCGCCCGCGAGTTCGGCTGGCACCGGCGCAACCCCAAGCCGCGCTCGACGCGTGACGGTGACTGGCTCATCGGCATGGGTATGGCGGCCGGTGTCTACGACACCGCGCGCAGCGAGGCCCAGGCCTCGGTCAGGCTCGACGCCGACGGCACCGCCCTGGTGCAGTCCTCGACCAGCGACATGGGGCCCGGTACGGCCACGTCCATGAGCCAGGTCGCCGCCGACGCCCTCGGCCTGACCATGCGCCAGGTGACCTTCCGGCTCGGGGACTCCCTCATGCCCCCGGCGCCCGTCCACGCCGGCTCGATGACCATGGCCAGTGTCGGATCCGCCGTCCAGGACGGCTGCGACAAGCTGCGCAGGCAGGCGATCACGCTCGCGGTCAAGGACGAGGGATCACCGCTGCACGGCGCCGACGCCGCCGACATCGTCGTACGAGGCGGCCGGCTGTACGTGACGGACGAGCCCACCCGCGGGGAGACCTACCAGCGGCTCCTGGCCCGCAACGACCGGACCCATCTCGAAGTGCTCGGTTCGTACGCCGGGGCGCCGGAGCCGGAGAGGTTCTCTCTCTACGCCTACTCCGCGATCTTCGCCGAGGTGGCTGTCGACGCCCGCCTCGGCCTGGTGCGGGTGCGGCGCATGCTCGGTGTCTACGACGCCGCCCGGATCGTCAACCCGAGGCTCGCCGACAGCCAGGCCATCGGGGCCATGACCGGGGGGATCGGTCAGGCCCTCCTTGAGCACACGGTCACCGATCACCGCGACGGTCGGATCGTCAACGCGAACTTCGCCGACTACCTCGTGCCGAGCCACGCCGACATCCACGACCTGAAGGCGATCTTCATCGACGGGGAGGACTACGAAGCCGACCCCATCGGCGTCAAGGGACTCGGTGAGGTCGTCATCGTCGGAGTGGCGCCCGCCATCGCAAACGCGGTGTTCAACGCCACCGGCCGCCGCATCCGCGAACTGCCCATCACCGCGGAAGCACTGCTCTGAGCCCCCGGGCGGCCGGTGTACCCCACAACACGCGGCTGCCCGGGTACCAGGGCCGTCGTCGCGGTTTCCTCCCCTAGGGCGCGGCGACGGCCCATTGACCCCACCTCACGGAAAGCCCCCCATGCTGAACATCACGGACACACTGTACGACTGGTGCCACGAGGGCCGGCCGTTCGCCCTCGCCACCGTCATCGACGTCAGAGGCAGCGCACCCCTGCCGGTCGGCACCGCACTGGCGGTGGACGCCGACGGCAACGCGGTCGGTGGCGTCTCCGGCGGCTGCGTCGAAGCTGCGGTGTACGAATTGGCCCGCCAAGTGCTGGCAGACCGCGCCGCCCCCGCACGCGTTTCCTTCGGGTACTCCGACTCGGATGCCCTCGCCGCCGGCCTGACCTGCGGCGGGGAGATCGGTGTCCTGGTACAGCGCGTGGAACCCGGCGCCCAACCCCATCTCGCCGCTGCCCTCGATACCGTGATCGCGGGGCGTCCGTCGGCCGTAGCCCACGTCGTCGACGGTCCCGGTGAACTTGTCGGCCGTATGCTCCACATCCCCGCCGAGGGCACCCACGACGGCACACTCGGGGTCGAGAGCGAGGACCGGGCGGTCGTGGCGCATGCGCGTGCGCTCCTGCGGGCGGGCCGTACCGCCTCGATCGAGGTCGGCGGCGGTGGGGGAGAAGCGGAGAACCCGGACGACGGCACCTGCCCACGCAAGCTCACCGTCCTCGTCCACGTGCACGCGTCCCGCCCCCGTATGCTGATCTTCGGCGCCGTCGACTTCGCCGCCGCCCTCAGCCGGGCGGGGAGCTTCCTCGGCTACCGGGTGACCGTCTGCGACGCCCGCCCGGTCTTCGCCACCCCGGCCCGCTTCCCGTACGCCGACGAGGTCGTCACCGAGTGGCCCCACCGTTACCTCGCGGCCACCGAGACCGACGCCCGCACCGTCGTCTGCGTCCTCACCCACGACGCCAAGTTCGACATCCCCCTGCTGTGTCTGGCACTGACCCTCCCCGTCGGCTACGTCGGCGCCATGGGTTCGCGACGCACCCACGAGCGTCGCGTCGACCTGCTCCGGGAAGCCGGCGTCTCGCAGGACCAACTGGAGCGTCTGCACTCACCGATCGGCCTGGACCTCGGAGCCCTTACGCCCGAGGAGACAGCGATCTCCATCACGTCGGAGATCATCGCCCACACCAACCGCGCCACGGGTCGGCCTCTTTCACACAGCACCGGCCCCATACACCTTCCCGCGCAGCCTCTGCATGGCCTCGTGACGGCGTCGTAACCCCCGCACAAGCGCTTCCCGCAGCGGCAGGCCCCCGGCGCACCGAGTGGTGAGCGGTCGGTCACGCACCGGGGTGGGCGCGGCCATCCTGGTCGGCGATCACCACGAGCTGGGCGCGGTCGTGGACGCCGAGCGGTGAGGAGCGCAGACCGGCCGTGCGAAGCGCGGCCGACGAAGCTCCCGCCGCGTCGCGGTGCACCAGCCCGCCCGGCGACGTGGCGCGAGGCATCCGTCGTCGAGGGCGGTATGGGGATGCGCTGAATGGCCGACGGCCAACAGCCGACTCACGAGGCGCCTACCACCCGTGAAGCCGCGCTGATCTCCAGGGGAGTAGGTCGGCAGGCCCGCCGGCTCACGCCTCCCGGACCACGTCGGCCACCTCGTCCAGCAGTGCCCTCAGTTGCGCGGCCTTCTTCGGACCGAGCTTCTCGGCGATCCGCTGTTCGATGTCCACGATCACGGCCTCGGCATCCCGCAGGGAGTCGCGGCCGGCGTCGGTGAGGTGCAGCTCCTGCACGTGACGGTGGCGCGGGTGCGCTCGGCGTTCCAGTTGACCCCGCTCCTCCAGGCGGGCCACCTGGGAGGCCACTGCTTGCGGAGTGACGTTCAGGCGGCGGGCCAGTTCCGCGCCGGTCAGGCCGGGATCGGTGTGGACGGAGATCAGCAGGGTGTACTGCGCGGCCGCGATGCCCAGCGGTCGTAGCCGTTGCTCTTTCCGGGCCTGCACGGCCCACTCCGCCCGCCGCAGGGCCCAGGTCACCCGGGTCAGGTGCTCGGCAGGGATCGACCGCTCATCATCCTTTGTCACCCGATGAGGATACGACACCTGGGCGCCTGTCAAGCTACTTGATTGCCATCAAGTGCATCACTCACTCTTGATCCGGCCGAGCGGCTGATGTCCTGCATCGCGCGAAAGGGCCTGGCGTGCAGCAGGTGGTGACGCCGGGAGTCCCCCAAGGCGGGAGGGTGTGGTGACGGAGGAGATCGAATCCGACACCTCCGCACGTCCGTCGCGTGATCCTCGTGATCTGCGTGCGGTCGGCGGGCCACATGGCGTCGACCCTCCCCATGGGTCACCTCGGATGCCACCTCTTGGGTGACGCTCAGTCGGGACCGTGGGCCGAGACTTCGCGAACCGCCTCGGCCACTTGGTCGAGCAGTGTTCGCAGTTTTGCTGTCTCGGAGCCGACACCATCGGTGACCTGCCGCTCGATGTCGGCGATCACTGCGTCGGCCGCGCGCAACGCCTCCCGACCGGCGTCGGTGAGGTGCAGCTCCTGGATGTGCCGGTGGCGCGCATGCTCACGTCTCTCCAACTGGCCGCGGCCCTCCAGGCGCGCCACCAGTGAGGCGACGGCCTGTGGGGTCACGTTGAGGCGGCGGGCAAGTTCGGCGCCGGTCAGCCCCGGCTCGTCGTGCACGGAGATCAGGAGAGTGTAGTGCGCCGCCACCATGCCCAGCGGACGCAGCCGCTGCTCCTTGAGGTTCTGTACCGCCAGCTCCGCGCGGCGCAACGCCCAGGTCACCCGGTCGAGCGCGCCGAGCCCGACCGGCTCCTCATCATTGCGTATCACGCGAGAAGGATACGACACTTCAGTGGCATCAAACGTTTGACATCTGCCTACAGGTTGATGGACCCTGCTTCCATGACTCGCCCCATTGCTTTGATCACTGGCGCCTCCTCCGGCATCGGCGCCGCCTACGCCCGTCTCCTGGCGGACGATCACGACCTGGTACTGGTCGCGCGACGCGCCGACCGGCTCGCCGAGCTTGCCCAGGAACTCCGCGCCCATGGAGCAGCCGTCGAGGTGCTGCCCGCCGACCTCATGGCCCATGACGGCATCGCCGCTGTCACCGACCGGCTGACCGCCGGGGACGTGCGCATGCTGATCAGTAACGCCGGTGCCGGCGGCTACGCCCCGCTCGTCGACGTCGACCCTGCCGACATCGACCGCCTGCTCACCCTCAACGCCGTCGCCCCCGTCCGGCTGGTCCACGCCGCACTCCCCGGAATGCTCGCGGCGGGCGAAGGTGTGATCGTCACCGTCGCCTCACTCCTCGCCTTCAGTGCGGGCCTTGCTGACTCGCGGGCACCCCGGCGCACCTTGTATGTCGCCGCGAAGTCCGCCGTCCTGGGCTTCACGCGCACCCTCGCCGATGAGCTCGCCGACACCCCGGTTCGCGTCCAGGTGGTGTGCCCCGGCGTTGTGGCAACGGAGTGGAACAGTGGCGCCGGCCGCAACATCCCCTGGGCGATGTCGCCCGAGGACGTCGCAGCGGCCAGCCTGGCCGGGCTGCGCCTCGGTGAGACCGTCTGTGCCCCTGGTCTGGAGGGCCAGGACTCAGCTCTGGACGCCTTGCTTGCCGCAGAGGCCGCCTTTGTCAGGGGCGGCAACCAGCCGACCCCCGCGGTTCGCTACACGGAGCCGCGAGACTAGGGCAGTGACAGCCGGCCGGTAGGTGAGTGTCACCAGGCGCCTGCCTGCCGGCGGCCGCCTTCCCCGCGCGGGTCGGCCGGCGCGATGTGTGCAACTGGAGTACCGACGGGTTCGACCTCATCCCGCTACCGGGCGTTCGACCTGTTCACGCTGGCTGGCGAATCGGGAGTCACGTCCACTCGAAAGGGTGAAGTTCTGCCAGTAACTCGCAGATTCCGGGCGCTACTTCCGTAATTTGCGTGTCCGTGGCGGATTCCGATACTCGCCGCTTCTCGCTGATCAGCGGGCGCGGCTCGCCAGGCCAGCCTCCCGGGCAGGAGGAGGGCCTGGCCGACGTCCTGACCCTTCAGCGTCGCGGTGTTCACCCGTCGTCACGGGAGGCGGAGCAGGCGCTCTACCAGGACACGCTCGCGGAGTACTGCTGGGCGCGGGATGTAGCGGGGCTCGCGCCGACGACGCTGAACCGTCTGGTACAGCCCGTGATCGAGGTGTGCACCTTCTACGACGCTCTGCCCTGGGAGCTGTCGCCGCGCCAACTGGACCAGTACTTCGCGGGGGCGGGCAAGCGCGGTCACACCACGGTCCGTAAGGAGATCACCAGCATCGACCTGTACTTCGCGTTCCTCGAACAGCGATACGCCGGGGAGATCCGGCGGCGGTTCGGGACAGTGGTGGAGTCACCGATCGATGCCTTCAACCGGCCCCGGCACCGCGGGGACTTCGGGCTGCGGATCCCGCCCTCGCGCGCGGAGATGACGGCGTTCTTCGCCGCGTGGCGCCAGGAACTGGGCTCGGCGCGCAAGTATCCGGTCGCGGTCCGCAACTACGTGATGGCCAAGACCGCCTACATCTCCGGGGTGCGGGCAACCGAGTTGTGCCTGGTGAGGCTGGGTGACCTGCACTGGGACAACGGCCAGTGGGGCCGCTTCCTCGTCAAGGGCAAGGGCTCGCGCGGGTCGGGCCCGCGCGAGCGCGAGGCGTTCATGTTCGCGGAGGGCCGCGAGCTGCTGTGGTGGTACATCGAGGAGGTCCGGGGCCTGTTCCCGGACGATGCGCTGGATCCGTACGCTCCGCTGTTTCCTTCCGAGCGGCTGCCGTCCGCGCTCGGTGCCGAGGTAGCGGTTGCGCCGCCGGTCTGCGCCGACACCTTCCGCCGGTCGCTGCGGGCGGCGTCGCTTGCCCATCTGAAGGGCACGGTGACGGTGCTGTTCCCGCATCTGCTGCGGCACGCCTGCGCGACGCACAACTACGAGTCGGGGATGCCGCTTTGGGACGTTCAAGTGCTGCTGGGGCATACCTGGCCGACCACGACGGTCGGTTATCTGGCGAGTGCGAAAGCGGACCCGGAGCGGGCCAGTCTGGAGTCGTCCCGGCGCGCGGTGCGCCGGCTGAGCGGGGAGACGTGACGGCGTGAAGTGGAATCTGCGCTGGGTGGCGGCCAGGCAGGACATCTGGCGGCCCAGTGACCTGAAGACCGCGTTCGAGGCGGTCGGGTTCACCCCGTCGCTGAGCAAGGTGTGCGCGCTGTGGTCGGCCCGGCCGGTGACCGTGCGGCTGGATGATCTCGACATGATCTGCGCTGCGTTGAAGTGCACGGTCGCCGATCTGATGGAGGCCGAGCCGCTCGCTGGCAGCGAATCCGGGGAGCAGGAGGGGCAGCGGGCGGTCGGCCATGGCTCGGGTGCGGGCAGCGGCCAGCGGCCGGTGCCGAAGCAGAGCGGCGGCAAGGGCGCCGTGCGGCGACTGCCGCCGAACTGAGCCGGGTGGCACGGGTGAACAGTCCCGGCTCGTGCGGCCTGTGTGCGGCCTGGGGCGCCATCACGGGTTCCGGCATGTGCTGCGAGTGCCGTAGCGGCTCTTACCAGAGGGTTGCGGGAGGCCTGCGGGAGGCGGTTTGCCGTCGGTGCGGCTGGCCGGGGATCGTCGGCGCGGACGGCACCTGCCGGGGATGCCGGATCGCGGTCCGGCTCGGTCAGGACCCGGCGTGGGTGCATGCCGAGTTCGAACGGCGCGCCCTGCCTGCCGGGCGGCCGCTGCAACTGGCCGTGCGCATCGAAGGTCTGGCGCTGAACAGCAACCCGCTGCGCAACCGCGCCGCCTCGGGCCGGCGGCAGAGGCTCGCGCCGTGGGCCCGAGGCCGGGTACCGCCAGCCCTTGACGACCCCGTGGTGTGCGTGGAGGAAGCCCCCGGCCAGCTCGGGCTGTTCGCGCCCTGGCCCAGGACCTTTACCCGCGCCCACGGCCAGCGCATCCGCGGCCGGACCATCCCCGACTTCCCCGAAGTCCAGGCGGTGCTCCAGGAGATGGCCGCCGAACGCCGCGTCGGGCAGACCTGGCACTTCCACACGCAGGAGGGCGCCCGGCTCGCGCTGGCCGCCCGGCCCCCGGATGAGCGCCTGGTACACCCCGAGACGCTCGCGGATCTCCCGCAGATGGCGCCGACCCTGCACGAGGCCCTGAAGCGGGCCGGGCTGCTCGCACCGCCGCGGCCGCGGCTGGTGCCCTCTTGGATGTCCGCCGGCCTGGGCAGCTGTCGCGAGTGCCTGGCCTGGACGAACGAGCGGGACCAGCGGTGCGCGCCCTGCCTGGACTGGGGTGCCGGCCGCCAGGCTGCCCCGTGCCACCGGTGCGGCCGGTGGCTGCCGTTGCGCGACGACCACTGCCGGCGATGCGTGCTCACCGTCGCGGAGACCGACTACGACCTCGACGGCATCCGTCTGGACGGCGGCGACCAGCTCTGGTTCGGCGGTCCCCTTGCTCCACGCAGCAGGAAAGGCGGCCTCTACGGGCGCCGCCGTCTTCAGCGCAAGCGTCGTGAAGCCATCCGTGCCTCGCGGGCCGCCCGCCCTGTTTCCGAACATATCGCGCTGCCGGGCCAGCTGGAGCTCTTCCACCTGCCGCGCGACTGGACCCGCCTGGACGAACGACATCTCCCGGCCCTGACCCCGGCCGCCCGGATCCTGCTGAACGGGTTCGTCGCCCACATCAAGAGCCGCGGCTGGGACGCCGGCCGCATGAACGGGAGCATCCGCACCCTGCGCGTCCTGCTCGCCCACCTCGGAGCCGACGCCCCGCTGCCGGAGGAGGACGTACGGCTGATCGCCCGCCGCAAGCACTTCGAGGGCGCCCGCGTCATCAACTACCTGCGCCTGACCGGACGCCTCGCCCCCGACCTGCACTCGGATGCGGCTCTGGCCCGGGCCCGGCACCTCGCTGACACCGCCCCCGCCCCGTTCCGCGGCCCGATCAACCGGTGGATCGACGTCCTGTGCGGCACGGCTCCACGCCCCAGCCTGCCGCTCGCCCCGTCGACCGTCTGCTCCTACCTGCGCCTGGCCGCGCCCCCACTGCGCACCTGGTACGAAGACGGCGTCACCGACCTGCGAGCCGTCACCCGTACCCACATCGAACAGGCCCTCGAACCGATACAGGGAGAAGCCGCCAAGTCCCGGGCCACTGCCCTACGCTCACTGTTCCGGGCCCTCAAACGCGAAAAGCTCATCTTCCGAGACCCGGCCCGCACCGTCTCCCTGACCACCGCCGTCGTACTTCCGCGACCGCTGGCCGACGACATGCTGCGTGGTGCTCTCGACCGCCTCCCCCACGCCCGCGACCGGCTCAGCTTCGTGCTCGCCGCCGTGCACGCTCTGAGTACCCACGACCAGCGCCATCTGCTGTTGGACGACCTCGACCACAGCCGCGCCACCCTCCTCGTGCGCCGCACCGGCAAGCCCGTCCACACCCTCTACCTGGACGAACTCACCTACCGCCTGGCACGGCAGTGGCTCGCCGAACGCCACCGACGCTGGCCCACCACCACCAACCCCTACCTGCTGCTCACCGCCCATACCGCCACCGACGACAGCCAGCCCCCGGTATCGATCCAGGCGATCAACAAGCCCCTGCGCGCCCATGGCCACCAGGCCGGCCGCCTGCGCGTGGACCGCATCCTCAACGAGGCCCAGCACACCGACGACCCCCTCCACCTCATCCGCCTCTTCGGCCTCTCTCCCCGAACCGCCATGAAGTACATCCACGCCGCACACCCGCACCGCAGCCAACCCGACCCGATCACGTCCTGAGCAGCACGAGCTGTAGGAATGTGAGGTACTTGGGCACTCCCCTGGGACGTTAGTTGAGCACGGCCCGGCCGTCCTGCGGTGCCGGTACTTGAGCAGCGGATCATGCTGTCTGTCTGCAGGAACTGCGCACTCCGCTCGCGTGCCTGCGGCCTCGGCGAGTGAGCCGAGCGGCGGCTGAGGGGCTCTGCCCCTTGTTCTTGCCCAAGGTGATGACACGATTCTGGGCAATCTGCGCTACGGGCATACCCTGGCGGTCGCCGCGTACGTTTACACGGTCGGCCACGCAAGTGATCGGCGCACCCCGAAGCGAGTGCCGGGCCCCCGGCGGGGGAGCTCTCGTGGCCGGGCAGGGAACAGCTGATGAGGCAGCCATCACCTCGGTGGAGGATGTCGACTTCGTATGGGAAGCGGTGGCCGGGGCTGACTACGTTCCACCAGCCGGACCGAGCCAGACGCACGTCGCAGGGCATGAGGACCGGTGTGCGGACGGTGTGTTGCACTGGCCGCTATGGTGCGGCCCGGCCGGGATCCTGGGAGTGGTGCAATCCCCCAAGGGATCGCCTCCGGCCCTGCTGTGGGAGACCCTGCGGTGAGGGGTACTGACAGGGACCCCCACTGATCGCTTTGTTTTCCTACGCTGGGTTCCATGGACAACCGGGCCGAAGTCAGCGCATTCCTCACGTCCCGCCGCGCCAAGATCACGCCGGAGCAGGCGGGCATGCCGGTGTACGGGCAGCGGCGGGTGCCCGGGCTGCGCCGCGGTGAGGTCGCGATGCTGGCCGGGATGAGCGTCGAGTACTACACGCGTCTGGAGCGCGGCAATCTCACCGGGGTCTCCGACAGCGTCCTGGACTCCCTCGCCCAGGCGCTGCGGCTGGACGACACCGAGCGGGATCACCTCTACGCCCTGGCGCGGGCGGCCAACACCAGTGGGGCCCGGGTCCGACGCCGCCCGAAGAAGGCGACCGTGCGGCCCAGTGTGCTGCGCATCGTCGAGGGCCTGCACGATCAGCCGGCGTACGTGCGCAACAGCCGCATGGACATCCTGGCGGCCAATCCGCTCGCCCGCGCTTTGTTCAGCGAGGTGTTCGAGGCGGAGCCGGTCAACACCTGCCGGTTCGTCTTCCTCGACCCCCGCGCCGCCCGGCTGTTCCCCGACTGGGAACGCGTGGCCCGCGACGGAGTGGGGGTGCTGCGGGTCGAGGTCGCCAAGAACCCCTACGACCGGGAGCTGTCGAACCTGATCGGTGAGCTGTCCACCCGCAGCGACGTGTTCCGCACCATGTGGGGCGCGCATGACGTGCACGTCTTCACCGAGGGAACCAAGCGGTTCCACCATCCGGCGGTGGGCGTGATGGAGCTGGTGCACGAGTCGCTGGCCCTGCCCGGCGACGAGGGGCTGTCCATCACCGTGTACAGCGCCGAGCCCGGCACCCTGGCCGCGGACGCCCTGAAGCTGCTGGCCAGCTGGGCAGCGAGCCAGAACCGGGACGCGGCCGTCTCTGAGGCCGACACCGAGCACTGATCCCGGTCGGCACCTGCGGGACTCCCCGCCCCGGCACCGCCCTCAGGCCGTTCGGTCCGCTGCATCTCACGCTCGTCGCACCCGGCGTCACGTCAGCTCCGGCTATTAAGCGCGAGTTCAAGACAGGAGGCGCAGCGGTGTAAAAAGCCCCGCACCGTGCGAGAACGGGGCGGGAAGGCGCGGCCGTACCCTTCGAGAGTTCGGCGGACGGCTCAGAATTCGTAGTCGGCGATGATCCACGTGGCGATCTCGCGCCACAGCGCCACGCCCGCCTGGTGGCCCGGGTGGTCGAAGTACGTGTGCAGCGCGTCCACGTCGTCGAACGCGAAGTTGGCCGCGAAGTCGTAGGCGATGGGGCGGTCGGTGAAGTTCCAGCCGAGCTCGCAGGAGCGGATCTCCTTGATGCTGCCGTCGAGCGCGCGGAGGGCGTCCACACCCTTCATGACCCGCGGGTCATCGCGCTCGACGCCCTCGTTGAGCTTGAAGAGGATCAGGTGGCGGATCATATGAGCTCCAGGAGGGGAGTAAGGGGTGGGGGCTACTCAGCCTGGTCAGCGAGCCAGGTGAAGAAGTTGCCGACGGACTGAGCCGGGTTCGAGATGCCCTCGAACCCTGTCTGGACGTAGCCGACGGCGTTTCCCGGGTCCGTGACATCACGTACAGCACGAAGACCACGAGCTGGACGCGTTGGAGGCTGAGGGCCGCGCCGTCTTTGCGGCCCACCTGGTCGACACGAGCGCGGGCGGCCTGGAGACGGCGACCGCAGACTGCGCGGACTTCGAGCGCAACTACTTGTACCCGACCGCGCCTGCGCCGGCACCCTCGTCGACTGGGCCAAGACCTGTCTCAACCTCACGATCAAAACCGCGAGCAGGCCCAAGGACTCGCAGGACTTCGTGGTCGCTACTCGCGGAGCATCGCGCCGCCGTTGACCGACCAGACCTGCCCGTTGATCCACTCGCCGTCGTCGGACAGGAGGAACGCCACGATGCCGGCCAGGTCTTCCGGCTTGCCGAAGCGGGGGCTGGGAAGCGTCATGCGGGTGAATTCCAGCGCCTCCGGACTCAGAGCCATCGTCTGCGCGGATTCGGTCAGGACGACTCCGGGAGACACGCAATTGCAGCGGATGCCCTGCTTGCCCCAGCGGGAGGCGATGTGACGGGTGAGTGCGTTGATCCCCGCCTTGCTTGTCTGGTACGCCGCGCGCTGGTGGTCGCCCACGTGCGCCGCGAGGGAGGAGGTGTTGACGATGGCACCACCGCCCTGTTCCAGCAGGAGGGGAAGGACTGCGCGGCTGGTGAGCGCGAAGCCGATCAGGTTCACTTCCAGGGTGCGCCGCCATACGGCCGGGTCCATGTCGAGCAGATCGCCGTCACGGCCCAAGGTCTCCGCCGAGACGTCGGCGGCGACGTTGTAGAGGCCGTCGACGCCGCCGAGTTGGGAGACGGCGGTGTCGACGAGCGCACGAACCGAACGCTCATCGGCGAGATCGAACTCGACGGCGAAAGCCGTTGCGCCCGTACTGGTGATGCGCTTGGCGGTGGCCTCGGCCGCGTCGATATTGATGTCACCGACCACGACCGCCGCGCCCTCGGCCGCGAGCCGCTCGGCGGTGGCCGCGCCGATCCCGGAGGCACCTCCGGCGACGACGATGCGCTTTGTGTTGAGTCCCTGCATTGCACTACTCCTTGTCTGTTCCGGCGCCGCAGCGATCGTCTGCTGGTAACGCCTCGTGGGGGATTTGCGGGTCTGATGTCGACCCGCAATCTCGAACTGGGGACCGTCGTCCGCGCTCTCAGTCCCTTGCGGGTGGAACCCGGCGGGGCAGATCAGTCCTGCGGTACCAAGGGCTGCCTCCTCCAGTCCCCCGGGAGCCTCGGTCAGCAGTACGACGATGTCTCCCTCTTCCCGGTGATCAAAGACGTCGGGGCGATCAGGGCGCACTGCCTGGCGCCCACTTGGCTTCGTCCACGGTGAGCTTCATGGGGGTTCGTCATTCGACCGGAAGCTCTACTTCAGATAACACAATATCCGACACTCGTCGGAAAACCAACACTTGTCGGTTAGATAGAGTGTGGGCCATGACCACGTCCCGACGGAACGCACCGGCAGGCGACCGCCGCGTACGGCGTACTCACGCAGCCCTGCAGGGAGCACTGATCAAGCTCGTCGAGGAGCAGGACCTGGGGCAGATCAGCGTCGCGGACGTGGCGGAACAGGCCGGGGTGAACCGCACGACCTTCTACGACCACTACCGGGACGTGCACGAACTGGCCGAGGCCGCCTGCACCGCGACGATCGACACCCTCATCGAGTCCCTCCCCGCCCTCGACCCCGCTCCGGCGGCCCCGGATGCGGAACCCGCCCGATCACTCGTCGCGTTCTTCGAGAACCTCGCCGAACACGCCGGCCTCTACCGCAGCCTCCTTGGACCACAGGGCAGCGCCCGCGTCATCGACCACATCCGCAGCCGCATCTCCGCCAACGTCCACGTCACCGTGCGCCTCAACGCCGGCGCTGCGCCGGACAGCGTCTCGACGACCAACATCCCCCACGACGTACCCGCCGCATTCACCGCCGGGGCACTCCTCGGCGTGGCCACCGACTGGCTCCAACGCGACAGCCCCCGCACACCGAACGAGATGGCCGAACTGACCTGGCAACTCCTCGTCACCCACCACCCCACCGACGCCCGGCATGCCACAACATGAGGTGATCCTGCGGCTCGCGAGCCTCGAGAAGAATCGCCCGCGAACGACGATTAAGACCGCAGTCGACAGCGCGAAGGGCTGGAGGAGAGGCTGGGCGGCGGGGATCGACGGTCATGCGGCTGGGAGGAAAACACCTTCGCGCCCCAGCTCTACACGCCCCGCGCCGCCGTCGCGTCCGTGCCGCAGGGGAGTTCGCCGTAAGCCGGGGGCGGACAAGCATTCCGAATCCCGCACCCAGGCCAGGCTTTGAAGCCACCCGGCCCGACTCCGGCCTGGTGCTGCTGGACGGCCGCCGCCCGCCCGCGCGACGGCGCGGGGATCACCGTGAGGCAGCGGCGTCTGCCTTCTCGTCTCACCCTGAAAAGACTTGCACCTGACGTTAGCGTGAGGTTCTAGCGTGGCTGTTGTCGGGCCCATCAGGGCGCTGCCGACGATGCATACCTACGTGAAGGACCACCCCCATGCACATCGCCAGCTCCGTCGCCCTTGTCACCGGTGCGAGCCGCGGCCTCGGCCGCCACTTCGTCACCCAGCTGCTGGAGCGGGGAGCGGCGAAGGTGTACGCCACCGCACGCAACCCCGAGAGCGTTGATCTGCCCGGAGCGGAGGTGCTGGCACTCGACATCACCGACCCGGCTTCGGTCGCCGCCGTGGCGGAAGCCGCCTCGGACGTGACGCTGCTGGTCAACAATGCCGGCATCATCACCATCAATGGCCTGGTCAACGGTGACCTGGACCAGATCGAACTGGAGATGGACACCGCCTACTACGGCCCGTTGCGCATGGTCCGGGCCTTTGCCCCGATCCTGAAGGCGGGTGGCGGCGGGGCGATCGTCAACGTCCTGTCGGTCGGGTCCTGGACCCCCTCCGAACACTGGGGTGCCTACAGCGCGGCCAAGGCCGCCGCGTGGAGCCTGACCAACAGCGTCCGCCTCGAACTCTCCGCACAGAACACCCTGGTCACCGGCCTGTACATGGGACCCACCGACACCGACATGGCCAAGGGACAGCCATTCGAGAAGAACGATCCGGCCGACGTCGTCAGGGCCGCACTCGACGGGGTCGAGGCCAAGCAGTCCGAGGTCATCGCCGACGCGCTGACCGCGCGGGCCAAGGCCAACCTGGCTCTGGACCCCGCCGTGGTCTACACACCGGCCGCGACCGCCGCCTGACATCCCAGGATCGCCCACCACAGCGCGACGGTCCGTGACCGATAAGCGCGCCCTCCATTCCCCCAGCTCGCAGCATGAAAGAAGGCCCGCCATGAACGCCCCCACCTCCTCGTCCAGGCCCAAGGCACTGATCGTCGTCCCGTCGGCTGCTCTTCTGCCGCTCACCGCACCGGCAGACCACCCCGGCGTCTCCACCGGGTTCTATCTGGTCGAACTGGCGCAGATCCTCAAGGAATTCGGCGACGAGTACGACTTCACCTTCGCCACCCCCGGCGGGCTCGTCCCGCAGCTCGAGATCAACGGCCTGGCCCTGTCGATGCACGCCGGCGCCAAGTTCAGCTCCGCAACGGTCTCCGCCACCGCGGCACAGGCGTTCCGCTTCGATGTCGACACCTTCCGTGCCAAACGGCCAGGACTCGTCGCCCGCCGGGACAGTGAACTCGCCCTCGCCCGCCGCTACCTGGGCCGCCTGCCCGTTTCCGAGGCGCTGCCGGGCAGTGACAAGGAGGTCGTGGTGCTGCGGGACGACCTGATCAAGTCGATGCAGGACCTGCCGGAGCACACCTACCAGTCCATCGAGCAGATCGTGCACAGACACCGTGCCCCCGAGGACGCCTTCGACCTGAGCGCGTTCGACTTCGTGCACATGCCCGGCGGCCACGCCCCCATGGTCGACTTCGTCGACAACCCCTGGCTCGGCGAACTCCTGCACACCCTGCGCGAGAACCAGGTGCTGATCTCGCTGATCTGCCACGCCCCCATCGCCATGGCCTCGGCCAAGTACCGGGTGGGTGCTGACGGCACCGTCATCACCGACCTCGACCACGCCTTCAACGGCGTGCGGGTGACCACGGTCGCCAAATCCGCCGAACTCTTCGTCCTCAGCAACGGCTACCTCAAGATCCCCGGCAAGAAGGTACGGATGGGCTACTTCATCGACGAAGCCCTCAGGAGCGCCGGCTACAAGGTGGAGACGACCACCAACCCGACCGCCATCAAGGTCATCTGGGAGGAAGGTGTCCGCCTGCTCACCAGCAACGGTCCCCAGTCGATCGACGAGCACGCCGCCCGTCTGCGCACCCTCCTGCCGAGCCACTGACCCTCACCCTCCCGGCACCGCCGGGACCACAGACTTGGCGCATGCCATCCACGGATGGCATGCGCCAGATCGGCATGTCCACCTGATTTCACCGTGATCCGGCACGCTGCTGCCCGGACAAGAAGAAGGGCCCGTGATGACGACGTCAGCTACGCTGAAACCTCACACTGACGTCAGGGACAACTCTGGCGCCACGCCAACCCGGCAAGGAGGAGCAATGCGGATCGGAGAGGTCGCCGAACAGGCGGGCGTGAGCGTGCGGGCGCTGCGGTACTACGAGGAGCAGGGGCTGCTCGGCGCCACCCGTACCGGCGGGGGGCAGCGACAGTACCCGGACGGCGCGGTCGCCCGGGTCAGGATGATCCAGCAGCTGTACGCCGCCGGCCTGGCGAGCAGGCTTGTTCGCGAGGTCCTGCCGCGGTGCATGAACGAGGGCCCCTCGCCCGTCGGGTTCAGCGACAGCCTCATCACCGAACGGGCCCGCATCGACCGCCAGATCGGCGATCTGACGGCAGTGCGCGCCCGCCTCGACGAGATCATCGCGGTGGCGACGGACCCGAGCCACCCGCACCACAGCCATCCCGTACGCGGCGGCATCGCCGCCAGTACCGCCTGAGGCGGTCTTGGCGCACACCACTGATCAGTGGTGTGCGCTAAGACCGCCTCAGCTACCGACCCCATCGTCGCCTCGGTGGGGTCGCCGCGCGCGAAACGTCGCCCGCCTGGCTGCACGGCCTCGTCACGGCCTGTGCGTCCGGTACCGGACGGCGACGGCTTCTGTCCCAGCTGGGACAGAAGCCGTCGTGCGAGAGGGTGGGTGTCGTGCTCAGTCCATGGTGAGGACGACACGTCCCTGGAGCCCGCCCCTGGTCATGCGGGCGTATGCCTGCGCGGCCTCCTGCAGCGGGTAGGTCTCGGCCACGCGCAACGCCAGGTCTCCGGCCGCGGCCAGATCGGACAGCGTCGAAAGCATCGCTCCGTCCGGGCCGACCTGCGTCAGGAGGACCCGGATGCCCCGCTCGGTCTGGGGCAGGGCGTCGAGCCGTGTGGTCACGAACCTGCCGCCGTCCGCCACCGCCCCGATGGCTGCCTGCCCCAGCCTGGCCGTGTCGAGAACGGCGTCGACTCCTTCGGGGCGCACCGTGCGGACGGTCTCGACGAGAGGCTGCGACGCCGGCACGTACACGTCGGCCCCTGCCACCTTGGTCGCGAACTCTCCCTCGGGCGAGAGGTCGGTCGCGATGACCACGGCTCCCCGGCGCTTGGCCAGCTGCACCGCGTAGCCGCCGACCGCCCCCTCCGCCCCGGTGATGAGCACGGTCTGGCCCGCCTGGATGCCGAGCAGTTCGACGGACTGGGCCGCGGTCAGGCCGTTGAGGGGGATGGTGGCGGCGTGGACGGGGTCGACACCGGCGGGCGCCGCGGCGATCGCCTGGGAAGGAACCACGATGTACTCGGCCTGGCCCCGGTTCAGCCCCAGGGGCAAGCCGTGACTGAACGCGATGACGGGCTGTCCGGGTGTCCAGTGGATACCCGGGCCGACGGCGTCGACGATGCCAGCGACATCCCAGCCGAGGCCATATGCGGCCCCCTCCGGCGGAGCCGGGAAGAAGCCCCCGCTCCAGGCCGCCACATCGGTCGGATTGAGCGCGGCCGCCTGGACCTTGATACGAATCTCGCTCAAGCCCGGAACAGGCTTCTCGACCTCGGCGACCTCGACGACGTCCGGACCGCCGAGCGAACGGTAAACGGCTGCGCGCATGAGTACTCCTGCTGTCGGTCGCACCTGCTCACAGCAGACGCGGAAGATCGTTGACGTAAGGAGGCGATGTCCGCAGGGAGCTGCGGAGCGCCAACAGCCACCACGCTAAAACCTGACGCCAACGTCAGGTGCAAGTCGGGCAGCGTTCGGCACGATCAGCCCGTTCTCCGGCAGGCCCGGGTACAGCACCGAGGTCATTCGGGATCTCCCTGCGGGTGACGGGAGCGGGCAACCCAGTTCGGGCGTTGCCCGGCGTTGTCGGTGATCAGGGCGGCGGCCTCGTGCAGGTAGCAGGAGGCGTCACCGTCGCGGTCCGGCTCGATCTGCTCCGCCCGGCGGGCGGCGGTGCTGACCACCTGCTCGAGCATCGGTGAGGACGGCCCGCCTCCCGTGCCGCGGCCGGTACCCCGATCCGCGGTGCACACGCTCACGTTCTCGGCATGAGGGGGTCCCTGCTGTTACCCCTCACAAGCGTGCCTGTCTGCCGCTCTCGACTGCTGGTTTCGTGGAATGCGGCGGGCCAGAAGTGCTCCGCCCGCACCACCTACGGCGCGCACGCCGCTTTGCCGGAACGCCTCCGGATGACCGGGGCCCGCGCCGGCTCTCTTGAAAGGATCGTCAGTGAGTTCCCCCTCGTCCACGAAGCCGGATCCCTCGGCCGCCGCGCCCCTCACGGGTGACGGCGGCACAGCAGCGCCTGCCGGGAAGGCCAAGCTGCCGCCGGTGGTGTGGCTGCTGGGTGCCATCACCTTCATCATGGGCACCAGCGAGTTCGTCGTCTCCGGCCTGCTGCCGGAGATTTCCGGAGCGCTCAGTGTCAGCGTCTCCAGCGCCGGAACGCTGATCACCGCCTTCGCCGTCGGCATGATGATCGGCGCGCCCGTGATGTCCATAGCGACCCGGCGCCTGCCGCGTCGCTCGGCCCTGGTCGCCGCGCTGCTGGTCTTCGCCGCGGGTCACGTCCTCAGCGCGCTCAGCTCCAGCCTGGGGCTCGCGCTCGTCGGCCGGGTCGCCGCCGCGCTGGGCAACGGCACCTTCTGGGCCGTGGGCGCGGTGGTGGCGACCGCCGCCGCCGGACCGGCCGCCAGCACCCGTGCCACGGGCGTCATGGTCGGCGGCATCACCCTCGCCAACATCGTCGGCGTCCCGCTCGGTACGGCAGCCGGCCAACTGGGCGGCTGGCAGGCCCCCTTCTGGATGCTCGCCGCTCTCGCCGTGGCCGCCGCCGTGGTGGTGGCCCGCCGGCTGCCCGCCGACACCACACGCACCGACACCTCCCTGCGCGCCGAGACGGCCGCGCTCAAGCATCCGCGCCTGTGGCTGGTCTACCTGGCCATCGCGCTCATCCAGGCCGGCATCATGGGTGCCTACAGCTACGTCGCCCCGCTGCTGACCGAGCGGGCCCACCTCGCGAGTGCCGTGGTGCCGCTGGCGATGCTCGGCTTCGGCATCGGCGCCCTGGCCGGCACCACGGTCGGTGGACGCCTCGGCGACCGCCGGCCCTACACCACGCTCATCCCGGCCACCGCAGTCACGGCCGCGATCCTGGGCGCCATCACCCTGTGGGCGACCAACAGTGTCGTGGCCGTGGTCCTGGTCGTGCTGCTCGGCGCAGCCGGCTTCGCCTGCAACCCCATCGTGGTCGGCGAGGTCGTCCGCATCGCCGGAGCCGGCCGGTCCCTGCCCATGGCCCTGGCCACGTCCGCCTTCCAGGTCGGCATCGCCACAGGTTCCTGGCTCGGCGGCATCGCCCTGACCTCCAGCCTGGGCCTCAAAGGCCCGTCGCTGACCGGCTTCGCCTTCGCTCTCGCGGCCCTGCTGCCGCTGGGCCTGCTGGCCGCCTCCCACCGCAAAGCGGAATCAGCGCGGAGCTGACACCGGTCGGAGAGGCCGGGCCCTCCCCGTGCAGCATCCGACACCTCGATCCGAGCAAGCCGTACAAGACAGTTGGAGACCACCATGGAGCACCGTCTGCTGGGCCGGACCGGCCTGTCCGTCAGCGAAATATGCCTGGGCGCGATGATGTTCGGCCCGTGGGGCAACCCCGACCACGACGAGGCCACCCGGACCATCCAACGCGCCCTGGACGCCGGCATCAACTTCATCGACACCGCCGACGTCTACTCCCACGGCGAGTCCGAGGAGATCGTCGGACGGGCCATCAAGGGCCGCCGGGACAACATCGTCCTGGCCACCAAGTTCCACAACCCCATGGGGGACGACCCCAACCAGCGCGGCAACTCCCGACGCTGGATCATGCGGGCCGTCGAGGACTCGCTGCGCCGGCTGGGAACCGACTACATCGACCTCTACCAGGTGCACCGGCCCTCACCCGACACGGACATCGAAGAGACCTTGGGCGCCCTGACGGACCTGGTACGCCAGGGCAAGGTCCGCTACCTCGGCTCCTCCACCTTCCCCGGCAGCCAGATCGTCGAAGCCCAGTGGGCCGCCCACGACAGGCGCCTGGAGCGGTTCGTGTGCGAACAGGCCCCGTACTCCATGCTCGTGCGAGGCATCGAGGCCGACGTCCTGCCGACCGCGGCCCGGCACGGCATGGGAGTGATCACCTACAGTCCGCTCGCCGGTGGCTGGCTCTCGGGCCGCTGGCGCCAGGACGCCGACCTGCCCACCCCGTCCCCGGCCCGGCAGCGCCTCGCCGACCGCTTCGACATGTCCCTGCCGGTCAACCAGCGAAAGCTGGAGGCGGCCGAAGCCCTCGCCCACCTGGCCGAGGACAACGGAATGACGCTGATCGAGATGGCCATCGCGTTCGCGCTCAACCATCCCTCGGTCGTCTCGGTCCTCATCGGCCCGCGCACGCTCCAGCATCTGGACACGCAACTGCCCGCGGCCGACGTGGTCCTGGACCCCGCGGTCCTGGACCGCATCGACGCCATCGTCACCCCCGGCACGGTCATCAACCCGGCCGACAGCAGCTTCGCCAACCCCGCCCTGGAACCGGCGGTCCGCCGACGCTGACCAGGGACTTACACGGAACACGGAACCGCCGCCGCCTCCGGCGTGACGCTGCCGGACGACCTGCTGGCGGCCGTCGACCAGGCCCTCGGCGACGTCTCCGTCACCGAACCCACCCTCGCCCCTTCCGCCCAGGCCGGCATCAAGCACCGCTGAGCAGACGGCTGCTGCCCGGCCGACGCCCCCACACACAGCCAGAAAGCGAAGGTCTCCGCCATGACCGGCAAGATCCCCCAGGTTTCCCTCAACAACGGCGTTCAGATGCCGATTCTCGGCTTTGGCGTCTTCCAAATCCCCGAAGACCAGACCCAGCAGGCGGTGGAGGCCGCGCTCGAAGCCGGCTACCGCCTGCTCGACACCGCCGCCGCGTACGAGAACGAGCGCGCCGTGGGCAGGGCCATCGCCGCCAGCGGCATCCCCCGCGACGAGCTGTTCGTCACCACCAAACTGTGGGTCCAGGACTACGGCCAGGACAGTGCCGAGCGCGCCTTCGACCGCTCACTCGACCGCCTCGGTCTCGACCACCTCGACCTCTACCTGACCCACCAGCCCTTCGGCGACTACTACGGGTCATGGCGGGCCATGGAGGACCTCAACCGGGCCGGTCGTACCCGGGCGATCGGGGTCAGCAACTTCTACCCCGACCGGCTTGCCGACCTCATCACCCACCACGAGATCGTCCCCGCGGTCAACCAGATCGAGACGCACGTGTTCTTCCAGCGCGTGGGCGACCAGAACCTGATGCGTGAGCACGGCGTCCAGCACGAGTCCTGGGGGCCGCTCGCCGAAGGCGGCCAGGGCTTCTTCGACAACCCCGTGCTCGTCGACATCGCCCGCGCCCACGACAAGTCCGTCGCCCAGATCGCCCTTCGCTGGCTCGTCCAGCGCGAGATCGTCGTGATCCCGAAGTCGGTGCGGCCCGAACGCATGGCAGGAAACCTCGACGTCTTCGACTTCCAGCTCACCGCCGACGAGATGGCACGCATCGCCGGCCTGGACACGGGCCGCAGCCACATCTTCGACCACCACGACCCCGAAAAGGTCACGTGGCTCGGCGGGGTGCGGTTCGACACCTGATGCCGCGCTGCGTCTCGCTCCCGTAGTCACCCATCCGCAGTCAGTTTTCCCGCCGCCAGGTGGTCAGCCGGGGGAACCATCCGGCCCAGGAACGTGCGGCACCGCTCCGTCGTCCTCCAGCCGCTTGCACAGGAAGCAACACCATGCGCATTCGCGTCACTCACGCCGCAGCGATCCCTGCTCTCGCGGCCGTTCTCGTCTCGACGCCGTCGGCGTCCGCCGCCACCGCAGCAGACCGTTCACAGCCGGTCATCACCCAGGTGAAGACCGCGGCCGCGTTCAACTTCGCCTGCGGCGACTCACCCGAGAACATCACCGCCAACCCGGACGGCTCCCTGACCGTGTCCCTACTGGGCGCCCCCGCGAACAAGCCGCCCAAGCTCGTGCGCATCACCGCATCCGGGCAGCGCACCACCCTCGTCACCGGGCACCAAGGCGATCAGATCACCGGCAACACCCGCGGCAACGACGGCACCGTCTACTACAACGTGAACTCCGACGACGCCTCCCGGAACGGGACCTGGAAACTCCCCCCACACGGCCGTCCCCAGCGTCTGGCCGCCCTGCCCGCCGACGGCCTGCCCAACGGCCTGGCCATCGATCGGACGGGCCGTACCCTCTACGCCCCCGACAGCTACAACGGCACGGTATGGGCCGTGCCCGTCTCCCGCGGGGCGGCGAGGGTCTGGCTGACCGGCCCGGAGCTCGCACCCGACCCCAAGACGTCCCTCAAGCTGGGCGTGAACGGCGTCCGCTTCCACAAGGGCGCTGTATGGGTGAGCAACTTCAACCAAGGCACGCTGCTGAGGATCCCGGTCACCGCCCACAAAGACCCGGGCCCCATCCAGACCGTCGCCGACAAGCTCCCCGACTTCGACGACTTCTCCTTCCTCAACAACCACTCAGACACCGTCTTCGCCGCGCAGAACGACCCGACTGACCGGGTCAGCGTCGTGCACCCGAACGGGACCCACGAGACTGCCCTGACCGTCGACGACGGCCTCGCCTCCCCCACCACCACCGCCGTACGCGGCAACCAGCTGTACATCGCCAACGCCGGATTCAACGCACCCCACGACGCAAAACTGCAGCGCGGAACCATCAACCTCCACGCCCTCACCGCGCACTCCCGGCACCACTGAACCGCCCGGCGAGCCCGACCATCCACCAAGCGGGCTGAAGTCGCCGCCACCGGCCGGTGTCATGAACCGCCCAGGTGGTCCCGAGCCCGCCGCAGCTCTCCCCCACCGCAGCGTGAGCCGCACAACGCAGCACGGCCAGTTGCCCGATCGTCTGCACTCCCAGGGCACTACGCGTCTTGGCCTGGGAATGCCGGATCCCGTACAACTCGCCGACCGGAAGTGGCCGAGGACGTTCGCGGTGTCGGACGCCAACACGTGAAAGACGCCGCTCACCCCCGCACGCGAAGACGCCATGGCCGCAACGCCCCAGGAAGAGCCGATCCCCACAACCGTGCCCAGGCTGTACAAAGCAGCAGTCTGAAGCCCAGCCGCTGCGCCAGACCGACCGGGCCGACACCTAACAGCCACAGAGCGCCGCCTACCTGGGCAACGGCCACCGACGGTGCAACGACCGGGCGAGCGGGGTAAACCGCTCGCCCACCTCCATGAGCTCCCCGAGCCCTTCGCCCAGGCGAAGCCTCATGTGGAAGAAGACCACTCCTTCACCACACCCTCCCGAGCACAGGCCGTACGAACCCCTGTTGCCTCAACCGGCTGGACGATCGCCGTCTCGACCTCAAGTGGCCAGCCAGTTCGCTGCCTTGGGCCCTCAGGAATCCGCGAACCTGTCGGCTTCACCTGGTGGCAGTTCCCGTTGGTGGGTGGATACCGAACCGGGTGAGGGCGCGGTGCGGGAGGCGGTGCTCGATCCGGTGGTCGGTGAACTGGGCGAGGTGCTCCGGGTCGTTGGCCTGAACCGGCAGTCCCCGGACCGTGTGGTGCCCGACATGAGAAACCGCGGTGCGTGTTCACCAGCGCCGGTTCGCAGGTGATCACGCTCAAGCATGGGCTGAGCCCGAGACCCTGCACGCCCGCCCGCCGCTCGGCCGGTTCGGGTCGCTTGAAGGTAACTGTCGCCGCTGCGACCTCGATGAGGGCAGCGGCGTTGTGACGTTCCTGGGGGACTTGCTGAGTAGCAGGAATCTTGCAAGCTATCAAACGCTTGACACAATGCAGTCGATTGATATTCTGTGGGTTGTCAGGCTCGCGAGCCTTCGCTGAAGTCATTCATGTCGGCGCGCCCCCGCCGCCGCGCGGCGGCCCTTCATCGCGCCGAAGGCCGTGTCGGCCGTCTGCCCCCACCCGCAGGGTGCTGCTCGGGTGTCGGCGGGCCCAAGGAAGTGGGAAAGTTCATGATCAACAACACCCCGACGATCACGCGTGACGGAGCCATCGGGCAGGACGGCAACCAGGTGGTCACCGTCGATCAGGCCACCGGGGCGGAGTTCGCCCGGTACCCCGTGGCCGGCAAAGAAGAGGCGGTCGCGGCTGTCGCTGCCGCACGCTCGTCCGCCGGGCCCTGGTGGGACCTCGGATTCGAGGGCCGTGCGGAGCGACTGCGTGCGTGGCGGCGGGAGATAGCCGTAGGCGGCGAGGAGGGGGCCGCCCTCATCCACACCGAAAACGGCAAGCCTCTGGACGACGCCCGTGTCGAGGTGCTCGGGATTCTGGAGCACGTGCAGTACGCCATCGAGAACGCCGAGCGCGTACTGGGACGCCGGGAGCTCCCCGCCAGCCCCACCGTGCCCAACCAGCGAGCATGGGTCGAATACCAGCCCTACGGCGTCGTCGGTGTCATCGGCCCGTGGAACTTCCCCCTCCTGACGCCGGGGGCCATCCTGATCGAGGCGATCGCGGCCGGAAACGCCGCCATCCTCAAGCCCAGCCAGATCACGCCCGGCGTCGGGGAGTGGATCGTCCGGACCTGGCAGCGTGCGGTCCCCGACTTCCCGGACGTCCTCCAGTGCCTCAACGGATTCGGGGCCACCGGCGGAGCGCTCATCGAGGCCGGCCTGAACAAGCTCGCGTTCACCGGCAGCGTCACCACGGGCAGGACGGTGGCCGCCCAGTGCGCGCAGACCCTGACTCCCGTACTGCTGGAACTCGGGGGCAAGGACGGCGTCATCGTGGCTGAGGACGCCGACCTGGACGAAGCCGCCAGGCACGTGGTCTGGGGCGCCATCCAGAACACCGGCCACGGCTGCATCAGCCTCGAAGTGGCCTACGTCGCCGAGTCGGTTCACGACGAGTTCGTCGAGAAGATCAGCGACCTCGCCAAGCAGGTACGCGTCGGCAGCGACGAGGACGCGGAGATCGGGCCGGTTCCCCTGCCCACCCAGATCCCGATCATCCGGGAGCACATCCAGGACGCTCTCGATCGCGGCGCGACAGCCACGGTCGGTGGCGTCGAGGCGGTGGGGGAACGCTATGTCACTCCCACCATCCTCGTCGGCGTGAGCCCCGACGCCCTGGCGGTGACGGAGGAGACGTTCGGGCCCACGCTGGCCGTCGTCAAGGTCGCCGACGCGGAGGAGGCCATCGCGCGCATCAACGCAGGGCGGTACGGACTGGGCAGCGCCGTCTTCAGCCGCGACCGCGGCGAAGCCATCGCCCGTCAACTCCGCGTCGGAATGACCAGCATCAACGACGCCCTGGTGTTCTCCATCAACCCCGCCGTGCCCTTCGGCGGTCGCGGCGACAGCGGCTACGGGCGCAAGCAGGGCGAGGAGGGACTCCGGGAGTTCGCCTACCCGCACTCCTTCACGGCCAAGACCGGCCCAGCCCAGTTCTCGGCGACCACCTTCGGCAGGCCCGCGGGCGCGATGGCGGGAGCCCTCGCCGGCGTACGCAACAGGATCCTGGCCGAAGACGGCCAGTAGAAGCGGGTTCGCGCGGTGGGGGCGACGACGGGTTGATCGCCGCCGGGGAACCGGAGATCCCCGGCGAAGGTCTCCACCGGCTCGGCGGACTTCGAGAGGGCTTCCGAGCGCTGGAACGCCGAGACACGAACGGCCAGATCGTTCTCATGCCCTGGGGGGCCATCACCAAGCGACGGCTGCCGCATCCGGCGAGCGAGTCGTCACCCCGCAGCACATCCCTGAACGGAGCAGAACCATGGCAAGGTCGTCACAACCCGAACGCACGATCCGTACCCGGTGGTCGTCCGAGGACGCCGCCGATCAGTTCACCGTCGACAACCCCGCGACCGGCGCGCCGCTCGCCGTCGTGCAGGGCGCAGGCGACAAGGAAGTCGACCAGGCTGTTCAGACGGCCTACGACGCGCACTTCTCCTGGAAGGCCCGCACCGCCCGCGAACGCGGCAGCTGGCTGCGGAAGGTCGCCCAGGCGGTGCGCGAGCACGCCGACGAGATCGCGGTCCTGGAGTGCAGTGACAACGGCAAACCCCTTTCCCAGGCGCGCAATTGGGACGTGAACGCGGCGATCGGGATCTTCGAGTACTTCGCGAGCCTGTGCGACTCCATGCCCGGCCAGGTCAACGACGGCGGAAGTCTGCTGGACATCACGGTGCTCGAACCCTACGGCGTCATCGGCGCGATCGTGCCGTTCAACTGGCCGCCGATCCACACCGCGAGCAAGCTGGCCCCGGCGCTGGCCGTCGGCAACGCGGTGGTGATCAAGCCGCCGGAGCAGGCCCCGCTGTCGGCCCTGCGCATGGTGGAGATCATCCAGTCCGTCCTGCCCGACGACGTGGTGCACATCATTCCGGGCACCGGCCCGATCGGGTCGCAGCTCGCGGGGCACCCGCTCGTCGGCAAGGTCTCGTTCACCGGGTCGCCCACCACCGGCGTCTCCGTCATCAAGACCGCGGCCGACAACCTGACCCCGACCCTGATGGAGCTCGGCGGCAAGGACCCGTTCATCATCTTCGAGGACGCGGACCTCGACCTGGCGCTGCCGTGGGCGATCGAGGGAGGTCTCTTCAACCAGGGTGAGGCCTGCACTTCGGCGTCCCGCGTCCTGGTGCACGCCGACATCTACGACGAGGTCGCGCGCCGCTACGGCAACGCGGTGAAGCGGCTGCGTGTCGGTAACGGCGCCGACCCCGGCACGCACATCGGACCGATGGTGTCCGCCGCCCAGCGCAAGCGGGTGCTCGACTACATCGACATCGGCGTCCAGGAGGGGGCCACGATCGCCGCACAGGCGCCGCTCCCCGACGACCCGGAGCTGGCAGGCGGCTTCTACGTCGCACCGACGCTGTTCACCGGCGTCAGCCCGGACATGCGCATCGCGAAGGAGGAGATCTTCGGCCCGGTCATCTCGATGATCCCCTTCCGTGACGAGGACGAAGCCGTCAGGATCGCCAACGGCACCGACTTCGGCCTGGTCGCCGCGGTGTTCACGCCGAATTCAGAGCGCGCGCTGCGGGTCAGCCGCGCCCTGCACACCGGGTTCGTCTTCGTGAACAACTACAACCGGAACTTCACGGGCGCGCCGTTCGGCGGTGTCGGTGCGAGCGGCTTCGGCCGGGAGACCGCGGCGGAAACCCTGCGCGAGTACGGCTACAGCAAGAACATCCGCCTGGTCTCCGGGAGGGGCGAGATCCCGCGCTGGGCGCCGTCCCTCGAGGTGACCGGACACGAGGAATGAACGACCCGGTCTTCGAGGCACCGTGACCGCCTCCCCGGTGCGGCGCGGGTGGGTCGCGCTCCGCGGTGGCCGGCTGCCTGCCGTGACCACGTCGGAGCACACGAACGCGGGACAGCACCGCAGGTGGGTGCGTAGTACCGCGGTACCACGAGTACGGCGCAGGTCAGCCTCCCGGTACCACCGGATCGGGGTGATTCGGCACCTAGCGTTGCCGGTGCGGCGTCGAAGTACCGGACGCCCGAGCCCGAGAGAAAGAACGCGAATGATCGACGCACGGCAGCTGACCAAGAAATACGGCGAGAAGACGGCCGTCGACGGGCTGGACTTCGTCGTGAAGCCGGGCACGGTGACCGGCTTCCTGGGGCCCAACGGCGCGGGCAAGTCCACGACCATGCGCATGATCGTCGGCCTGGACGCCCCGACGAGCGGCTCCGTCACCGTCAACGGCCACCACTACGCCCGGCACCAGGCGCCGTTGCAGGAGGTCGGTGCTCTCCTGGAGGCGAAGTCGATCCACCCGGGCCGCTCGGCGTACAACCACCTCAAGGCACTCGCGCTGACTCACGGCATTCCGGGAAGCCGGGTCGACGAGGTCATCGGCCTCGCCGGACTGGGCAGTGTGGCGAAGAAGCGGGCCGGCGCCTTTTCTCTCGGAATGGGTCAGCGGCTCGGCATCGCGGCGGCGCTGCTGGGCGACCCGCAGACGGTGATGCTGGACGAGCCGGTCAACGGGCTGGACCCGGAGGGCGTGCTCTGGATCCGCAACCTGCTCAAGGGGCTCGCCGACGAGGGCCGGACGGTGTTCGTGTCCTCGCACCTGATGAGCGAGATGGCCCTGGTGGCGGACCACCTGATCATCGTGGGACGCGGCCGGCTGCTGGCCGACACGACCGTGGCGGAACTCATCCGCAAGGCGGGCGGCGACATGGTGAACGTCGCGGCCCAGGACCCGGCGCGGCTGCGGGACGTACTGGCCGGGCCGGGCGTCGAGGTCACCGGCCGGATCGGCTCCGAGGAACTCCAGGTGACCGGGCTGACCGCCCGCGAGATCGGACTGAAGGCCGCCGAACACGGGATCGCGCTGTTCGAGCTGAGCGCGCGGACGGTGTCGCTGGAGGAGGCGTTCATGGACCTGACCAGGGATGCCGTGGAGTACCACGGCACCACGACCGGGATCGAGACCATCGAGACCCTCGAGGCCGCCGGGAGGCCCGCGTGAGCACCCTCACCGCAACCGCCGAGAAACCGCGCACCACCCCCGCCCGACCCGTCTACCGGGTGACCGGACGACGCGTGCTGGCCTCCGAGTGGGCCAAGTTGTGGTCCCTGCGCTCGACCTGGATCACCCTGGGCCTCGGCCTGCTCTTCCTGGTCGCCTTCGGTCTCATCGCCGCGAGCCGCTACAAGTCGGGAATCGACTCCGGCAACCTGGACTCGGACTTCGCCGACTCGACGACCGTCAGCCTGTCCCTGTTCGGTACGAACTTCGCCCAGCTGGCCCTGGGTGTGCTCGGCGTGCTGGTCACGGCGGGCGAGTACTCGACCGGCATGATCCGCTCGACGCTCGCGGCGGTGCCCCGCCGACTGCCCGTGCTGTGGTCCAAGGCAGCAGTGTTCGGGCTGGTCGCCCTGGCGGTCGGGACCCTGGGTGCGTTCGTCACCTTCCTGATCGGGAGCGGCATCGTCTCGGGCACGCCCGCGGACATGAGCTTCTCCCACGCGGGTGTTTTGCGGAGTCTGCTCGGCGCAGGGCTGTACCTCTGCCTGGTCGGGGTGATCGGCACAGCCCTTGGAGCACTGCTGCGGTCGGTGGCCGGCGGGATCTCGGTCCTGGTCGCCACGTTCATGCTGATCCCGGGGCTCATCTCCCTGCTGCCCAGTTCCTGGCAGAACGACATCAGTCCCTACCTGCCGTCCAACGCGGGTGAGGCGATGTTCGCCCTGACCCACGACTCCACGACCCTCTCGCCGGGCGCGGGACTGCTGGTCTTCCTCTGCTGGACGGTGCTGGCGCTGGGCGGCGCGGCGTACCGCCTCGTACGCAGTGACGTCTGACGCCCGCATCATGGGCGGGTGACGTCCGTGACCACCGAAGACATCAGCGGCATGGGACCGCTGGTCGCCCGGCTCTCCCGGGGCGGCCAGCGGCTTCGGCAGGCCGACCGGACACATCCCTGGGTGCTGGACACCGCCATCGTCGTCCTGGTCTTCCTGATGTTCTGCCTGCCCGACCTGATCCACGGCGGTGTGGACGACGGCGACAGCCCGCGCCGGTTGCGGGTCGCCTTCACCCACCTGCCCGTGGTGGGAATGCTGGCCCTGCAGGCCGGCCTGGTACTGCCGCTGCTGTGGCGGCGGCGCAAGCCCGCGGTGGCCTTCGGCGTCATCGCCGCGGTGTTCGTCCTGCAGTGGTCCCTGGGCGCCGCGCTGCGCGCGGACATCGCCCTCTTCATCGCTCTGTACAGTCTGGCCCTGCACGGGCGGCTGCGGGAGCTGTCGTACGCCTGTGCGGCCATGGCGGTCGCCATGGTGCTGGTCGCGGTCCGCGTGTCCTCGGTCATGTCCGTCGGGGACGCACTCTTCTTCCTGCTGAGCACGGCGACCGCGGCCCTCGCGCTCGGCATGATGGTCCGGATCCGCCGCGCCCAGCTCGCCGGACTGCGCGAGAGGGCCGCCCGGCTGGAGATCGAGCGCGACCAGCGCAGCAGGCTGGCCACGGCCACCGAACGCACCCGTGTCGCCCGCGAGATGCACGACATCGTCGGCCACAACCTGTCCGTCATCATCACGCTCGCCGACGCCGGCGCCTACGCCACGGACACCCAACCCGAGCGAGGCAAGGAGGCCCTGCGGCTCATCGGCGACACCGGCCGACAGGCCCTCGGCGAACTGCGGCGGGTGCTCGGGGTGCTGCGCGAGGCCGGTGGCGATCCAACAGGTGGACCCGAACTCAGCCCGCAGCCCGGCATCCTGGACCTCGGCGTCCTGTGCGCCACGGTGCGCGCCGCCGGACTGGAGGTGGTCTACCGGACCTCCGGAGAGGTGGACGCCCTGGACAGCGGGGTGCAGCTGACGGTGTACCGCATCGTCCAGGAAGCCCTCACCAACACCCTGAAGCACGCCGACACCGACACCCGGGTCCACCTGGCGATCCTCGTCGAGGACAGCCGGCTGACCATCAGGGTCCAGGACACCGGCCCGGACACATCATCCGGACCGCCGAACGAGGAAGGGCATGGCCTGGTGGGCATGCGGGAGAGAGCGGCCTTGTACGGCGGCGATGTCAGCGCGGGACCGACGGCCGGCGGAGGATGGCGCGTCGAGGCCGTCCTCGACCTGACGCCCGGAAGCGGCGGTGACAGATGACCACCGTGCTCATCGTGGACGACCAGCCGCTGCAACGCTACGGCTTCCACCTGCTCCTGGACTCCGTCCCCGAGACCGACGTCGTCGGTGAGGCCGGACACGGCGCCGAAGCCGTCCGCAAGACGGCCGAACTGCGCCCGGACGTCGTCCTGATGGACGTCCGCATGCCCGGCATGGACGGCATCGAGGCCACCCGCCGCATCGTCGCCGCCGGCGAGCGTTCCCGCATCCTCGTGCTCACGACGTTCGACCTCGACGAGTACGTCCACGCCGCCCTGCGGGCCGGCGCGAGCGGGTTCCTCCTCAAGGACGCGCGTCCCGAGGAACTCCTCGCCGGGATCCGCGCGGTCGCCGTCGGCGACGCCGTCATCGCGCCCGCTCTCACCCGCCGCCTCCTTGAGGAGTACGCCCGGTACGTCCCCTCCCACAGAACCGACCCGGCCGAGGACACGAGGCTCACCTCCCTGACCGACCGTGAACGCGAGATCCTCGTGGCCGTCGGCAAAGGCTGGACCAACGGGGAGATCGCCACGCGGTTCGTGCTGTCCGAGTCCACGGTCAAGACGCATGTCGGCCGTGTCCTGGCCAAGATTGGGGCCCGCGACCGCATCCAGGCCGTGATCTTCGCCTATGACCACGGCCTCGCCCGGCCTACCGCGGACTGAACCGACGAGCGGCGGCCTGGAGGAAAGCCGTCGGGCTGGGAACCGAGCGCCGGCGAGCAGGTCCGAGTGCGGAGTTCTCAGGCGGAGGCAGGGCACCCCTGGCGGCCCGCCTGCACCAAGCGTCGACCGGCCGCGCTGTGCTTGGTCGATCGGGCCGTCGTCCTTGGCGGCGGACAGCGACACGCGCCCCCTCGCGAGAGACCGTCGAACGCTCCGACCTGGCCGGCGGTGCGGTCTGCCCGTATCCGGGGCCCTGACGACTTCAAGATCGCCGAAGAACCGCACGTGGCATCCCACCGGGCCAGCCTGTTCATCCCGGCCGGCACGGCCCGCGTCGCCACCGAACTCGACCACATCCGGTGCAGGAACCGCTCGTGGGCCTCCCGCACAGCCGACGAGTGGTCGAGTCGCTCGTACGACGCCCGATGCGGCGAGTCCATCACCGCGACGAGCAGTATCCGTGGACATCGCCTCGGGCGACCCCTGCCGCCGCGCTGATGTCCGCCATGGCAGGGCGTGGAACGCGCCGCCACTTCCGTGGCGAAGGATTTCCAGGAACTCCTCGCCGGGCCCGGTGGGCACAGCACTCCTTCCTCCCGCGTACGGGGCGGCCTGCCGGGTGTCTACACTCACGGGAGACGGGGTGAACTCACGGGAGGAGTCGGGATGCCGCGGAACCGCCAGCAGATCCCCCGGGAGGAGCGCACGGGTGATCTGCTAGCCGCGGCCACCGAGCTCTTTCTGGCGAAGGGCTACGACAAGACGACGATGGCGGACATCAGTGCCGCCGCCGGCGTGGCCCGGGGCAACGTCTACTGGTACTTCGACTCGAAGGACCACATCTTCGCCGCCGTCATCAACCGCATGCTCAGTCGCGAGATCCGCATCCTGAACGAGGAGCAGGCCGGTGCCGACCCACTGAGCCGCCTGGTGCGCGGGCTGTCCGACATGCGCTACTCCCGGCCGCTGCACCAGGCCATGCACGACCGGCTTCCCCATTCGGAGGCGGTTCGCGAGGCCCACAACACCTTCCTGAAGTGGATCGTCGGACTGGTCGACGAGTTCCTGGCCGAGCGCGGTCTCGACGACTCCTCCGGCATCGATGCCGACCTCGTCCGGGATGTCGCGATCGCCGTCTTCGAAGGGGCGCACGTACCCAACGACTGGAACAGACCGGCCCACGAGATGATCCGGTTCCTGTTGGAGTCCGTCGTGGCCAGGAGTGCGGCGGTCAAGGGGCGGAAGCGCTGAACGCGGTACCTCAGACGAGGTGAGGCCCGACTCCCGCTGACACCGCCCGCCCCGCACCGGCCGCTTCCGCGTCCCGGGGCGGAAGTGCCGCCCCGCGCAGCACGTCGAGCACGGCGGCGGGATCCGCGGGAGCCTGCCTGCCCCGCCAGCCGACGTGACCGTCCGGGCGGACGAGCACCAGCGGCCGCTCGTACAGCTCCGCGGCGGCCGGGTCGGCGAGGAGCAGCACCGTCAACGGCACACCACACCGGCGGGCGGCCTCCACCAGCGGCGACGGGTCCGCGGAACCCGAGACCACGAGCGTGAACCCGCGCCCGAAGTGGTCGAGCACCGAAGTGCCGTCGGGCAGCCAGACGTGCGGTGCGCGGCAGCCGGGCCAGGTCGACGGTACGTACTCGTCCGGCTTGTCGGGCGGCTCCGGACTGCCGTCCGGCACGCAGATCGGTGAGCCGCTGTAGCGGTAGCCGAGCTGGACGCCCGTGCAGCGGAACTCCTTGGCCCGGGACCGGCGGATCTCCTCGCCCAGCTCACGTCGCAGCCGTTCGCCCTCCGCGTCCATGCGGTCGAGCACCGGATCAGGGACGAGCTGCGCGTCGGCCTTCCAGTTGCTGGAGGCTTCGGTGACGTTGCGGACGGCGATCGGCCGCCGCTCCTGCTCGTAGCTGTCCAGGAGCGCCGGGCCTCCCCATCCCTGGAGTGTCGCGGCGAGCTTCCAGCCGAGGTCCACGGCGTCACCGATCCCGGTGTTGGCTCCGAATCCCCCCTTGGGCCACAGCAGGTGCGCCGCGTCGCCCGCGAGGAACACCCGCCCCTCACGGTAGGTGCGGGCCACGACGCAGTGTCCGCTCCAGGGCTGCGCTGCGAGGATCTCCACGTCGATCGGCGCACCGGCGGCCTCGTGTATCCAGGCGACCGCGTCGTCGGGGTCGGGCTCCTCGTCCAGGTAGACCGAGAGCCGCCACTCGTCCACGCCGTTGACGACCGTGATGTACGGCCTGCGTGCCGACGACAGGGTGTGGATCTGCACCGCGGGGCCGCCCAGCCGTTCCCGCAGCAGGTCCAGCAGCTGTGGCGCACGGAAGTGCACGGCGAAGTTGTGCCCCTGGGCGAACATGCCCTCGAACTCGATGCCGAGCGCCCGACGGATGCCGCTGCGGCCTCCGTCGCAGGCCACCAGATACGTGCCGGCCAGCGTCTCGGTGGCGCCGCTCGCCACGTCGCGCACCACGGCCAGGACACCCTCGGAGTCCTGCTCCATGGTCTCCAGGCGGGTGCCGTACCTGATCTCGACTCCCGGCAGTTCGCCGGCGGTGCGCGCGAGCAACGGCACGAACGAGAACTTGGACAGGAACGCGGGACCCTCCGGCGTCAGCTGGGTGTACACGCCAGAGGACCGGTTGGTGACCCCGTAGTCGAAGTCGGTGAGGACGCGTCCCGTGGCGGAGGTGGCGAACACCGTGCGGTGCGGGTAGTCCGGGGGCGGTGCCGACTCCGTGCGTGCCTCTTCCGCGCACCCCCAGCGGCGCAGATGTTCCATGGTGCGCGAAAAGATCGCTTCGCCTGCTGGAAAGGGCACATGGCCGTCGCCCTGTTCGATCACGGTGACCGGTACACCACGCCACCCCAACTCGGTCGCGAGGGCGAGGCCCACAGGCCCTGCTCCCACGATCAGGACGCGCCGGGATGCGGCTCTCTCGTGCTGGTCGGACATTGAGGATCTGCCTTCCTGAGCAAGGGTCGGACCACTCATGGTCCCATCTCTTGAACCCAGGTCAGAATTACACGCGCATGTCGTTGTATGGAAGAGCTGGAAAAACACAAGACTTTTGACCGATCGTGTGCGGTGCTACGCTCGTCTTTGGTTCAAGAGAGAGGGAGCCTCATGGTGCCTCCCGCTGATCACAGCGATACCGGGAGCCACTGCCTGGCTCTGGGCCGGCCCGCTGCCGGGACCGACCTGTCAGCAGACGGCAGACCATCCGCGTGACTGCCCATAAGCGGCAGCCCCATGGTGCCGTTGCGCCTCACCAATTGACGGGGACACCGAGGTGCGCTTCGAGGTCGAAGGCATCGGCGCCCTGGTCAGGGCGCGGCGGTGGCGTTCCAGCCGGAGAAATGCCGCCCTCACCACACGATTCCGGCAGTCGACGGAGGACATGACGACATGAGTACGGAAACCAAGGACAGCTTCGGCGGCGGAGACCCGTGGGAGTACATCCAGCCGTGGGACGAGGAGCGTTTCGGTCCGGAGGTCCACGACACCGAGCAGCGGGTGAAGTGGGAAATGGCCATGGGCATCGCCGGCGGCCTGCCGTACATCTGGCAGGAGCTGGCCCGGCCGATCTCCGAAATCGTCTACGGCCTCCTCGAACTCCGTGCCGGAGACCGGGTCCTGCTCATCGGTGAGGGCATCGCGCCCGCCGGGTGGGTCGAGGACATGCGGGCCCTGGTGGGACCGGAGGGCGTCATCGACACCGTGGAGATCATCAGGGACGGACGAAACGCCGTCCTGGGCAAGATTCCCGGCCGGAACGGCCAGGTCGGCTGCTGGCGCTGGTCGTACACGGACTCGGTGGACGACGAGGCATACGACTGCGTCGCTGTGTTGCAGGCGACCCAGCACTGTGACGACTGGGCCGAGACGGCCGCGGACCTGCTGCGGGTGATGAAGCCCGGTCGACGCATCGTGCTGGCCGAAGCGGTCCTGAAGGGAGCGACGTTCTACTCCCGTGTCGACTCCGACGTCCACCTTCGGCAGTGGTTCGACAAACTCTTCGGGCATGTCCCGGTGGACGACATCCCCTACTACTCCGGAGAGGAGATCCGCGAGGCGTTCGGGGACAAGGTCGACAGCCCTCAGGTCATGGAATGGAAGGGCATCGAGATGTACTGGGGCCGAAAGAGGTGAGCACCGCCGTGCGCTTCGGGCAACAGGCCGCGGCACACATTCCCCCCTCACCCGGGTCGATCCACTCATTCACCCAAGGACAAGGAGGTCCCCGTGAGTGTCGTTGAAGATGTCATGGTCCTGGGCTCCGACCATCCGTTGCGCAGTGTCGTCCGCGACGAGCACCTGCTTCTCTCGCCGCCGCATCCCCCGAAGGTGCCCGTCAAGCTGTGGGCGGAGCACCCGCCGCTGACCGTGGTGCACTACCCGCAGCAGTACGAGCCGGAGGCGTTCGCCCGGCCGCGCGATGTCTACGAGAACGACGAGATCCGTGTCGAGTGGCAGAAAATGGACGGCCGGCAGCCGTTCTACCACCGTAACTGCGACGTCGATGAGATCTCCTACCAGATCAGCGGCGAGCGGACACTGATGTCGGAACTCGGCGTGATCGAGTTCCAGTCAGGCGAGTTCTCCCGTATCCCGCGCGGGGTCGCCCACGACAACTACGGCCGCGAGGACAGCCACCTGCTGTTCTACATCCCCGCACCGGTCACCGAGCTGGCGCCGGCCCAGCGGGAGTCGGGGGCCGTGTTCCCGCCCTTTCCCGGCTGGCAGCCCGGCGATGCCAACGAGGCGATTACCCAGTGCATGGCCGCGGCCGGCCACGAGGTCACCGTCTTCGGGGTCGACGAACAACTCCTGCTCGAGCAGGTGCACCAGGAGGACCGGCGGATGACGGTGCTCCGGGCCGATCCCGGTCAGGACGTCACCTGGCTGTACACGACCGATCGCATCCGCCTCGGCATGGTCACCACCACCCCTGGCGGACAGCGCCGCTACCGGCGCACCCTCGATGCCGACGAGATCCAGTACCAGGCCCACGGCCACCGCACGCTGATCACCCAGCGGGGCATCGTCGACCTGGAGCCGGGTGACTTCGTCCGCATCCCGATCGGGATCTCCCACGCCAGCGTGGTGACCGAGCCCGGTGACTACGTCAGTCTCCTCTCGCACCAGGAACTGCACCAGGTCGCCGAGACCGCACGGACGGCGAACGCCTACACCCCCGAACAACTTCCGAGCCTCACCGTGGAGGTCCACTGATGGCCACAATGCTTGCCCTGCGAGCGCACCAAGGCGCCGAAGCACTCGCACTGGACGAGATACCCGTCCCCGAGCCAGGTCCGCTCGACGTGGTCGTGAAGGTCGCCTCCGCTGGCCTGGCGCCGGGCATCATGCGCCTGCTCCAGATGGGGGCGATCAAGCACCTGCCCACCACTCTGGGACACGAGGCCGCAGGCGTCGTCTCCGCCGTCGGCCGCGACGTCACCGGCCACGCGGTCGGCGACCGGGTGCGGGTCCACCCCCTGCTGAACTGCCGTGAGTGCGACTACTGCCGTACCGACCGGGACATGATGTGCGCCCAGCAGGCCATGCTCGGCCACGCCGGCTTCGGCGCTGCTCCGATGCCCCTGTACGAGCAGTACCACGACGGCGGACTCGCGGAGTACGTCCGTGTCCCGCACTGGCTGATCGATTCCCTGCCGGACTCCGTCAGCTTCGACGTCGCGGCCAAGGTCCAGGATCTGGCCAACGCCGTACGCGCACTCAAGTGCGCCGACCTTCCGGAACGGGCCACTCTCGTGGTGACCGCCGCGACCGGCACCATGGGAACCGCGACGGTCAGACTCGCGGAGCACTTCGGAGTCGCCCGTCTCATCCTCGTGGGCCGCGACACAGAGCGTCTCCAGCGCGTCGCGGGGCTCGCCGGCGGCATACCGGCCGACATCGTCGCACTCGACGAACTCCCTGAGGACTGGTCGACCAACGGCTTGCTCACTCGCCGGCTGCGCGAGCTGGCACCCGCGGGAGCCCATGCCGTCATCGACTTCATCCCGGAGGGTCCCGCCCTCGGCCAGACCATGGCCGGCATGGCCACCGGCGGCACACTCGTGCACATGGGCGCCAACTCCACCCCGCTGTCGCTGCCCCCTCTCGCCCTGATGATGAACTGCTGGCGCTTCGTCACCACTCGTGCGTGCACCCGCCAGGACACGACGGATGTCCTGCGGCTGCTCGAGACAGGCACCCTCACCGCCGACGAGCTCATCACCCATCGGTTCCCGCTCACCGAAGCGCTCAAGGCCATGGACGCCATAGAGCAACGTGCCGACGACCCGATGTGGATGACCGTGATCAACCCCTGACGCGACGCACGAGCACGTCACGGCTCCGCGGAGCCGCCTCACAACAGCAGGAGGAGGCCGGGAAAGTGTCCGAATCAGAAGCCGTACGCAGCGGGAACGGGTGGCTGCCCTGGGCGTGGACGACATTGTCGAGGCCGACCTGGAGAGGCCGGACACCGTCCGTCGGGCGCTGAAGGACGCGGACTTCGTGTTCATGATTCCGCCGGCGTTCCACCCGGAGGAGGACGTGCTCGCCATCAGGGCACTTGAGGCGGCTGAGCACGCGGGCGCCCGCCGGTTCGTGTATCTGTCCGTCCTCCACCCGCACACCCCCGGGCTGCGCCACCACCTGCGCAAGGCGAACGCCGAAGCCGCCGTGCGGGCCTCGCCGTTGAACTGGACGGTCCTCCAGCCCTCGATGTTCGCGCAGATCGTCCTGTCGACGTGGGGGAGGGCTCCGGCCGGCCCCGTCGAGGTGCCGTTCGACGTCGGCAACGAGTTCTCGTTCATCGACTTGCGTGACCTCGGGGAAGCCGCAGTGAGGGTGCTCTCCGAGCAGGGGCACGGTTCGGCTACCTACGAACTCGCCGGACCCGCCCTGACGTTGGCCGAGGCCGTGCGTCTCGCCGGGCGGGCACGAGGAGTGGATCTGGAGGCGAGGACGGTGGACTGGGCGGTCGCACCGCTCCCGCCGGGAGTGGCCGACTCCTCGTCCCGAGCCTTGGACATGCGCGCCATGTGGCAGGACTACGACCGGCACGGCCTGCGCGGCAACAGCAACGTCCTGCGGATGCTGCTCGACCGTGAACCCGCGTCCTTCGAGGAAGCGGCCACCGCGTTCGCCGCGCGAGACTGAGCGCTCTTGACGCAGTCGGGGGTGTCTCCCTGAAGAAGGGGAGACACCCCGGACGTAGGCCGTGGAGCAGGGAAAGCCGCCGACGGGGTCACGCAGCGAACAGCGGCGGGGCGGCCCCTGAAGACCGCCGCCCCGGACCGCACCCGTACCCCTTCGGTGGTTGCCCGGGCGTCAGGGCAGGAGGATGACTTTGCCGGTCTGTCGTTGGCTTTCGAGGTAGGTGTGGGCTTCGGCCGCTTCTTCGAGAGGGTAGACGCGGTCGATGATCGGGGTGATCTTCTTGTCTGCCAGCAGTTCCAGGCACAGTTGCTGGTCGCGCAGAGTGGCACCGCGCACGCTGGCGATCTTGACCTGTTGGCCGATGAGGGCGAGCACGTCCAGTTCGAGGCGGGATCCCTGGTCGGTCGGTGTGCCAAGGACGATGACCGTGCCGCCGAGGCGTGTGCAGGCAAGGGAGAGCTGGAAGAAGTCGTTGCCGCCGACGCAGTCCCAGACGGCGTCGGCGCCCAGACCGTGGGTCAGCTCCCGTACCTGTGCCGGCATCCGGGGATTTGTGGAGTGCACGATGTGGTCGTAGCCGAGCTTGCGGAGTGCCTCGTCGCGGTCCGGCTTGGTTGTGGTGCCGATGACGGTGGCCCCGCTCAGCTTGGCCAGTTGTGCGCAGGCGATCGCCATTCCGCCGCTGGCGCCGGTGATGACCACCGTGTCGCCGGGGCCGACGGGCGCTTGCCGGGCGCAGTTGAGCGGGGTGGTGTAGGTCCACATGGTGGCCGCGGCCGTCTCGTAGTCGACGCCGTCGGGGATGGGCAGGACGGCGTCCTGGCGGCGCGCGACGTACTGGGCGTATCCGCCGAAGACCTGGTGTCCGGGATAGGCGGTGTCGACACACAGGTTTTCGAGTCCGCGTACGCACAGGGCGCAGTTGCGGCAGGGCGGGTGCGGAAGCTGGACCGCCCTGTCGCCGGTGCGCCAGCGGGTGACGTTCTCGCCGGTGGCGACGATCTCACCGGCCGCGTCACGGCCGAGCTGGAACGGCAGGGGCCAGGCCGGCCGTCCCGGGAGAGGCTGGGGCAGGTTGCCCGAGCGGTAGCGCAGGTCCCAGCTGTTGACGGCCGTGGCGTGCACGCGCAACAAGACGTCGTCGGGGCCGATGTCGGGGATCGGTGCCTCGATGTACTTGAGCACCTCGGGCCCGCCATGTTCGAACAGGCGGACCGCCATCATGGTCTGTTCCACTGTCACGTTCCTTCAGATCGTTACGCGGCTCATCGCAGGCCCGGCACAGCCGTCGGCTCACCCGCCCCGGGAGGACCCTGCGCGAGAAGACCCCGACCACGCGGCTCATGCGGGGCGGACCAGGAAGCTGACCAGTCTGACGATCCGGGGTAGCCCGTGTGTGGGCTGGCCGTGGCGGTCGGTACAGACTGACAGACCGCTCGGGTTCTTGACTATGAGTCATGAGGTAAGGCCGAGTCTATCTGGCTACGTCACTGGCCTTGACTGGAAAATATCCTAGAACTAGCTTGGCTCCAGTTCAAGAGAGGGAGTGGGTCGTAGCCCCACGTCACCCAGGAGCACTCCGGAGTGTGACCCGGTCGTCGGACGCGGCCCGTCAACTCTTCGAGCCGGTCACCACCAGCCCATTCCCTGCCCGCCGCCATGCCTTCGACGGCTGCGGCTCGAAGGGCCATCGGCCTGATCGCGAACGACGCGCACCCTCGCGGAGCGCAACAGCCATCGGCAGGACCCTGGCAATCACCCGCGCGCCCCAGAGGGAGAGTGGACATGCCCGACGACCGTTCCTTCCAAGCCATGGATCCGCCCGCGGAGCCCCGCACCGAGCCTCCTGCGAAGTCCACCCGGCGAAGATTCATCGCCACTGCTGCCGCTGCTGGGGGAACTGCCGTGGTCGGCGGTCTGGCTGCGGGACAACCCGCGCTCGCCGCGGAGGTGGTCCCTGGCAGCCGTGACTCCATGACGGTCGGCGGCTCGAAAGACCATCGGAACGCCAAAAAGGAGAAGAAGATGCGCATCGTGGCCGTGGAGGAAGCGTTCTCCATTCCCGGAGTCATCCGGCAGGAGGCAGGGATCCGTGAGCGCTTGGAGGCGACGGAAGAGACCAAGCGGGAGTGGTTCCGGCGCCTGGACGACGTGACCGAACTGCGGCTGGCGGACATGGACGCCAACGGCGTCGACATGCAGGTCCTCTCGTACTCCACGCCGGGTCTGGAAGTGATCGAGGATCCGGCGGAGGCGGTGGCCGTGGCGCGGCAGGTCAACGACCATCTGGCCAAGGTGGTCGCCAGTCATCCGAAGCGGTTCGCGGGCTTCGCGGTGCTTCCGTTGCAGGACCCGAAGGCCGCGGTCGTGGAGCTGCGTCGAGCGGTGAAGGAGCTCGGGCTCAAGGGTGTGCTGTACAACGACCATGTACGGGGGCACTACCTGGACGAGCCGCAGTTCAGGCCCGTATGGGCCGAGCTGGAGCGCCTCGGCGTGACGCTGTATCTGCATCCCGCTGTCATTCCGGCCGACAAGTGGCGCGTCTTCGACGGGTATCCCCTGCTGGTCGGACCGTCCTGGGGCTGGACCGCGACGGTGGGCGCCCATGCGCTCCGGCTGATCTACGGCGGTGTGTTCGACGAGTTCCCGGGCGCGTCAGTGATGTTGGGTCACATGGGCGAGCTGCTGCCGTTCCAGATGGCTCGGCTCGACAGCCGCTACCCCGTCCAGGTTCCGGTTGAGAAGAGGGTGCGGCACCAGCCTTCGTACTACCTGCGGAACAACGTGTACGCCACCACCAGCGGAGTCATGTCCCATGCCGCGCTGCTGGGAGCCGTCCATGCCGTCGGTGTCGACCGGGTGCTGTTCTCCATCGACTACCCGTTCGAGTCCAGCGCCGAGGCGGTGGCGTTCCTGCGTTCGGCACCGTACGCGCCGGCCGACCTCGCGAGCATCGCGCACGGCAACGCCGAGCGCGTTCTGAGGCTGTGACCAGAGATCGTTCGAGACTCCGACTGCGACTGCGCGTTCACCGGGGTCCCTTCGCGGAGGTCGTGCGGCATTCCTCGACGACTGTTACGGCGCGCGCCATCCCATGGGTCGAGGTGGCGCGCGCCGCTGCCGTTCACAGTCCCTGACCGATGTCCCGCGCTGTCGTGAGGAGAGGCTGGGACAGTTCGGTGAGCCGCGCGCGGGTGCACCGGACGGACGGAGCCGCCACGACCACGGCGGCTACGGCGGCACCCGTACGGTCGCGCACACACGCGCCGACGGCGTGCACTCCGCGCTCGCTCTCCTGGAAATTGAGGGCGTAGCCGTGGCGGCGCACGGACACCAGCTCCTTCATCAGGCTCTCGAAGTCCTTGGGAGCTTTGGCCCGGTCCTCGGGGAGCCCGTTGGGGTAGAGGGCCCGGAGCCGGTCAGCCGGCAGTGCGGCGAGCAGTGCCTTGCCGCCCGAGGTCACGTGGGCGGGCAGGAGTGTGCCGGTGCGGTAGCTGACGCGCAGTGCCTGGGAGCCCTCCACGCCGTCGAGGAAGCGGCTGCCGTTGCCCTCGAGCACCATCAGGTGGGTCGTCTCCCGGACGGCGTCCGCCAGCCGTTGCAGGTGGGGATGGGCGATGGTGATCAGATCCGGGGGAGGGCCCGCCTGGCTTCCCCTGATCGCCCGCAGAGCCGGCCCCGGCCGGTACACCTTGTGGCGGTCCTGCACGGCGAATCCCTCGAAGACGAGCATCGCGAGGATCCGGTGCGCGGTCGAGCGCGCGACGCCGAGCCGGTCGGCGACGTCCATCACCCGCAGCTCGTCGAGCTCGTGCAGCAGCCGTACGACGCGCAGGGCGTTGCCGGCGGCGCTCACCGGATACGAGGGGCTCGGCGAGGGGCTCGGCGAAAGACTGCCTGAATTCTCCATAAAGGAATTCTACCCCTCATGGATTCCGGTGAGGGGAAATTGCGGCGTAGCGTCAGGGACGGCGCGGAACGACGCGCGCTTCTTCCGGCGGTCGCCGTACGACACGAACGTGGAGGTTCTCCATGACCGACACCACCAGCGAACAGACCGAGCGCAAGCTGCTCGACGAGCTGTACGCGGATTTCGAGGACGCGGGTCTGATCCCGCTGTGGACGCAGGTGGACGGCCTGATGCCGATGTCGCCGCAGCCTGCCGCGGTGCCGCACCTGTGGCGATGGGCGGAGCTGCTGCCCATCGCGCAGCGCTCCGGAGAGCTCGTGCCGGTGGGCCGTGGCGGCGAGCGCCGCGCCATGGCCCTGTCCAACCCCGGCCTTCCGGGCCTGCCTTACGCCACCCCGACGCTGTGGACCGCCATCCAGTACCTGGGCCCGCGCGAGGTCGCCCCCTCGCACCGGCACAGCCAGGGCGCCTTCCGGTTCGTCGTCGAAGGCGAGGGCGTGTGGACCAACGTCGACGGCGACGCGGTGGCGATGCGACGGGGTGACCTGCTGCTCACGCCGAGTTGGGCGTTCCACGAGCACCAGAACGTCACCGATGAGCCGATGGCCTGGCTCGACGGCCTGGACATTCCGCTCGTCTCCAAACTGGACGCCGGCTTCTTCGAGTTCGGCCCCGACGAGCTCTCCACCCGTGAAACCCCCGAGCGCTCACGCGGACAGCGACTGTGGGGCCACCCCGGACTGCGCCCGATCAGCCGGCCCGACCAGCCCAACTCCCCGCTGAACGCGTACCGCTGGGAGCACACCGACGCCGCTCTGACCGCCCAGCTGGAACTGGAGGACGAGGGCGTCCCCGGCGTGCTGGAGCCCGGGCACGCCGGAGTCCGCTTCTCGAACCCCACCACCGGCAAGGACGCCCTGGTCACGATGCGCACCGAGATGCGCCGACTGCGGGTCGGCGCCCGGACCACCCCGGTGCGCACGGTCGGCTCCGCGGTCTGGCAGGTGTTCGAGGGCGAGGCGGTCGCGCAGGTCGGCGACAAGGTCTTCGAGATCGCCAAGGGCGACCTGTTCGTCGTCCCCTCCTGGTGCGAGGTCTCGCTGTCCGCCCGCACCCAGGTCGACCTCTTCCGCTTCAGCGACGAGCCCGTCTACGAGGCCCTCGGTCTCGCCCGTACCTCCCGAGGAGAACACAAGTGAAGCTCGCCACCATCCGCGTCAACGGCACCACGCGCGCCGTCCGGGTCGACGAGGACAAGGCCGTCGACCTCGGCGAGAGCGACCTGGTGGCCTTCCTGCGCCACAGTGACTGGGCGACGCGTGCCGCGGACGCCGACGGTGACACGTACGAAGGCGCCCTGGACTACGCCCCCGTGGTCGTCGCGCCGGAGAAGGTCGTGTGCGTCGGTCTCAACTACCGCACCCACATTCTGGAGATGGGCCGCGAACTCCCTTCGCACCCCACGCTGTTCTCCAAGTTCGCGAGGGCGCTGGTAGGCGCGTACGACGACGTGACCCTGCCCGCCGGGTCCGCGCAGATGGACTGGGAGGCCGAACTCGGCGTCGTCATCGGGGCCGAGGTCCGGCACGCCGACACGGAGCAGGCGCGGGCCGCGATCGCCGGGTACACCGTGCTCAACGACGTCACCGCGCGCGACTGGCAGTACCGCACCACCCAGTGGGACCAGGGCAAGACCTTCGAGGCCACCACCCCCATCGGACCATGGCTGGTGACCGCCGACGACCCCGCGGTCTCCGCCCAGGGCCTGAACCTGACCTGTGAGGTCGACGGCGACACGGTCCAGAAGGCCGACACCGGGGACCTCGTCTTCGACCCGGCCACCCTGGTCGCGTACCTGTCCGAGATCATCACCCTCGTGCCCGGTGACGTGATCGCCACCGGCACTCCGGGCGGGGTCGGCCACGCCCGCAAGCCCGCCCGCTATCTGCAGGACGGTTCACTCCTCGTCACCCGGATCGAGGGAATCGGCGAGACCCGCAACACCTGCCGTCGGGAGACGCGGTGAGCGCAGGCCCGACCGTGGTGCTGGAGCAGGCGGCCAAGGGCACGGCGGCCTTCGAAGCCGCCGTGCACCGGCTGACCGACTCAGGTTTCACCAGGCCCTCGTATCTGCCGGGCTGGAGTCGGGCCCACGTCGTCGCTCACGTCGCCCGTAACGCCGACGCACTCGTCAACCTGCTGGCCTGGGCGCGTACCGGTGTCGAGACGCCCATGTACGCAAGCGGCGACCAGCGTGCGCGGGAGATCGAGGAGGGCGCCCGGCAGCCGGCCGAAAAGCTGCGTGCCGAGCTGCTCGAGGCCGACGGCCGTCTCGCCGAGGAATTCGCCGCGCTGCCCGACGAGTGCTGGGCGGCGACCGTGCGCACCGCGCGAGGCCGTGAGGTGCCCGCCTCTCAGGTGCCCTGGATGCGGGTGCGGGAGGTATGGGTCCACGCCGTCGACCTGGACATCGACACCAGCTTCGACGACGTACCGCACGATGTGTGCGCGGCCCTCGTCGACGACGTGGCCGCCTCCTTGCGGGGCCGTACGGACTGTCCCTCCGTCCGGCTGCGGTCCGAGGACGGTGCCCGCACCTGGCTTCTGGGCGACTCGGGCGGCGTCGAGCCGGTCGTGGTCAGTGGTGACCTGCCCAGCCTGACCGCCTATGCGACCGGGCGGCCTGTGCCCGGCCCCCTGTACCCGACCGGCGGGGACTCCCCGCCGAAGCTGCCCGCGTGGCTGTGAGCACGAAGGAAAAACGATGAAAGTTGCCTGCATCGGCGCAGGGCCCGGAGGACTGTTCTTCGCCACACTGCTCAAGCGGAGCCGGCCCGACGCCGAGGTCGTGGTCTTCGAACGCAATCGCCCGGACGACACGTTCGGCTTCGGCGTGGTCTTCTCGGACGCCACACTCGACGCCATCGACGCCGCCGACCCCGTCCTCAGCGAGGCGCTGGAGAAGCACGGCACGCACTGGGACGACATCGAGGTCCGCGTGCACGGCGCCCGGGAGCGCGTGGGCGGTATGGGCATGGCGGCCGTGGTCCGCAAGACGCTGCTGAGCCTGCTGCAGGAACGAGCCCGCGCCGAGGGCGTGCAGATGCGCTTCCAGCACGAGGTCCGCGACCCTTCCGAGCTGGGCGACTTCGACCTCGTCGTGGTGTGCGACGGCGCCAACAGCCGCTTCCGCACCCTGTTCGCCGACGACTTCGGACCGACCGCGGACGTGGCGAGCGCGAAGTTCATCTGGTTCGGCACGACCTACGCGTTCGACGGGCTCACTTTCGTCCACCAGGACGGCCCCCACGGTGTCTTCGCCGCCCACGCCTATCCGATCAGTGACTCGCTGAGCACCTTCATCGTCGAGACCGACGCGGACTCCTGGGCCAGGGCCGGTCTCGACGCCTTCGATCCGTCGACCCCGCCGGGCATGAGCGACGAGAAGACCAAGGCATACCTGGAAGACCTGTTCCGCGAGCAGATCGACGGGCACCCGCTGGTCGGCAACAACTCCCGCTGGGCCAACTTCGCCACCCGCAGGGCCCGTTCGTGGCGACGGGGCAAGTGGGTGCTGCTGGGCGACGCCGCGCACACCGCGCACTTCTCCGTCGGGTCCGGCACCAAGATGGCCATGGAGGACGCGGTCGCGCTGGCCGAGGCCCTGGGGGAGGCGTCGCACAGCGTGCCGGAGGCACTGGAGATCTACGAGGAGCGCCGCCGCCCCAAGGTGGAGAAGATCCAGAACTCGGCGCGGCCCAGCCTGTCCTGGTGGGAGCACTTCGGCCGCTACGTCCGCACGCTCGACGATCCGACGCAGTTCGCCTTCCACTTCCTCACCCGCAGCATCCCGCGGGGCAAACTCGCCGTGCGCGACGCGTTGTACGTGGACCGCGTCGACGGATGGTGGCGGGGCCGTCACGATGTGGGGCCCCTGAAGACGCCTTTCCGGTGCGGGTCTTACCGCCTTCCGACCCGGCGGGTGACGGCCGACGACGACGTCCTGACCGGGACCGACGGCACCGGCATCCCGATGGTCCCCTTCAGCGGTCAGTCGTCGGGGGCGGGCGTGTGGATCGACGCCCCGGACACCGAGGAGGGCCTGCCGCTCGCCCTTGATCAGGTGCGTGAGACGGCACAGGCGGGCGCCTTGCTCGTCGGTGTACGCGGCGGTACGGCGCTGACCCGCGTACTGGTCGCGGAGGAGGCCCGGCTCGTGCACAGCCTGCCCGCCGCGATCGTCGGCGTGTACGACGACGACACCGCGACCACGCTCGTCCTCTCCGGCCGGGCCGACCTCGTCGGAGGCACCAAGTGACCGCCCTGGACGCGCTGTTCGCACCCCGAGCCATTGCCGTGCTCGGCGCATCGGCCACGCCCGGGAAGCTCGGCGCGGCCATGGCCGACTCCCTGGCCTCCTTCCCGGGGCCGGTGATGAAGGTCAACTCCGGCCGCCCGGACCCCGATCGGGGCTTCTTCACCACCGTCGGCGAGGCCGCCGCAAGTCACGGCATCACGCCCGACCTGGTCGTCTCCTGCATCCCGGCCGCCGTGACCGCCGACGCACTGCGGGAGGCGGCAGCCGTCGGCGCCCGCGCCGCACTGGTGTGCGCTGGCGGATTCGCGGAAGCCGGGGGTGACGGTGCGTTGCACCAGCAGGCGTTGACCGAGGTGGTACGGCACACCGGCATCCGCGTCCTCGGACCGAACACCTCGGGCTTCCTCGTCCCTCACCGACGGCTCACGGCCAGTTTCGTCCCGGGCGCGCCCGACCTGGAACCGGGTCCGGTGGCGGTCGTGGCCGCGAGCGGCGGCGTGAACCACGCGCTGGCGTTCGCCCTGGCCGAGGTCGGCGTCGGCCTGCGCCTCGGGGTCGGGCTGGGCAACAGCCTGGACATCACCCAGGCCGACGTCCTCGACCACCTCGCCGAGGACGACGGCGTACGGGCCGTCGCCCTGCACGTGGAGACCGCCGCGGAAGGCCGCCGCCTCACCGAGGCGGTACGGCGTCTGACCGATCGTGTCCCCGTGGTGGCCCTGGTCGTGGGCCGCAGTGACATCGGCGACTTCGCCCGCTCCCACACCGGTGCCCTGGCCACCTCCTGGCGCGTGACCAGGACGGCCCTGCGCCAGGCCGGAGCTGTCCTCGTCGACGACGAGCGCGACCTCGTCGACGCGATCACCGCGCTGAGCCGCGTACGACTCCCCGCGCATCCCCGTGCGGGCGTCGGCCTGGTCACGGCCCAGGCCGGACCCGGTCTGCTGCTCACGGACGACCTGCGCTCCCACGGCATCCAGGTTCCCCCGCTGGTCGAACGGACGGTGAAGGAGCTGCGCGTGCTGCTCCCCGCCCTCACCTATCTGAACAACCCCGTCGACACCGGCCGCCCGTCGCCCACGACAACGCAGATCGTGGAGCGGGTCTCGGAGGACCCCGGTATCGACGTCACCGCCGTCTACGGGCTGCTGGAACCCACCACCGTGGACCTCCCGGCCGCGCTGACCGCCGCCCGTACGGCCACCCCGCTCGTCGCCGTCGTCGGCGGCCCCGTGGAACAGGCCCGGCGGACCCGCCGGGACCTCGGTGAAGCCGGCATTCCCTGCGCGGCCACCCCGGCCGCCGGATCGACCATGGTGCGCGCGCTCGTCGAGGACGCGGTTGCCCGCGCCCGCCTCGGAGCCACCGTCGTCACCAGCTCCGATGCGCCCGCTCTGCCCCCTCGGGGCCCGGTCGACGAGCACACCGCCAAGAGCGTCCTCGCGGACCTGGGCATCCGTACGCCCGTACGCCGAGTGTGCGCCGACCCGGCCGCGGCGCACGCGGCTCTCGACGAGCTCGGCGGCTCGGTCGTCGTGAAGATCCTCGACGCGGAGATCCTGCACAAGACGGAAGTGGGCGGAGTCCAGGTCGGCATCCGCACGCACGAGGAGCTCGACGAAGCCCTTGCCCGCATGCCCGTGAGCTCCGCGCTGCTGGTGGAACAGATGGCCCCCGCGGGTCCCGAACTCATCGTCGGCGTACGCCGGGACCCGGTCTTCGGCCCCGTGCTTGCTCTGGGCGCCGGGGGCACGGCCGCCGAAATCCTCGGCGACGTCTCCCTGCGCCTCGCGCCCCTGTCCTCGAACGAGGCCCACGCGATGCTCGACGAGCTCGCCACCCGCCAGCTGTTCCTCGGCGCGCGCGGCGCCACCCCGGTCGACCGTGCGCGACTCACCCACGTGCTGCTCGCCCTGGCCTCCCTCGCCGCCGACGACACCGTGGCCGAATGCGAGATCAACCCTTTGCGCGTCCTGCCCGACGGCGACCTCGTCGCGCTCGACGCCGTACTGCTGCTGCGTGACCCCCGGGATCAAGGAGGATCCGATGACACGTGAGGGATTCGTGCCCTGGCCCAAGGAGGCGGCCGACCGCTACCGCGAGGCCGGCTACTGGCGTGGCAGGCCGCTCGGCTCGTACCTGCACGACTGGGCGGAGACCTACGGCGACACAGTGGCCGTAGTGGACGGCGACACGCGCCTGACATACCGCCAACTCGTCGACAGGGCCGACGGATTGGCATGCCGCCTGCTGGACAGTGGCCTTAACCCCGGTGATGCGATGCTCCTCCAGCTGCCCAACGGCTGGGAGTTCGTCACACTCACCCTTGCCTGTCTGCGGGCCGGAATCGCTCCCGTGATGGCGATGCCCGCGCACCGCGGTCACGAACTGCGCTACCTGGCCGCGCATGCCGAGGTCACCTCGATCGCCGTGCCGGACCGACTGGGCGACTTCGACCACCAGGCCCTGGGGCGGGAGGTCGCCGAAGCCACCCCGAGCGTACGGCTGTTGCTCGTCGCTGGTGGCACTGCCGGTACCGACGCCACGGACCTGCGCGCCCTGGCCGAACCGGCCGACGACCCGGCCGGCGCACGGGCCCGGCTCGACGACATCGCTCCGGACAGCGGCGACATCGCCGTCTTCCTGCTCTCCGGCGGTACGACCGGACTGCCGAAGCTCATCACCCGCACCCATGACGACTACGAGTACAACGCGCGGCGCAGCGCCGAGGTCTGCGGCCTCGACGCCGACTCCGTCTACCTGGTGGCCCTGCCCGCCGGCCACAACTTTCCCCTGGCCTGCCCCGGCATCCTGGGTACTCTCATGAACGGCGGCAGGGTCGTCCTGGCCCGGACCCCGGATCCCGCCAAGGTGCTGCCGCTGATGGCCGCCGAGGGCGTGACGGTCACCGCCGCCGTACCGGCCGTCGTCCAGCGCTGGATCGACGCGGTGGCCTCCGGCCGCCACCCCGCCCCGCCGGCCCTACGGCTGTTGCAGGTGGGGGGCGCCCGCCTCGCGCCGGAGGTCGCCCGCCGCGCCGAACCCGTGCTCGGTGGCACGCTCCAGCAGGTGTTCGGCATGGCAGAGGGGCTGTTGAACTACACGCGCCCTGACGACCCCAACGAGATCAAGATCGAGACGCAGGGTCGCCCCATGTGCCTGGACGACGAGATCCTCGTCGTCGACGCCTCTGACGAGCCGGTCGGGCCCGGCGAGATGGGCGCGCTGCTCACCCGCGGTCCGTACACCCCACGCGGCTACTACGGGGCCGCCGAGCACAACGCCCGAGCGTTCACCGCCGACGGCTGGTACCGCACCGGTGACATCGTCCGGCTGCACCCGTCGGGCAATCTCGTCGTCGAAGGACGGGACAAGGACCTCATCAACCGGGGCGGCGAGAAGATCTCCGCCGAGGAGGTCGAGAACCTGATCTACCGCCTGCCCGGTGTCGCCCGCGTCGCGGCCGTCGCGAAGGCCGACCCCGACCTGGGGGAGCGGGTGTGCGCGGTCGTGGTCGTCGAGCCGGGGACCCACCTGAGCCTCGAATCGGTGCGTGCCGCCCTCACCGCGATGCAGGTGGCCCGCTACAAACTCCCCGAAGACCTGCTGGTCGTGGAGGAGTTGCCGCTGACGAAGGTCGGCAAGATCGACAAGAAACGTCTGCGGGATGTCGTCCGTGACGAGGCAGAGTCCGTCGAGGCGGTATGAAGGCGCTCGCCGCCGCGGAGGGCGGGCCGATGCCGTTGCGGTGACGCTCCCGCCTTCCCGGGGGAGTCGAACGGCTTTGCCGGCCTTCCGGCGGTACCTGGGGAAACAGCTCCAGGTACCGCCATCACCGTCGACCCGTCCCGACCGTCGGACCAGCAACGCCCTCTCCTGGTGACCGGCCTCATGCGTCCTCGCGTACGTCCTGCCGCTGAGTCTTTCTCTGCGCGGACCGGGCTGAGTACTTCGGGCACCGGCCGGCCGGTCAGAGGACACAGATCGGTGCCGTCGGCGCGAGCCGACAGCTGACCAGGGAATACACGTCGTGCGCGTGGCGAACGGCCGCCCCAATCGGGTAGCGGTCGTCATTCCCCTTCGCAGACGCCCTCGACAGCGACCTTCTGGTACAGGTGCGGGTAGGCCACGGTACCGGCAGGGTAGCTCCCCAGATGCGAGGCGAACTCCGGCGTGCCGAGCGCTGCACGGAGGTGCTCGGTGGATTTCCAGACTGCGACGTTGGTGAAGAGCCGACTGCCGCCGATGCCCCGGTACAGCTGCACCGAGAGGAGGTTCCCCGACTTCTTCATGTACTCCGCGTCGTCCGTCCAGGCGGCCACCACATCATTCTCCTTGCCCTCCGGGGCGACAAAGGTGTTGATGATGGTGACCGGGCCGGCCTCCTCCTTCTGCTGGTCGTGGAAGTGGGTGGACTCGTCGAGGTGGCCGAACTTGAGCATGATTCCTCCATGAACTCGCGTGTGGTGAGTTGTGATCAGCGGGCGGTCCGGGTGAGGGGCCAGGCCCCTGTGGCACCGCTCGTGGTGTGTGTTCAGGCGTGGTGCTTGTCGAGGAAGTCGGTGATGAGCTGCAGCCACTCGTCGGTTCGTTCCA
>NZ_JBXEJE010000045.1:21531-80847 GCF_056820935.1 Streptomyces sp. Q2 | reverse complement strand
GGCCGACACCCCGTCACCGCATCAGAAATGGTGCACTTTCATCCGTACGAGGTGGTGCACGTTCGCTTGTACGCCGACAATCGGACGCCTGCTGATCAGACTGCGGGACTCGGGGGTCGGGCCCAGTCGCGTGAGGAGCTGTTGAGCCGGACGGGCCCGCAGCACTCGGCTCTGGTCTGGGAGGGTGCCAAAAACGTCCCGGTTCATTGCCAGGGCGGGGCCCACCAGCAGGGGACCTCAACCCCGGCGAGATCGTCACCGACGTCCAGTCCAGTCCCGCCCCGTCCCGCCTGTCCCTCGATGTCACCGGCGCCTCCACCACCGACGGCGCCCCGGTCCAGCTGTGGACCTGTAGCGGCGGCACCAAGCAGAGGCCGAACCCCAACTGATTCCACCCCCTGTCCGGGCCGGGCACACGCCCCAGCCCGGACACGGCGAAAACTCCGACGGAACGCGACCCCTTGTCAGGGTCATGGCCCTCTTCTACAGTCCCGGATACGGAGACTGTGGGAGCGCTCCCACAGTGGGGGTGCTCCAGCGCTCACTCCGAGAGGAGTCCCACAGGAACGTCACGGCGCCCCGTCGCGAAGAAGGCGGATCCCCCCATGCAGCTTCTTTCGATCCACCGCTCGCCCGCCCGAAAGCGCATTGCTGTGTTGCTGGCAGCGCTTTGCTGTGCCGCGTTACCCGTCGTGGCCGCGGCGGCCCAGCCGCCCGCGGCGAGTACCGCCGCCACTGAGGTCTTGGGCAACGCGACCCACTTCGCCGGGCTCGGCAGCCCCTACGGCGGCTGCGGTCTGCCGCAGCGCGAACTGGACAGCCAGGACTTCGTGGCGCTCAACGTGTTCAACACACCCGGCGACTACTCGGGCTCCTACCCCCGCCCGGTGCCGGACTCAAGCGCAGCGGTCAAGGGCGTCTTCGACAACGGCCGCAACTGCGGCCGCTGGGTCAAGGTCACCATCGGGGACTACTGCTCCGGCACCAACGACGGCGCCCCGGGCCGGCCCTTCTGCCGCAACGGCTCCTGGGTGGCCGACAAGTACAACGGGGCCACCCTGACCATGCTCGTCACGGACAGCTGTGCCGATTCCAACGCCTGGTGCCGGGACGACCCGAACCACCTCGACCTGGCGACCGATTCCCTCAACCGCTTCCGGATCGGCGGCACCCCCGTGGGGGCGATGTACCCGGACCACTGGAACAACCGTCATGTCTCCTGGAGCTTCGTCCCGGCCTCGGACTACAGCAGCGACATCCGTATCGGCTTCCTCAGGGGAGCCCAGCGGTACTGGCCCGCCATCGCCGTCTCCCATCTGCCCAACGGCATCCACGGCGTCCAGTACCTGGCGAACGGTACCTGGACCGACGCCGCAATGAACAGAGACATGGGGCAGTCCTACGTCATCGGCGCGACGGCCTCCGGCCAAAGCAGCTTCACCATACGGATCCGCGACGCAGCCTACGCCTGGCTGGGCGGCGGCCGTACGTACTCCTTCTCGCTGCCGTCAGGCTGCGCGGGAGGCTGCTCGCAGGACTACACCGCCGTCCCCTACACCACCGACAGCTCTGGAGGGACACCACCTCCCACTCCCGCGCCGAGCCCCTCCGGCGACACCGCCTGCACGGCGGAGTGGAAGCTGACCGGCTCATGGCAGGGCGGGTACCAGGCCGACGTCACGGTCACCAACACCGGGTCCCGGCCGGTCACTGACTGGTCGGTGCACCACACCCTGCCGGGCGGTGTGACCGTGGCGAACCGCTGGAACGCGGTGGTGGATCCGTCCCGCCCCGCCACCACCGTTCACAACGTCTCCTACAACGGCTCGCTGACACCGGGCGCGTCGACGACCTGGGGGATGACGCTCAGCGGCGACGACCGAGACCTCGGCACACTCTCCTGCACCGCGTCCTGACTCCCGGAGATGATCATGGCCATGACTTCATTACGCGTGCGCCGCCACCGCCTGCCGCTCTGGGCATTGGTGCTGACCGTGGTGGCGGTGGCCCTTCCCGCCATCGCGACGTCGCGCGCTCAGGGCGCGGCGACGGGCTGCACGGTCACGTACACCACCAACGAGTGGTCCGGCGGCTTCACCGCCCAGATCCGCGTCACGAACCTCGGCGCCGCCCTGAACGGCTGGCGGCTGGAGTGGACATACGGCGGCGACCAGCAGGTCACGTCCGCCTGGAAGACGCAGGTCACCCAGTCGGGCAGCACGGTGACCGCCGTGAACGTCGCGCACAATGCCGTGCTCGCCGCCGGCGGGTCCGTGGACTTCGGGCTCCAGGGCACCTGGCGCACCGCCGACCCGGCTCCCACCGCCTTTGCCCTCAACGGCACGCCGTGCGGCGGAACCGCGAGTCCCACCCCGACGGCGACCGCCTCACCGACAGCGACCGCCACGGCGCCGGCCGAATGCGCCGGGGCGACGATCTGCTCCGACTTCGAGGACCAGACCGGTACCGTGCCCTCGGGCCCCTGGCAGGCCACGGCACCCGACTGCCAGGGCACGGGGAAGGTCAGCGTCGACACGTCCGTCGCCTACAGCGGCACCAGGTCGCTGCGCGTCGACGGCGGCGCCGGCTACTGCAACCACGTCTTCGCAGCCCCCACCCGCGATCTGTCCTCCGTCGGGCCCGTGGTGTACGTACGCATGCGGGTCCGGCACACCACCGCCCTGCCCACCAACCACGTCACCTTCGTATCCATGCCGGACGCCTCACAGGGCGGCAGGGCGCTGCGCGTCGGCGGGCAGAACGGCGCGCTGCAGTGGAACCGCGAGAGCGACGACGCGACGCTGCCGGAACAGAGCCCGGCGGGGGTCGCGCTCAGCACGCCGCTGCCGACCGGCCGGTGGCTGTGCCTGCGGTTCCAGATCGACACCACCGCCCAGTCCATGCGCACATGGGTCGACGACCAGGAGGTCGCCGGACTGCACGTGGACGGGGTAGCGACCCAGAACGTCGACGGGCAGTGGCTCGCCCGTGGGACCCCTCCCCGCCCCACCGGCCTGCGCCTGGGGTGGGAGAGCTACGGCACCGGGGACGACACTCTCTGGTTCGACGACGTGACCCTGGGCTCCTCACCGATCGGCTGCTGACGCCCGCGTGGGGTCCGTCGGGAAGACAGGATCTGAACGCGCGACAGTTGTTGGTTCCTTGATCCGTACGGCACGCAGTACCCGCCTGGTGGACCGGTCAGCTGCAGGCCCTCGGCCTGGGACCGGCTCACCAGCTCGTCGATCAGCTGGGTATCGAGCTCATCGATCCCTTACGGCAACGAGGAGATCAAGTGAAACGTCGTCACGCCTTAATGGCCACCGGCGCCGCCGGTGCACTGATCCTGGGTGGCCTTGCAATCGCCACCCTGCCCGCATCGGCAGCCGCCACCGGCTGCTCGGTCGCGTACAAGGTGCAGAGCCAATGGCCGGGAGGGTTCACCGCGAACCTGGCCATCACAAATCTCGGCTCCCCCGTGCGAGGGTGGACCGCGACGTTCGACTTCCCGAACTCCGACCAGAAGGTCACCAACGGCTGGAGTGCCACGTGGACACAGTCCGGAACCCACGTGTCCGCCACCAGCCTCGACTGGAACGGAGCGCTGGATACGGGCAGGTCGGCTTCCATCGGGTTCACCGGTGCGTGGAAGGGCGTCAATCCGGAACCCGCATCGGTTGCGCTCAACGGCGTGACCTGTACCGGCTCGGTGACATCCCCGACCCCCAGCCCCACCACCACTCCGACCAGCGGTCCCAGTGGTCCGGCCCCGGAACTGAAGGTTTCCGGCAACAAGATCGTCACCGCGAGCGGCAAGCAGTACCGGCTGCTGGGTGTGGACCGCTCCAGCGGTGAATACGCTTGTGTGCAGGGCAAGGGGCTTTGGGACAGCGGCCCGGTCGACCAGGCTTCCGTCGACGCGATGAAGACCTGGAACATCCACGCGGTACGCGTGCCGTTGAACGAGGAATGCTGGCTCGGCATCAACGGCTCGCCCAGTGGAGCCACCTACCAGCAGGGCGTCAAGGACTACGTCAACCTGCTGGTGGCCAATGGCATCACCCCGATCCTCGATCTGCACTGGACCCGGGGTGCCTACACCAACGGGCCGGATTGGCACTGCAAGGACGCCACCGCGACCTGCCAGAAACCGATGCCGGACGCGCAGTACGCCACCCAGTTCTGGACCGGTGTCGCCAACGCCTTTAAGGGCAATGATGCCGTCGTCTTCGATCTGTTCAACGAGCCGTACCCGGAGATCGCCGCCGACTGGGACAAGACCGTCGGCTGGCGGTGCTGGCGAGACGGCGGTACCTGCACGGGCCTTCCCTATGAGACGGCCGGCATGCAGGATTTGGTCGACGCGGTCCGGGCCACCGGCGCGACCAACGTCCTCATGCTGGGTGGCCTGGAGTGGGCCAACGACATGCGCGAGTGGCTGACGTACAAGCCGACCGACCCGTTGAACAACATCGCCGCGTCCTGGCACTCCTACAGCTTCAACGCCTGTGCGACCGAATCCTGCTGGGACAGTCAGGTCGCGCCGCTCGCACAACAGGTACCGGTCGTCATCGGTGAGTTCGGCCAGGACAACTGCGGCTTCGACTACATGCAGCGGTTGGTGGACTGGGCCGACGCGCACAGCATGGGCTATCTCGCGTGGACGTGGAACCCGTGGGGCTGCAGCACTGGTGCCGTGCTCATCAAGGACTGGGCGGGCACCCCGGAACCTGGCGTCGGCGAGGGTCTGAAGGCCCACCTGATCAGCCAGGACCCCTACACGACCCCGTAACCGCGCACCCAGCGGCTGCCCAGCCGCGTACGACGCCGCCCCGGCCGGATGCCCCAACAGCACAACTCGGCCCGGGCGGCTTTCGACCACCACGAGTGTNAGGACCCCTACACGACCCCGTAACCGCGCACCCAGCGGCTGCCCAGCCGCGTACGACGCCGCCCCGGCCGGATGCCCCAACAGCACAACTCGGCCCGGGCGGCTTTCGACCACCACGAGTGTGAGTGTGGCGAGGTGCTCGAACCGCAGCCCACAGGGGAGTCGCCGGCTCCCGGACTCCAGGTGTGAACCCGGTCGGCGGCCGGCATCGGAACGTCCCGCACCAGCCGGATGCCCATTCGTCCTTGTCCGACAGGATTCCTCGTGCGTGCAGGCGGAGGGTCTGCTTGACAGTGCAGGTCAGGAGCGCTTGGCGACCGGCTCCAGGCCGGCCGTGACGGCATCGTCAAGGTCACCCCCTCCCGGGCGCCCGGCTGGCGACCACTACCGCGGCTGGCGAGATGTCGTCCCCTTCGCCGCCTGCACCGCCCGGATAGGCGAGGTCTCAGGCTGCCGCGTCGGAGACTTCGACACCAGCCGATGGATCTGGTCCGTGCGGGGGCCCCAACTGGTCCCCACTCGCGGTCATAGGTCTGCCGCCGAACGCTCCGTGAGACGTGCCGACACCGTGGCCAGGATCCAACCCGCTGGACAGCCGCGGACACTGCCGCACAGGTACCCGTTGCCCCGAGGGCAACATCTTCGCTCTGGGGCACACTCGTCAGCTACGACTCCGCAAGCGGCCTGCCCTTCGGGGGAACGCCCCCCTATGGTCACCCACCGCGTCATGCCAGAAAAGCCCGCCCTCAGCAGTCTGCCTGACACTTCACAAAACTCTGGCGAAGCCCCAGTTATGTCTTCTGCGGTCCTGCAAGAGGGCCGCTGGCCTCCGGGTCCGGCATGACTGTGTCCCAAGGCCGGGTAGTTACTGACCTTTGCGGCGTGATGTCGTTGGGGGCTGACGATGCGTGATCGTCGCGGTATGCCGGTTGTGTGAGATATCCGCAGGGTGGTGGGCTGACGCCTGAACGGCAGGCGTTTCGCGAGCGGATCCGGCTGGAGGCAGCGGAGCGATTCGCTGCGGGTGCCTCCAACGCCGAGGTCGCCAAGGACTTACGGGTGAGTGTGCGCTCGGTGCAGCGCTGGCGCCGATCCTGGCACGACGCCAGCACCGAGGGGCTGCGGTCTGCCGGGCCGGTGTCACGGCCCAAGCTGAGTGAGGCCCTGTTCACCGTGCTCGAGCAGGAACTCGCCAAGGGGCCGCTCGCGCACGGATGGCCGGACCAGATCTGGAGGCTGGCAAGGATCAAGACGCTGATCGGGCGCCGGTTCCACAAAAGCATGACGCTGTCGGCGACTGCGCGCCAAGGGCTGGGTCCGGGGTCAGCAGCCGCGCATGTCCTTCGTCAGCACCCCTTGCTCCGTCGCGAGTGTATGGTCGTAGCACGCGCCGGGAGCCCGGAGCCGGTAGCGCTCGCTGGTTGTGGCCACCGCGTGCCGGTCCTCGCGAGGGACGCCGAGGGTGAAGGTGGCGTCTCCCTGGTAGATGTCGTCGATGCGGGTGGCGTCGAGGAGCGCGTGGTCGCCGACGGACATGATCACGCGGAGGCGGTTGGCGCTGTCGATGGTGGAGCGGCCGTCGAGCGTGTAGGTGCGGTTCGTGCGGGACACCTGGCCGTTGGTGGTCACGGCCTGGTGGTCGCTCCACGTACCGGTCTGGTCGTCGGTGTTCTCGTCCGGCGTCCACTGGTGGTCGATCGCGGTCGTGACGGTCCGCTCGACCGTCGTCGTGACCCGGCCGTGGGAGGTGTCCAGGTAGCCGGTGACCTTCAACCGGTCCTCGCCGTCGGTCACCAGGTGGCGCAGCGAACCGTCGGTGTAGGTGTTGCTCACCGCCGGATCCGCCCTCTTGTACGACGTCACGGCCCCCGTCACCACCGACTTGTGTGCGTCCTGCCACACCAGGATGTTCGTCGGCGCGCTCCACCCCGTCTGGCCGCTCGGCACCCCGACCACCGACACGTCGACCTTGTGCGCTCTGCCGTCGTTGAGCAGCCCCGCGAACGGAGTCAGGTCGAACTCCAGCGGCCGTACGTCGAAGGCGTGTGGGGCGGGGATCACCGACCACAGGTAGGGCGACCAGCCCCCAGTCCACACGTTCGGATACGGCGAGGCGATTCCGGCGACCTTCCCGTCGATGCTCACCTGCACCTCGCGGTACGGACCGTCGTCCCCGCCCTGGCAGGAGTACGACGCGGACGGCGTGACCACCGAGTACCAGAACTCCTCACAGCCGCCGCCCGAGCCGGTGGCGTACACCTCGGCGAGAATCCGCGTGGAGTTGCGTGGAGTGGTCAGCGAGGCGCCGGTCGTCACGCTGTCACCGTCGCTGAGGGGGATGACCCGGTCGGGGGCGGAGGGTGTACGGCCGGGCTCGGGGGCGTAGAAGGTGAGGGTCACCTTGACGTCGAGCACGCCGGTGTAGGTGTCGTTTACAACGTTGCCTATGAGCATGTCGACCGACTGTGCGCTACTCAGCGTCTTCTCGTACTCGGTCACGTCCTTCTCGACGGACCAGTTGATCCCGTCCTGCGAGGGCTCGGGCGTCGATGTACGGAAGACCTGTACACCTCCGATGTCCAGATAACCGAGCCGGTCGTATTGCCGTCCCTTCACACTCCCGTCCATCCGCAGGACGACCTTGGACCAGCGGCCGGGGGTGCCGCAGCCTGTGGGCGGCGTGTAGGTGCCGGTGTAGGGGGTGAAGTCCTTGAACTGCGCCTGGGCGATCGTGACCGAACACGACTTGGTGTGCGGCGTCGAGATGGCCGGGGCGGCGGTCACCGGGTCGTGGTAGTCGGTCCCGAACTCCGCCTGCACCGTGTCGGCGGAAGCTGTGCCCAGGGACAGACTGAGGGCGGCAAGCGCGCCGGCCAGCACGGTGGCCGTCCTTCCCGGACGGATCAGGGATCTCATGGGTGCCGAAGGTCTCGTGAGTGTCATAGGGCGCAGTGAACAAGCGCGTCCCGGCCCCGGCCAAGGGCAGGTGGAAGGTATTGACCAATTCCAGACCGTTCACCGACCGAGCGGGAATGCGCCCGTAATCCAGCCGCCGGGGAAGCCCGGATCGCGAGGCCACCCCATGGTGCACTGGACGTGCAACCATTGCGCTGCGTGGTGAGTCCCCCTCCCGCCGCACTCAGATCATCGCGGGCTGCCACAGGCCACGCGCTCCGCAGGAGCGTCGTGTTCACGCGCACCGACCTTCGCCCGGCTCTCGCCACGGCCATGGCTGTCGCCCTGACCGGTGGACTGTTGACCAGGACGGCGATCGCGTCGGCCGGCCGGTACGCCGTGGACTCCGGCGACCTTCACGGTGGGGGTGCTGTTCGCGCCGAGCCGCCCGACGGGGCACCCGTGCCGTTGCGGGTGTCGAGGAAGCGGGTGGGGTTGGCCAGCACGAAGGGGCTGCCCCAGGGGGAGGTGCCGTCGACGACGGAGCTGGTATACAGGCCCTTGAGGTCGGCGATCAGGTGGACGTGTCCGCCGCTGTTGTAGAGCTTGATCTGGCCGCCGGTGCACACCTTGGTCACGACCAGGTTGGAAACGGTCTGCCCGGCGCGGTAGTTGAGGTTGGACGTGCTGGGGCGGCTGCCGCAGTGGTCTTGCCGTCGCCCCGGTAGCTGCGGGAGGCATGGTGAACGGGGCGGCCAGGAGGCGCTGTCACGTTGTTGAGTGTGTGGGTGTCTGATGGCGTGTCGGGGCATGGTGGGGCCTGTGCTCAGTCCATGGTGGACAGACCAGTGGTGCCTGCGACCTGCTCCCAGATGGCGAAGCGGATGGTCATTTCGGCTCGGTAGTCGGGGGCGGTCATCAGATGGCGGCGGGGCCGGAAGTGCGGTGAGATACCGCTGAACGCGGACAGGAACCGCTGTGTCCCTCCAGCGGAGCGGAAGCCCTTCATCGCACGTTCACGCTGCCTCGTCGGCTGGTGGCTGTTCTCCGCCCGGTTGTTCAGCCCCTTGTGCGAGCGGTGCTCGACCGAGGGCATGACCTCGCGGTGAGCGGCGCCGTAGGAGCGGAGCTTGTCCGTGACGATCACCCGCGGCACCGTACGGGTCCTCTTCACCAGACGACGGAAGAATCGCCTGGCCGCGGTCTTGTCCCGCCGGTTCTGCACCAGGATGTCCAGCACCATGCCGTCCTGGTCGACAGCCCGCCAGAGGTACTTCTGCGCGCCGTTGATCTTGATGAAGACCTCGTCCAGGTGCCACTTGTCACCAGTGCGGGGCTGGCGGCGGCGCAGCGAATTGGCGTACTGCTGCCCGAACTTCATGCACCAGCGGCGGATGGTCTCGTAGGAGACGATCACGCCCCGCTCAAGCATCAGCTCCTCCACCTCACGAAAGCTGAGCGGGAACCGGAAGTACAGCCATACGCAGTGGGAGATCACCTCGACCGGGTACCGGTGCCCCTTGTACGACGGCGACGCGCTCCTCACAGACGATCCCCCTCCACCATGATCAACCCGGAGATCATCCCACCCGCTCAGCCAACGTGACAGCACCCCCGACCCCGCATGTCCCCCATGGCCTGCTCAATCCGCTGTTCTGCGACCGCGTGACGGGTCACTTCCTTGATCGTCATGCCTGCAATCCTGGCAGGGCCCACCGACAGTGCGATCCCGGTGGGCGGTTCTTCCGGAAAGTCGACATGAGCCTGAACTGAGCCGATCCGAGGTGCGCTAACGTCCCCTCACCACGCGACCGAGGGGGACCATGGCGCAACCCCGGGCCCACACGTTCCTAAAGTGACGCCATGAGCGATCTGCCCCGGGCCCCGGACCCGTACGCGATCCTGCACGGCTGGCTCGCCGGGACGTACACCCGGCCCGACGGCCAAGAGGTCTGCGGCCGCGCCTGGGACGACGACACCAAGTACTGCTACGGCCTGCTGCTCGCGGGCATCGACTCGCCTCCCGGAAGGACCACCACGTCGCCTTTGTCCGTGGGAGCTAGTCGACGGTGCGCTGGCGGAAGGCGTCGATCGCGTCGCGGATCGACGGTGCCTGCGGCCATTCGTCGTGGAACTCGTCGGTGGGCGGGCGCCGGTGACGCACCAACTGCTCGGCGGCCTCGGCCACGTCGTGCGGGTCCGCGAAGGTGCGGTGCAGCGCGGTGACGGGACCTTTGAGGTAAGAGTCCCGGGGGCAGAGTCCGAGTTTGTCGGGTGCCCAGTCGGCTTCCATCCAGCTGAGTCCGAGCGTGCCGTAGGCCCAGCCGGTTTCCTCGTGCCAGGTGAGGCGTATGCCGCCGCGGCCTGCGGTGCGGCTGACGTCCCAGACCAGGTTGATGTACATCGTCTCGCCGTACTGGCGGGTGGTGCGGTTGGGCGGACGGTCCCCGGGGCGATACCGCGTTCCACCAGTGCCTCGTCGACGGCCTGCACGTAGGGCCAGTGGGGCAGCTTGTCGGGCCAGCCCATCCAGATCGGCGGGTCAAGCAGCACACGCCTCACCTCCACGAGTACGGGCAGGCCGAGTCATGAGGCGCAGCGGAAGACGGCGGCCGGGCCGATGATGGCGGGGCCGAATTTGTCACGGACGCGGTCTGCGGCCGCCTCGGCGACCAGGCGGGCTACGCGGGCGTCGTCGAGGCTGATCTGCTCTGCGGCCTGGTCGGCGTCGAGGAGGTCCTCGCCCTTGAGCGTGATCGCGGTCAGGCGGCCTCGCTGCAACCCTGCGGCGTCCATCAACTGGTAGGCCAGCGTGCGCAGGTCGTCCTCGTGCCCGGACGGTTCGGGCAGGCGGCGGGTTTTCTCCCAGGAGGTGCCGCCGGCGAACTTGAGCACCAGTGTCAGCCCGCGGGCCGCCTGTTGGCGCTGGCGCAGGAGGCGTCTGGCCCGTGGAAGGGCAGAGGGCCTTCCACCTCACCCGACAGCACCTGGAACAGGGCGGTGAACTGCCTACCGAACCGGGCGACGTCATCCACCAGGGCGAAGACCTCGGACGATGGGTACGGGCGCAGCGGCTGTGCTGGGACAAGCTCACCGGTGTCCAGCAGTGGATGTGCGAGCACATCCTCGGCATCCAACCCGCCACCGACGACGAGAAACCCAAACCACGGACCAGCCCGGCCGACAAATGGGCCATGAACTACACGGCCGCCCAGCAGTACTACCAGCGCGAAGGACACCTGAAGGTGCCGCGTAAGCATGTCGAAACGATCACCGTCGGCAGCGGGCACGGGGAGGCGGGTGACCATGAGGACGGCGAGGGCCAGGAAGTGCGACAGATCCGGCTCGGGGCATGGGTCGGGAACCAGCGCACCAGAGCCGCGACGCTCTCGCCGGAGCGGGTGGAGCAACTGGCAGCCATCGGCATGCGCTGGACATGATGTACAGATGGGAAGCGGGGCCGGGACAGGATGAGCCGGCGCAGCGCCGATGGTCCACCGCAGCCACGCATCCATGCGCTGTGCGGATCATGCGGCCGGCCCTGGCCGATAGGTAGCCGGCTGGTGTGCCGAACAGCGGTCAGAGCGGGCCCTGATGCTCGCGCAGGAGCGGCGCCTCCCGTCACCCGGTGAATCGGACAACTGCTCTTGGAGCATGCGACGACATCGTGGACGGCCGGGCGAAGCACTGGCTCGGCAAGATCGAAACCATCCACGACCGCGACAGCTCAACCAGCCACGGTATCGCCCGGCCTGCCGCAGTCCGCCAGAGCCTCGGCGGCCCGGCTCCGGTACGCACGGAAACGGCGCAGGTACGACCGTGCCAGAGGGCCCGGCGGGACCCCCCTGGCGAAGGCTCGCATGTTGCGTTCGCCCGCGTTGTATCCCAAGGCGAGGAGTTCGTCGCGGGTGTAGCGGCGCACGTGCCGCTTTGGAAGGCTCCGGTCGAGGTCCTTCAGGTGCAAGGCCGCCGCGTGGATGGCGAAAGCGGGATCGTCGCGAAGGTCTTGCCACCGCTCCGGCAGGCCGTGCGTTCGCCGAACCCGCTCGAACGCCGCACGGTGCATGTTGGCCACTCCGAAGGCCGCCCCGGGCTTCCACCACTGCCACAGCCGCTCCAGCAGCGGATGGTGCGGCTTGTACGCCTCATTGTGGAGCACGGTCATCACCAGTAGGGGCGACACTGCGGCCTCCTCCGCGCTGCGCACCACATACGCGGCGTAGTCGGCCGGATCGTAGCCACCGGGCCGCAACGGTGGCGTCCGAACGCCACCGCGGTCCACCGGTTGCGACCGTTGCTTCGACGCCGCCGTCGACCGCTCGGCCATCCCCACTCACCTCTCCCCTGTCGCCTGCCCCGCCTGAACAGCAGGACGTCTGCCATCCCGTGGTGCGCGTGCCCGTGCAGACCGGCCTCAATCCAGCGCGCCGGACCGCCGATCCGCATCCCCAGCCCGAAGTCGCTGCCCCACGCCGCAGCTTGACCCGCAGGCGAACCCATCCGCCAACGGCACTCGAACACAGGCGCGCCAGCCGCCCACCGCCATGCCCTGGCCCCAGACACAGGCAGCTCGTCCAAGCGTCGTCGCACACAACGATCACCAAACCTGAACCCTGCACAGCTCAGATGACACGACCTGATCACCCAACCAGCTGACTGCGCACCCGAACGTCGCTGACGTAGACCTCGCTGCAGTGGTGCGGGGTCTGTTTGGCCCGGGCGGCCATCTTGTGGTGGCTTGGTGCGCCCCAGCGGCTGGCACTCGATGTCCCAGATCGGCAGCCCCCCGAAAGTCCGTCTGAGCAGGTGGCGGGGATCGAGGACCAGCAGCCGGGCTTCGGGCAAGGTGCAGGGTGTGGAGCCCAGCTCACTCAGCGGAGGGGACCGGCGGTCGTGAAGGCGTGGGCTGCAAAGCGCTTGCCCATTTGGCGGTATGCGGCGGCGGTGGGGTGAAGGCCGTCGGCCAGGTCATCTGCCTCGTCCGGGCCGAGCAGCTCGCGTCCGTCGAGATAGTGGAGGTGGGGATCGGTGCTGCTGAACGCAGCCGGACGGCAGTTCCTGGCAGGCCTGTGCGGCGTCGAGGAAGACGTCCTGACGCGGGCGTTGCCGTCCTCGGGACAGGAGGGCTCCCAGCTGTCGACCAAAAGGAACGGGGTGCCGGCGGCGGCGTGGCGGATCGGCGGCGCGGTCGCCGGGCCGATGGTATTCGGCTGCCGCCTGTGCACGGCCCACGGGAAGACCGGCGTTGATGTGCCCCCGACCTTACGATCCCGAAATCAACAAGGCGTATACCGAACGTGCCACTCATGACGCACCGCTCCGTTAGCTCTCCTCCTCCGCCCCGGTCCCCTCGGCCGTCTGGGCCGGTGTGTCCAGCAGCAGGAGCGCCTTGCGCACCTCGTCGACGCGGGGCGAGTCGAGCGCCGTGTACAGCGCCAGCGCCGCCCGGAGGTGGTGCGCGGCCCGCTCCTGGTCCCGCAGCGCCTGCCGGACCAGGGCCATGCCGAGGTGGGCGCGCGCCTGTTCTTCCCGTTCCTCGATCACCGACGCCACGTCCAGCGCTGAGGCGTGCGCGTCGAGGGCCTCGCTGTGCCGTCCGGTTCCGTGCAACGCCTCGCCCAGGCCGTTGAGGGCGCCGGCCTCGCCGTAGCGCTCCCCGGTCCGGCGGAAGAGGTCCAGGGCCCGGCGCTGGTGCGCGGCCGCCTCGTCGTACCGGCCGAGACCGTGCAGCGCGTTGCCCAGGTTGGACAGCGCGTGCCCCTCCCCGCCGGTGTTACCGAGCCGTCGGAACAGGGTCAGCGCGCGCTCGAAGTACCCGGCCGCGGCCGGGTGGTCGCCTAGCCGGGCCACGACGATGCCCAGGTTGCCGAGCGCGCTGGCCTCGCCCAGCGAGTGGCCCGTCGAGCGGTAGAGCTCCAGTGCTCGGCGGTACTTCTTGATCGACGCCTGGTAGTCCTCCAGCAACTCGTGCACGATGCCCAGGTTGTTCAGCACGTCCGCCTCGCCGTGCGCGTCGCCCTCCGCGCGGAACAGCCCGACCGCCCGCTCGTGGTGCTCGGCGGCCTCCCGGTACTGCCCGCGCAGTTCGTGCAGCACGCCGAGGTTGGTCAGGTGCCGTGCCTCGCCGGTCTGGTACCCGACGCGCCGGCACAGCGCGAGTGCGGTGTCGTGGTGCCGTTGCGCGCTGTCGTAGTCGCCGAGCCGCCGGTGCACCGCCCCCAGACAGACCAGCACGTCGGCCTCGCCGCGGGCGTCGCCGGCCGAGCGGGCCGCCCGCAGCGCGTGAGTGTGGACGGCCAGGGCGTCGGCGTAGTGCCCGGACCGCTCGTAGTGCCGGTGGAGGGTGGTGGCGAGGCGCACGGTGTGCCCGGACGGGCCGGGCTCCTCGGTCCGCGAGCACAGCGCCACCAGGGTGGGCTGGGCAGCGGCCAGCCAGGCGCGGCACTCCTCGGCCGTCCGCAGCGGCGGCAGTCCGGTGGCCGGCAGCTCGACGGTGGGGCGCAGATGCCGTTCGGCCGGGTAGAGCAGGTCCATGGCCGCCGCGGACGCCGCCAGGCAGTGGTCTAGCAGCCGGGCCATGGCGGCGTACCGGTCCTGCGCCGGGTCGTGCCGGGCGGCCAGCTCCCCGGCGTAGGCCCGCAGCAGGTCGTGCATGCCGTGCCGGCCGGGACCGGTCCGCTGCACCAGGTGCGCGCCGGCCAGCACGTCGAGCACACGCCGGGTGCGGTCGGCGGACTCGCCGGCCAGGGCGGCGGCGGAGTGGACGTCGACCTCGGGACCGGGATGCAGGCCCAGCAGCCGGAACAGCCGGGCGGGCAGCTCAGGGAGACGGTCGTAGGACCAGGAGAACACGGCGCGCACCGCGGCCCGCGGATCTCCGTCGCCGTCCAGCAGGTCGAGCCGCCGTCGGCGGTCCCGCAGTTCGGCGACCAGGCCGGCCAGCGACTCGGCAGGACGCGACAGCACCAGCTCCGCCGCCACCCGCAGGGCCAGCGGCAGCCGCCCGCACTGCTCCGCCAAGGCCGCGGCCGCGGCCTGCTCGGCGTCCACGCGTGGCCCGATCAGCGCACGCAGCAGCGCCGTCGCGTCGTCGGGGGACAGCGCGTCGAGGATCACCCGGTGCGCTCCGTGCACCGACACCAGCGACGCCAGCGCGTCCCGGCTCGTGATCAGTACCCGGCAGTCCGGGCCGCCCGGCAGCAGCGGTCTGACCTGGGCGGCGGAGGCCGCGTTGTCGAGGAGGACGACCAGCCGCCGTCCGTCGACGGCCGTCCGGTAGCGCGCCGCCCTGTCGTCGAGCCGCCGCGGGATCTCCGGCCCGGGGACGCCGAGCGCAGTGAGGAACCCGGCGAGGGCCTGGGCCGCGGACACCGGCTCCTCCGGGTCGTAGCCCCGCAGATCGACGTAGAGCTGCCCGTCGGGAAAGGCGTCACGCATCCGGTGCGCCCAGTGGACGGCCAGCGCGGTCTTGCCGACGCCCGCGGTGCCGGAGACGGCGGAGACGATCACCGCCGCCGTCCGGCGGACGTCCTTCCCGGCGAGCAGATGCCCTGTCAGTTCGGCGAGTTCCTCATCACGGCCGGTGAAGGGACAGACGTCCATGGGAAGTTGGGCTGGGATTGGCGCGGGGGCGGCGGCAGGGGCGGGCGCGGGGCGCGGTTCGGCGGACGGCTGCCCATCATCGCTCTCGCTCAGCACCTCCTCGTACGTGGCCCGGAGTTCACGCCCCGGAGGCACACCGAGTTCGTCGGCCAGCTGCTGCCGGATCCCGGTGTAGGCGTGCACCGCCTCCGCCTTCCGCCCGGCCTCGCCCAGGGCGCGGATGAGCATCATGGCCAGAGGTTCGGACAGGGGGTGCTCGGCCGCCAGGGGGCGGAGCAGGGCGGGCACCTCCTGCGGCCTTCCCTCGTGCAGGAGGGCCCCGGCCCAGTCGAGCGCCGCCTCGATCCGCTCGCCGGTCCACACGGTCCGCACGCGCTCGGCCCACGCCCCAGCCTGCTCCGGCAGCGGCGCACCCCGCCACAGCCGCAGCGCCTCCTCCAGCACACGGGGCCGCTCGGCCCCGGCGGGGCACGCCCGGCCCCGGGCGACGAGCGCGCGGAAAAGCAGCAGGTCGACGGCGTTCTCTTCCGCTTCCAGGACGTAGCCGCCGGAGGTCCTGACGATACGGAGCGCCGCGCCCTCCCCGCCCCGCGGGTCGCCTTCTGATTCGGTCGACGCGGCGTCCTCCAGGAGCCGTCGCAGCCGGCTGATGTGCGCGTACAGGACCGACCTGGCCCCCTCGGGCGGATCGGCGTCCCACACGCGGTCGATCAGGGTGTCCAGGGGGACGGGACGCCCGGCGTCCGTCGCCAGCGCCGCGAGGACCGCCCGCCGGCGCGGCTGCCCCACCTCGCGCAGCCGCCCCCCGACCCACAGCTCCAGCGGGCCGAGCAAGTGCAGTCTCACCGTTGACGCCGCGCTTCCACAGGTACTCCGATCGATCCGCCACCTCCGTGACCAGTCGGCACTGCGCCGGACGTCACAAGGTTTTCGCAAGGTCCACCGTAGATCCTCACGGCGCAGGTCGTCAGGCGTTCCGCCGCGAACCAGCCTCACGGGACAGCACCCTGACGGCGCGCCACATCGGCGCCGCCGGGTCCCCTGTCGTACGGGGTTCGGCAGGGGCCCGGGTCGACCTGGACACAGAAACACCCCAAGAGGAGACAGAACATGAACCTTCGGCGCTGGGCCGCGGCCGCGTCCGTCCTGCTGATGGCCGGGGCGGGCACCGCCGTCGCCGCCCCCGCGAGTGCGGCCCCGACCGCGGGCTGCTACGGCTCATCCTGCGAGGGCAAGGACCCCAACACCTACTGCGCAGACGACGCGACGTCCCCCGTAGGCGGGGTGCGGCTCGGCCAGGCGTACTTGGAGCTGCGCTACAGCCCGAGCTGCCGGGCGGCGTGGGCGCGCATCTCGAGCGCGAGCTACGGAAACGGCCAGTTCACCCCGTTCGCGACCGTCCACCGCAACTCCGACGGGCGCGAGTACACCTGCGCCGTGCAGCGCGGCGCCACGAGCTGCTACACCCGAATGGTCAACGACATCAACGTGACCTCGTACGCCAAGGGCGAGTGGGACAGCGGCGCGCAGACCTACAACGGTCGCACGTCGAGCTACTGACACGTACCGACCCCGGCAGGGCCCGCCGCGACGCACGCGGCGGACCCTGCCCCCGTCGTTCCGGCTGACCGTCACGAGGCGAGGGCAGGCAAGTCTCGCTGTTCTTCCGGCAGTTCCACGGTGGCGGCGTGAAGCAGCGCGTCGGCGGGCCCGAAGACGAGCGCCACCTCCTTCGCCAGGCAGCCCCCGATGGCTGAGCACCTGCACGGGCACTGTCACGTTGGTTGACCGGTGGGCTGATCTTCGGGTTGATCAGGTCGGGGAGGGGTCGTCAGATGAGCCCTCGCGGTGTATCCCGCGAGGGCACCGCCCCTCAGCACGGCCGACATCAGCCGCCCTGAGGTAGGGCCCTCTACGCCCGGTAGTGGACCTCTGAAGCAGAACGAGCTCGGGCGACAGCATCTGGAACGTCCACTACAACTACTACCGGCCTCACACCGCCGCCGGAAACCGTCCCAGCCTCACGTCTCCGCGCCGACGTCATCAACGTCATGGCCAGCAACAGCTACTGAACTTGAAAGGGCGCTTTGACTGCACAGAAAGGATGTGACACCGCCTCTCAATCCTGCGCCTACGGCCGGTGATGGCTCCGCCAGGCCTGGCACAGCGCAAGGAACTCCCCCTGCTGTTCGGCGAGCAGGTCCTCGGTCCGCTGCAGGTGGCAGTCCAGCAGGTGCACGCCGTCCTGGAACGGCTCGAAGCCGATCCGCTGCCAGACCCGACCCAGCTTCACGGCTGCTTCCCGGTGCTGATCCTCGGTCAGTTCACGTCCGTCGGCGGAACCCGGCTCGCACGCAACCGCGGCGCAGCCCTGCGAGAGTCGGCGGATCGCGGAGCCCGCCAGAACAGGTCCCAGCCCCACCCCGCGCCATCCAGGCTCCAGGATGACCCGGTCCATGACCAACAGGTCGCCGACCGGGTGCGCAAGCGTGGCCTGGAGGCCAGGGGCCCAGTCTCCGGCGGCGACGTCCAGGACCACTTCACCGATGCCGGCCACGTCCCCGGTGTAGGAGTCCATCGCCTCGAAGGGGTGATCCGGGCCGAACATCCGCACCCGCACGAACGACATCCGGCCCACCGCGACGTCCTGCACCGCGTCCAACGCAGCCTGATCCAGGTCACTGTGCACGGACAGTTCCTCGGCCAGGACGTCCGCGTCGATCCGGGCCGTCACCGTCCACACTTCCAGCGTGTCCTCGAACTCGTACACCTGGAGGGGGTGTTCGTGGTGGTAGACCAGACTGATCTGCGACGGGTCGGCGACCAACTGGGCGATCGCGGGAGCAACGGTGGCCACCGGCTCACCGTAGCGGCGGCCCACCCCTGCGCGCCGAGCAACAACCGAAACTCACCCACCCAAGCTGCGCAGACATGCCCGGTTCTGCCAGGGAAGCACCTCAACCGATGCAATGTCACCTGCTGCCCACAGCCCGAAGAGCCGGAGAATCTCCTCGCGGGCGACCTCGCGCATCTCCTCCGGGGCCAGCGAATCGTCGTCCAGGTTCTCCCAGACCAACAGGCCGCCGCGGAACGCGCCGAGGCACCACCCGCTCTCATGGGTCAGCGACACGTCGGGATGCTCGTCACCGGCCTCCGACAGGCCGTCGAGCACTCGCCCCATCGTCTCCGGATCAGGCTTGTCGACCCGTCCCGCCCATGACGCCGTACATGAAGTAGCTCACGAACCAATTGCCTCACGCCGTGATCCGACTTCGGTTCAGCCAAACAGAACGTGTGCTGCCTGATGGCGGGCGCGGCCCTGACCCATTCAGGGACCTGGCGGTTGCCAGGTTGTGGGCAGGATGAGTCCGCCCGGGAGCGGAGATCTGGCTAGCGGATTCAGGCCACGGGGAGCCGTGCCGGTTGCTTCACTGAAGTCGACCGTGCCGCCCGAGAACGTCGCCCGCCGAAGTCGACCATGCCGCCCGAGAACGTCGCCCCAATGAGCTGCGACGAGGGCCCGTACGGCCGAGTCGTGTGGGACCTTTCCGTCGCCCCGGTAATCCCGGCGGCCCCACTGGTGTGCACTGATAGGCTCCCGTCGCCTGCTCAGGGCATGCACATTTCATTCACAGCTGTCAGACCTGTCGGGGTCGCAGCTGGCAGGGCGAGGGGCCGGGGGGTCCGTGGGGGTCAGCAAGGTTGTGCGACGCTGTCTGTTCGGCAGAAGGGGTGCGGCCCTGGCCGTGAGCGTGGCCCTCGCCGCGGGTGCTCCGGGCGCCGTGCCGACGGGGATGGCGGTGGCCGTCGGGGCGGACCAGGTCGCCGCGTCGGGCGAGGTCGTGCTCCCCGCCGCGGACCGGCGCGCTACGCGCAACCCGGTGTTCATCGGCTTCGGCGACACAGGTGTGCTGTCGAATCCCGAGGGATCCAGCGGCTGGCTCTGGACTGATTATGCGACGCGCCAAACCCGGGAGGTGACCGAGTTCGCCGGCACTCAGCAGCCCAATGCGCTCGCCCAGTCGGACACCACCTACACCCTGTCGACGGACACCGAGGGCCGGCGCGTCGTGCGGTTCCGCGCGATGGGCTCCGGCGAGGACAAGGGCTCGGTGACGGTCCCGGCCGGTCTGACCTATGCGGGGACGGCTGGCGAGGGAGCCGTGGTCGCCTACCTGGGCGGCTCGACCAACGTACGCGAACTGCACTTGCTGAAGCGGGCGGCCGGGGGTGGCACTGAGGACACGAAGGTGACCGGCTGGCCCGCCGACGCGAAGCTCCTCGCGCTGAGCGGGAAGGACGACCGCTCGCTGCTGCTGCGTTACCGCGTGCCGACCGAGGACCCCCAGGTCTTCCTCTACCAACTCGTCCTCGTCGACGTCCGCGACGGGACCTGGACCAAGCTGTTCGCCCCCTACAACACGAACTCGGCCCGGCTGCCCGTCCTGAACGAGGACTACGTCGGCTGGTGGTATCCGGGAGCCGGCGCTCGGCTCCTGCGCCGCGACGCACTGGACGGACCGGTGATCACCGTTCCGGCCCAGGGCACAGTGGGGAAGACCGATTTCACGGTCGTCGGTGACGACGTCGTGGTGGCCACCTACGGCGACGAGACCCGTGCCGTGCTCACCCGGCCCCTGACCGACGCGGGCGAATGGCGGACGCTGCTCCCGCAGATGGACGGCTGGGTCCACGCGTCGGCGGACGGATCGGCTGTCGTGGTGGGCGGTCCCGACAAGGAGCACTGGGGCATGCACCGCATCTTCGAGGCGCCGGACGGGCAGATCGTCGCCGATGAGCTGATGGACCTGCCGCCGGTTCCCGCGCCCGTCGACGGGCTCTCGTTGGTGGGCGACACCCTTGCCTGGACTGACCAGACCGCGCCTCCGTCCTACGACGTCATGTTCAACATGCGCACAGTGTCGGCCGACGCGGTCCCCCAGGTGGGGCCGGTCCGGCAGGCCGGCGGAGGGGTCAAGCCGTGCATCTTCGTGAACAGCTGTGTGCGGCTGTTCGGCGCGGGCGACGGATCCGTCGTCTACAACGACGTGGACAACTCCCAGCTGATACACCGCCGTACACCCGCCGGTGAGGTACAGACGCTGACCGTTGACGGCTTCTACGGTGAGGTGAGCGCCGCGGAAGGACGGTACGCGCTGCTCTCGGGCGGCCCGAATCGCAAGCATTTCCTTGTCGACTGGACGCAGTCCAAGGTCGTCTCGACACGCACGGCCGTGGCCGCCACCCTGTGGGACGGACAGCTGTGGACCACGACGTCCACCGCCGGGCACCTGTCGATGAGCCGTCTCGGCTCGACGGCCGCGGCGGTCGACGTGAACGTCGGCTCGGCGTGTGTACCCAGCGAGTTGCAGGCCGACGGCCGTTTCGTGTACTGGGCGTGCGCCGCGCAGAAAAAGGCCGGCGTGTTCGACCGCTCCCGCGGACGGTCGGTGGCCGTGCCCGTGGGGGACGCGCTGCTGGCCGGCGGGTTCCTGGTCCGCCATGACAACGAGCGCGGCAAGCTGGTGCGCACCGACGTCCGCTCCGGGCAGGCGGTCACCTCCGACCTGGCCGATCTGCCGGCGACGACAAACCTCATGCCCGAGGGCAGCACCTCGGACCGACGCGTCCGCTGGACCCTGGATCCTGACAGTGGCCGCGTGGCTTTCGTGGATGCCGGCGAACGCATCCATCTGATGAACGCCGGGGCTCTCGCCGCTCCCGTGCGGCGGGATCACGCGGGCCGGGACGGCCTCGCCGACCTGCTCACCCTCGACTCCTCCGGCACGCTCGCCTTCCAGCAGGGCACGGGCAAGGGCACCTTCTCGCAGAAGGTGAGCGGCGGCGGCTGGCCCACCTCGGTCAAGGCGGTACCGTTCGGCGACCTCAGCGGGGACCGGTGCAACGACGTCCTCGTGCGGCTCAGCAGCGGCGCCCTGCGCGCCTACAAACCGGGGTGCGGTGCCGCGCTGAAGACGTCGACGTCGTACACCTCGCTGGGCACGTCCGGCTGGAACCAGTACGACGTGCTGACCGCGCCCGGTGACGTGAACAAGGACGGCCGCCCCGACCTGATCGCGCGGAACTCCTCGACCGGGACCGTCTACCTCTACAAGGGCACCAGCACCGGCAAGTTGTCGGCCCGGGTGAAGCTCTACGACAACTGGAAGACGTACAAGAAGATCGTCGGCGCCGGGGATCTGAACGGCGACGGCATCGGCGACCTGCTCGCCCAGGACACGTCGAACAACCTGTACCGGTACTACGGCACCGGCAACGGCACGTTCGGCGCCCGCACCCAGCTGTTCGCGAACTGGGGCGGCTCGTACAACGTGATCGTCGGCGTCGGTGACATCACCGGGGACGGCAGGGCCGACCTGGTCTCGCGCGACAGCGCGGGGAACGTCTGGCGCAACAACGGCGACGGCAAGGGATCCTTCGGAGCGCGGGTGAAAATCGCCACCGGCTGGCAGGGCTACAAGGGCCTCTTCTAGTGCTGGATTCCTCATTCCCTGGGTATAAGTCCTGGTGGCGGGGCAGGTCGGGTACTCGGGGCGGGTGCTGGACGGTGGTGTTACAGGCGCGGCCGAGCCGTGACGAGAACGAGCAACGGGTTGTGCGTCGATTGTCGCGAGCGCGCAAAGCGCCGCGCGATTTGGTGCTGCGGGCGCGGATGGTCGAGTTGAGCTGGGCCGGGCAGCGGGTGCTGGCCATCGCGGATGAGTTGAGGTGTAGTCCCAAGACGGTCCGCCACTGGGTGCACCGCTTCAACCGCTTGGGCCTGGACGGGCTGGAGGACCTGGGCGGTCAGGGCCGAACGACGGATCACCGAGTCGGAACGCTCCAGGGTTATCGGCCTGGTCAAGCAGCCGGCGCCGGGCCGGCTGACGGTGCAGGCGGACGGCGAACTGGCCGCGGCGGACGAGTCCGGGCCGCCGGAGTGGACCCTCGACGCGCTGGCCGCCGAGGCCAGGAGGCTGGGCATCGAGGTCGGTCGCAGCCAGGTCCGCCGGATCCTGCTGGCCGAGGGTGCGCGCTGGCGCCGTACCCGGTCCTGGACCCGCTCGAAGGATCCGGACTTCGAGGGAAAAGGACCAGGATCATCGAGCTCTACACCTGCCCGCCCGAGGGCGCGACGGTCGTCTGCGTCGACGAGCTCGGACCGGTGATCCCCCGCACGTTCCCGCCGGCGCCGGGCTGGTCGCCGGACGGACACCGCATCAAGTCCGAAGTCGACTATGGTCGCGGACCGGAGAAGACCTGGGGCTACGGCGCCTTACGCGTGCGGGACGGACACGAGGTCACCATGACCGCATCCTCCCGCAACAGTGCCTTCTACCAGCAGTTTCTTCAGAAGGTTGAGGCGGCCAACCCCACTGGGGACATCTACGTTGTCACCGACAACCTGTCCTCGCACAACAGCATGTCCACCCGGACTTGGCTGGAGGACCACCCCAGAATCCGGCACGTCTTCATCCCCGTCGGCGCCTGCTGGCTCAACCTTCAGGAAGGCTGGTGGCGCATCTTCCGCAAGGTCGCGCTCGCCGGCCAATCCTTCGCCGGACCACCTGAGATCGAACACGCCACCCGCCTGGCAACATCCCAGCTCAACACCCCAGCCCGGCCCTGGGTATGGGGAAGACCCGCACCACCAACTCGCCTCCTACGACGTCGACATGTGTACATCCAATGGGGAATCCAGCACTAGTAGGGCCGGTTGTGAGAGTGCCGGCGGGCCGGACCAAGTGATGCCCAGGTCCGGCCCGTGCTCTCGCCCCTATAGGTCGAGCTGGTACTGGAGTGTCGTGTGTGTGGGCACGTAGCCGAGGCTGTCGCTGATGTGTCTCATGTGCGTGTTGCTGTCGGCGGTGTCGGTCAGGAGGCCGCCGAGGTCTGGATAGCGCCCGTGGGCCTGTCGGATCGACTCGGCCTTCATCCATCGGCCGAGGCCGTGTCCGCGGTGTTCGGGCAGCACGCCGGTGCCGTAGTGCTGGGCATCACTCGTGCCGTTGCCGGGGACGACGAGTTCTGTGAACCCGGCGATCGAGTCGTTGGAGGTGTCGATGGCGACGACCGTGTGCAGCTGGTCGCCGCGATCTTCAACGGCCTTCGCCGCGGCCCGGACCCGGTCCACGTCCCAGACCACAATGCCGTAGTCGGTGTCGTCCATGGGCATGTCGTCCATGGCCCGGCGTGAGGCGGCAAACGTCTGGGCGAGGTCGTCAGGGACGGTTCCCTGCCATGACGCCAGCCGGTAGCCGGGATGCGGACGCTCGATGATCTCGGCGAGGGCGATGGCGTCCACGCCGGCCAGTGGCAGGCGGGCGAACCTCAGGGTAAGCACCTTGCGGAAGCCGCGGCCCGACAGGAAGTGATCGCCGGGTGACCCGGCCTCGGCCTGCGCGACAACGCAGCGTCGGGCGTTGTCCCGGGCGGCGGCCACGGCAGCGTCGAGGAGCCGGGAGCCGACGCGCTTGCGCCGCTCCACGGGGTGGACGTGGAAGGTCAGTTCGGCCAGGTGCTCTTGTCCGCCATCGAACAGGCGCAGAAAGGCCGTCCCGACGGGGATGGAATCGGCGTCGGACGCCAGCCATGCAAGGCGTCGGCTGTGCGCCCCGTGAGCGGGGTCGGTCAGTGGGGTGATGCGGAGCGACAAGGTGTCTCCGTCGTGAGGAGGCGGCAAGGGTCAGTACGCGGGCTCAACTGCTGGGCACTCCTGCGCATGTGCTCCACACCTCCTCGTCGACAGTGCCGGTCCGGAACGACACGGACGGCTGGGTGAACTTAGCTGTCCCATCGCCTCCTCGGCAAAGGGTTAACTGAAGACCGGTGCGACCATGCCGGTCACAGACACTCGTTGATGGCCGCGACCAGCACGGTTGCCTCATAGCGAACGGCGAGCTTGTCGTATCTCGTGGCCACGGCCCGGTGACGTCCTCGAGTGGGGCAGGTGGGGCTGGAACGACGACCAGCCTTCTCTGTCCTTCGGGCGACTGCTTGCGGTCAACGACGCCAGTGACCGTGATGACCCCGACTGGCAACCGGAGTACTGGAAGGTGGAGCTGCAGCTCATCTTCGGCGAGGACCCGGCGTGGGCAGATATCGACAGCCTCGGGCACCAAGACACCGGGTTCGACTACGACGAGATCGGCGCGCCCAGGATCGCCGCGCTGGGAGAGATACGCCGGTTCATCGAGTCCTACCCTCAGCTGGCAGCAATGTGGCGAGCCGAGCCCACTCGCAGCGCATTGGCCCTTGAGCGAGCGGGGTAGCTGGCGTACCTCGTACAGCACGGAAGTACAGCAACGACAGCAACCACCACCATCCAGTAGCCACCGTGCAGGACTGCCAAGCAACCACAATGGCCGTCTCTGGCCGATCCACTTTGAGCTACGGATCAGAAGGCCTCTGACATCCACAGCTGACATCAACGGCGCCGGACGGAGGCGTACCTCAGCGTCCCTGTCCGGCCGTCGTGTCAGTGAGCAGTGGCAGCCGGAGCAGGACCGGATCGAACTCCTTAAAGCGGGTGTCGTCGCAAGTTCCGTTAGCGCCAAGCCACCGTGATGCCGAACACGAAAGCCACTACGGCGGCAGCCCACAGCGTTTGCAGCGACGAATGACCAGGTGGGAAGCCAGCGGTGTGCCCGGCTCCTCCGGATGCCCGCGGGCACCGTAGCGGACGTGGTCACGCAGGGCATCCTCGCTTACCCGCGAGAAGTCGAAGAGCGCGTCCCACAGTGACCCGTCGAACCAATACAGTGCCACCTGCTGGCCGCCATACGTCTCCAGCTCCAGGGCACCGCCCTGCCCCGTATCGGGGCGACTGTCGGCGCAGAACTTGCCCCAGCTCGTCCAGTCCTGGGCGTAGCCCTTGCGGGTGCGCTCCGGGCGGCTGTCGGCGACGGCGCGCACCGCCTGGCCGTCGATGTGGTCGAGCGCGGCCCGGGTCGCGGCGTCGTAGTCCTCGGGCCGGGCCGGCGGCGCCGTGGTGACGACCGGTACGACTGTTACCTGATTTTCTGTCATGACCCATCCCGTTCGCCGGAGATGAGCCCCTTCTGGACTCCGGATATAGCGCTCATGCGCGCCTCGCGCCGTGCCCGCGGCATTGTTCCGGCGCGCGCATCGCGGCACTCCCACACTTCCCGCCACCGGGCCGTTGACCAGGACAAATCCAGAAGTTCGCCGAGTGGCTAGCCGCTGTGCCGAGCATTATCAAAGCACGACACGCCGACAGCAGTGTGAAAGAACGTCAGCCCCGTCCCGGGCCGCTCAGCTTCCTATGCAAGTGGTCTTCGCTGACGCCTATTTGATGGATCATCATACAAAAAATTGACCCTCTACGAACACTCGATCGGCCCTGTTCCATCACCCCTGGAAACGTTTCTGAGGTGCCGACAGAAATAGGCATCAGTATGTTCATTCACGGTTGGCCGCTCAGCTGACACCTCTGAGAGACGGAGAAACGGAATGGCGGAGAAAAAGAGAAGTGGAACGCGTAGGCGTACCGTTGTCGCGATCGCAGCATCGCTGGGCATCGCGGCCCTGGCTGTGACCAGCGTGAACTACGCCTCAGCTTCCAGTTCAGTCCCGAAGTCCGCCCCGCCGGTGCAAGATGCCGCTGCTCCCCTCGGAGGCGACGGCCAGACGAACTACAGCTACCGGAACGACAACGATGGTCGGATCCACGTCAACGAGCGAACCTATTCGGCCGAGTCGGGTGTGTGCACCGCTGTGATCAGCAGTCCCGCCACCAGCTTCAACGTCCGAAACGACAGTGACAGGACCGTCGAATTCTTCAGCGGAATTACCTGCGACACCGGCGCTCCCATCGCCACTATCGGGCCCCGAAACTCCAGCAGCGCAATTCCCGGCACGACGGTCTTCGACGGGGCCGTGGTGCCGTTCGCACTTGTCGGCAGCTTCCGAGCCGTCGACAAACGCCACTGACCCCACGCGGACCAAGGACACCGACAAGCCTGCCTGTGTGGCACACGAACCCCGGACCGCCGCAACCGGCCCGGGGCCCGTGCCTGTCACCTCGCTCTCTTGAAGCGCTGGTGGCGACGATGGACGGAGTGATCCACCGAGTGGTTGCCGATGTGCTCGACGTTGCGCTCCGCCACGGCGAGCAGGCAGACCGTCCGTCTAGTTGACCCGCTTGCGCAAGGTCGGTGGCTGGTCGGTTGGGTTGGCGAGCATCCGCCGGACGTTCTCGGGATGCCAGCGCCCCCCGCGTTTCGGTCGGAAGCCTTCGGCGTCCAGCGCCGCCGCGATCTCGCGGTAGGACAGCTCGCCCTCGTCCCGAAGTTGGCGGGCGCGGGCTCGGCCGGCCTGCTCCATCTCCTCCTCGGTCAGCTCCTTCTTGTGTGCCTGCCATCCGTACGGCGGCGCCCCGTACGCGTATTGCCCTTTTCTCCCTTGATGCGGCGGCAGCGCCGGAGCTTGGCCACGGTCATGCCTCGGTCCAGCTGGGCAAAGACACCCATGATCTGACGTATGGCGGTGCGCATCGGACCCTCGGGGCCATCGGGCAGGATCTCGCCCTGGTCGGCCATGAACGCGCGGCCGCGGTGCTTCCAGCACTGTGCCAGGGCCGCCTCCTGTACCACCAGCTCGCGGGCCAGCCGGTCCAAGTTCGGCGCCACGATGCCCTAAGCCTTCTGCCGGACTGCCGGACTGGAAGTTCTTGCCGAGTTGCGCGGCGCGGATCGCGGCGACGTACCCACTCGAGCCGGCACCGAGGACGATGACGTCGTAGTGCGCGCTCATGACGTGCCCCTTTCCAAGGTGTTCGATGGTTGGCTCGTGGAGCGAGTGGTCATGCCGCGCGGTGGTGGGGCGTCAGGGTGGCGTGGATCTGGTCGCGGATGTCGGCGAGGAGGGCTTCGTCGCTGCGGTGCAGGTACAGGGTGGCGGTGGTGCTGATGTGGATGATCGCGGTGATCACTCGCGCCAGCGTTGCCGCGTCGGCGGCATCGATGTGCGCGTCGCGGGTGAGCAGGCCGGTGATGCCGTCCTCGAGGCGGCCGGCAAGGGCTAGACCCGCTTGCCGGTAGGGCTCGGCCGGGTCGCCGAAGACGAGTTCGTGCAGATATGTGCGGCCGTTCTCGGCGTGTTCCCTCAGGCACTCCACCACGGGACGGATGAGAGCGATGACCGGCTCCAGTGCGCCCTGTCCGACGGTGGCGTTCGCGGCGGCGAGGCCGACGTCGATGGCGGCGGCGAACTTCTCGTTCTGCACCATGATCAGCAACTCGGCCTTCGTGGACGCGTACAGGTAAAGAGTGCCGTTCGCGACGTCGGCCCGGTGGGCGATCTGCTGTGTCGTGACCCCGCTGACGCCGTGTTCGGCGAACAGTTCGCGGGCTGCGGTCATGATGCGCTCGCGCTTGGCCTGTTTGGCCCGCTCGCGGCGCCCGATCGGCATGTGGCCGCGTCCCATGGGACCTCCCTTGACAATAATTCTGAGTAGACTCATAGTTGAGTGTACTCGGGTTGATGGAGTGAGGCGAGGCCCCAGATGTCACGCCGAATTGGCTGATCTGGCCTCATGCCTGGATAAATAGGATGAAGACAAGGAGTGGCGCCCCATGCGAGCGTTCGTCGTCACCAAGTACAAGGAGCCGCTGCAGGAGGCGGACGTCCCCGAGCCCACCGTGGGGGAGCACGACGTGCTTGTGCGGGTGGAGGCCGCCGGGCTGAACCCGCTGGATGAGAAGATCCGCGCCGGTGAGTTCAAGCAGATCCTGCCCTACAAGCTGCCGCTGATCCTGGGCAACGACGTCGCGGGCACCGTCATCAGCGTCGGGACGGCAGTTCGCGGCTTCAAGCCCGGAGACGAGGTCTACGCCCGGCCCGACCAGGACCGCATCGGCACCTTCGCCGAACGCATCGCCATAGCGGAAGGCGACCTGGCGCTCAAGCCCGCTTCCATCAGCATGGAAGAGGCGGGCTCGCTGCCGCTGGCGGCGCTCACGGCGTGGCAGGCGCTGGTGGAGCGCGGGAAGGTGCGGCCCGGGCAGAAGGTTCTCATCCACGCCGGGGCCGGCGGGGTCGGTTCGGTCGCGATCCAGCTCGCCGCGCACCTCGGTGCGCACGTCGCCACGACCGCCAGCGCTTCCAACGCGGACTTCGTGCGCGCGCTCGGCGCGGACACGGTGATCGATTACCGCACCCAGGACTTCGAGCAGCTCCTGACCGGCTACGACCTGGTGCTGGACAGCCTCGGTGGGGAGACTCTCGAGAAGTCCCTGCGGGTGCTCAAGCCCGGCGGCAAGGCCATCGGGATCGCCGGTCCCCCGGACCCCGCGTTCGCCCGCGAGGCCGGCCTCAACCCGCTGCTGCGCCTGGCGGTCGCAGCCCTGAGCGGCAAGATCCGCAAGCAGGCCAAGAAGCTCGGCGTGACGTATGAGTTCCTGTTCATGCGCGCCAGCGGCGACCAGCTCCGCCAGATCACCACTCTCATCGACCAGGGCGTGGTGCGCCCGGTCGTGGGAAAGGTGGTCGGCTTCGACCAGACCCCGCAGGCGCTGCAGTCCCTGTCCCAGGGCGGCATCCGCGGCAAGGCCGTCATCGGCAGCAGCTGACCCGCCGCAACCGCGACGGGCGACACAGAACGCACAGCGACACAAAACGCACGAGGAGAATCCGTCATGAGCAACACCGACACCCCGAACGAAGCCGTCATCACCTCCTATGCGAAGGCCCCGGCCCGCACCGTCACCGCCGGCGGCGTCACCTACGCCTACCGCGAGCTGGGACCGAAGGGCGGCATCCCCGTCGTCTTCTTCGTCCACCTCGCCGCGACCCTGGACAACTGGGACCCCCGCATCATCGACCCCGTCGCCAGGGGCCGTCACGTCATCGCCTTCGACAACCGCGGTGTCGGAGCCTCCACCGGCCAGGTGCCGGACAGCGTCGAAGCCATGGCCGACGACGCCTACACCTTCATCAAGGCGCTCGGGTACGACAAGATCGACGTCTTCTCCTTCTCCCTCGGCGGCATGGTCGCTCAGGCCCTGGTGGTGAAGCACCCCGAGCTCGTCCGCAAGCTGGTCCTCACCGGCACCGGGCCCAAGGGCGGCAAGGACATGGACAAGGTCGCCAGAATCACCTACTGGGATATCCTGCGCGCCACCTTGACCCGTTCGGACCCCAAGGAGTTCCTGTTCTTCAACCGCAACGCCACCGGCAAGGCCGCCGGGCGCGCGTTCGTCAACCGGCTCAAGGAGCGCACTGTCGACCGCGACGCGGAGATCAAGACCAAGGCGTTCCAAACGCAGCTGAAGGCGATCAAGAAGTGGGGGCGCTCCGCCCCCGACGACCTGTCGTCGATCACGCAGCCCACCCTGATCGCCAACGGCGACAACGACCGCATGGTGCCGTCGGTCCTGTCGGAGGACCTGCACCGGCGTATCAAGGGCAGCGAGCTGATCATCTACCCCGACTCCGGGCACGGCGGCATCTTCCAGTACCACCAGGAATTCGCCCCCGTAGCGGTCGATTTCCTGGCCCGATGACCACCACCTGACCAGGAAAAAAGGGCAACACCATGAGCACGTCACCGGCCGCCGCGCCACTGGAAGTGAAGAAGCCTCTCACCTCCTCGATCCTGCTGTGGGTGCGCACCGACCAGCCCCGCCAGACCGGCATGGACCACTGGAAGGGCCCGCACTCAGGGATCATCTCCGCCACCCCGGGCCTGGAGGAGTACCGGCAGATCCACCTCGCCGAGCACAACACGGGCCTGTGGCCGGCCATCGACGGGGTCCAGACCGCGATCCCCGCCGACCGGAAGATCGACGGCGTCGCGGAAGTCACCTTCCAATCGGTGCTTGCACCCCTGAAAGGGCGCGAGCAGACGAAGCTGGCCTACGCCGACGAGATCAACGTGTTCCGCCGCACCCTGCTCTACGCCGGCCCGCCGAACTCATCCCGCTGGTACGACGTCGCAGGCCCCGGACAGACGGTCGGTGCCCGCGCGCTGATCTACCTTCGCCGCAGAGACGGGGTCGGCGCCGGCGCCTTCCGGAAGTTCGTCAACGAGCAGCTCGCCCCCGCGCTCGCCGGCACCGGAGTGCTGAAGGAACTGCGCACGCAGACGTTCCTGCCCTGGATCCAAAAGCTCTGGGACACCCCGGACGTCGCCCACGACAACCCCCACGACCAGCACTTCCACGCCTCGGTCAGCCTCGGGTTCACCGACACCGCGGCACGGGACGCCTTCTTCACCGGCCACGTGATCGAGGACCTGTCCAACCGGCTGGTACCGCAAGTCTCCGCGATCCACGCCTACGACGTCACCGCCGCCCTCACCTACGTCAAGAACGGCGACATCCTCCCGCGCTACCAGGAGTGAGCGGCGGCGCGCAGACCGGAAGCGGGACCACCGGATCTGCTCAGCAATCCATCCGCCCCGGCTTCCTGGCCCTCCTCGCGCCCCCGTCGCCATCTGTTACCCACCACCCATCTGGAGCCAGCCATGAGCGAGCAGCAGAGCACCATCCAGTACGAGCGCACCTCACCGCAGATCGCGAAGATCACCTTCGCCAACCCGCCCGTCAACCTCATCACCGGCGAGACAGTCCTGCGCCTCATCGAGATCGTCACCGAACTGGCCACCGACCCGGACATCCAGGTCGTGCTGTTCGACAGCGCCACCCCCGACTTCTTCTACAACCACTTCGACCTGGCCGCCGCCGCCGACTTCCCCGCCCCCGAAGACCCGGACGCGGTGCCGGCATGGACGAATCTGGTCCTGGAACTCTCCAGAGCGCCCTACATCACCATCGCGGCCATCCGTGGACGCACCCGCGGCGGCGGGAACGAGCTCGCCCTCGCCCTCGACCTGCGCTACGCCAGCCGGGAGAAAGCGATCTTCGGACAGCCCGAGGTCGGCAGCGGACTGCTGCCCGGCGGTGGCGGCAGCGAACGCCTGCCCCGGGCCATCGGACGCGACCGTGCCCTGGAAGCCATCCTCACCAGCGACGACTACGACGCCGACACCGCCGAGCGTTGGGGCTGGGTCACCCGCGCCCTCCCCGACAGTGAACTCGACGCCTTCGTCGGCACCGTCGCCGCCCGGCTCGCCTCCTTCGACCGCACCTCACTCGCCTCGGCCAAAGCCCAGATCAACCGGGCATCCCTGCCCCCGGACGCGGACCTGGTCGCCGCGTACGGCGAGTTCACCCACTCCCTCACCCTCCCTGGGTTCCTCACCCGGGCCGCAGGCACGCAGGCCGTCGTCGAACAGGCCGGCATCGACTTCGAGTACCGTCTCGGGCACTACATCGGCATCGCCAACCAGCAACGCTGACACCCATCAGAAAACGAGCACGGACGCAGCCGATGCCGCGTCCGTCCTCTTTTTGCCGCGGGGCCCACCTGATTTCCGACGTCTTCGGCACCGTGGTCGGATCGGGCTGCTGCCGGATCGACCGCCGATGTCATCCACCGCTCGACGGCCGCGACGGTGCAGCCCTTCTCGACACCGGCCGGCCAACTGTCCGAACGCCATGGATCACGGGTCCCGACGTGAAGAGATCACGTCGGGACCGAAGAACAAGCTCAGGCGTCCGTGCTGTGCAGGTCCAGGTAAAGCGCCTCGACCGGGCCGCTCAGAGCCGCCTTGACCCCCTTGGTCAACTCGTCGGCCAGGACCTCGTATTCTCCGGCCTCGACGGCATCGTAGACCGCCTTCACCAGCTGCGTCGGCAGCATCTTGGGTCCGTCAGCGTGCGCGGCCATGCCGGTGTCGACGTAGCCCATGTGCACACCCGTCACGTGGACGCCCATGGGTGCGAACTCGATGCGCAGCGAGTTGGTGGCCGACCACAGTGCGGCCTTGGACGCGCTGTAGGCGCCGCCGAAGGCATACCAGCTGGCAACGGAGTGCACGTCGATGAGGATTGACCCCTTCTTGGCGGCGAGGACCGGTGCGAAGGCGCGGGCGAGGAAGACCGGCCCGAAGAAGTTCGTCTCCATGTTCGCCCGGATGTCCGCCTCGGTGACGTCCAGCAGGCTCGCGCTCGGCGGGATGGCGCCGGCGTTGTTGACGAGCACGGTGACGTCCGCCGCGTCGGCGACGGCCGCGTCGATCGACGCGCGGTCGGTGACGTCAAGGGTCAGGGGAACGATGCGTTCATCCTCCCAGGCGCGGGGGGAACGGGCGGTGGCGTAGACCTTGGCGGCGCCGCGTGCCAGGGCGTCGTGGACGAAGTGGGTGCCGATACCGCCATTGGCGCCGGTGACGAGGACGACAGATCCGTCGAGAGAGGGCATTGGTGTTCCTTCTTTACGAGGGGATGTGAAGTGCGTGGCTGCGCACGGATGGAGCGATGACTCCTCGCCCCGCGATGGGAGAATGAGCGGAGCCACATTCGAGCTCACACGGTATTGAGTACAATCATAACTGATTACAGTCAGAATCTACCTGGAGGACACCGTCATGCCTGTCGGACGGCGCGAGCGGAAAAAGCAGGAGAAACTCGACCGCATTGTCGCTGCCGCCAGTGAGCTGTTCGCCGAGCACGGCGTCGATGAGGTCACGACCCAGCAGATCGCGGACAAGGCCGACATCGGCACCGGGACCTTGTTCCTTTATGCCAAGACCAAGGGCGAACTCCTCCTGCTCGTGCAGAACGCCAAGTACGCCGAAGCACTTGAGCAGGGCCGGGCGGACGCCGAGACCGTCCCGGGCGTGCTGGACGCGGTGATGGCGATCGTCCGGCCGATCGTCGAGTGCAACCGCATCCAGATCGACAACGGACGCACCTACCTGCGAGAGATGGTCTTCGGCGACCCCGAGGAGCCCCGGCACAGCGCGGCACTGGCCATCGTCGCGCAGACCGAGGAGGCCGTCGCCGCCGTGCTGCGCCGAGACGAACGGGTCGCAGAGGGCGACGCCGCGACGCTGGCACACATCGTGTCCGCCGTGATGTTCCTCAGCATGGCGGCGAGCGTGAACATCGCCTTGAGCGTCGAGGAGATCGTGCAGGACATCCGCAGGCAGGTCGACCTCCTGCTGCCTCGCTGAAGCGCGGCCCCAGCCTCAGGCCCGGGCGACCATCCGGGTAGTCCTCGGCTGCGGCATGGCCCGCATCCCCAAATGGCAGGTTATCCGGCCGTTGCTGCCCATACCGGCATGACTGGACGGGTGGGGCGGCCGGCCGGAGGGCTACCGCCACCGCGTGCTGCTGGGATTCCGGAGATTGCCCACCTACGTGGCGTCGAGTCCCGTCGTACAGCCCCTTACCCCAGGATTCCGGGGCGAGGCCCGTGTGGTGCGGGCAGGGCTTTGTTGGTCGATTCCAAGATCTTCTCCGGCAGTTCTGTACCCGCCGTGGCGCGGGCGAGCAGGATCGCGCCGACCAGGGTGGCCACCACGGGAAGGCCGTCGTCGGCGTCGGTGGACATGCACGCGGCGAATCGGTCTCACCGAGGGCCCTGACGGCCTTGTCTGCACCGCCCGCCTGCCGCTGTCGAGCGCGACCTTGAACTATCTCGCCGGCCTGATACGGGGCCGCTGAAGAAGATCGCCTCGCGGTGGCGGGCGCTGCCCGCCGGGAAGATCGCCGGCATCGCGCTGGCGGTGCTGCGCTGTGACCAGCGGCCCGGTGATCTGGCCGGCGGGAACGGGGTGCACCGCACCACCGTGAGCCGGTGGGTGCGCGAGGTCGTGGGCCTGCTGGCCGCCCGCGCCCCGCGCCTGGACCGCGCGTTGAAGAAGATCGCCCGAAAGGGCGGCGGGGTGGTCCCGCCGGTGTTCGTACTGAGGCGACTGGGAGCCGGCCTCGTGTTGCTCATGGTACTGAGCTGGGCTTGCGTCGGTCGGCTGCGGTCAGGCTTCTTGGCTCCGTGCCGCCGGCTGGTCGCTGGTGTCGTGTGCCAGTGACGCGAGAATTTCCTTGCGGCAGACATCGAGGATTTCGTCCGCCAGCGGAGAACCGTCCGGGCATGCCCGCGACAACATGATCGCGCCGACCGAATGGGCGAGCATGTCGATCGCCATCGTGCGGGCCGCGCGCTGGTCCGCATCCCCCGGCGTATCGCTTTGGGACTGAAGGGCCGTCAGCAGGTTCTCGATCCCGGCTGCGAACTCTGTTTTGATGTCCGCCGGCTGGCGTGCGGCGTCGCCGCCGAGGGCCGCGATGGTGCAGCCGTCGCCGCGCCCGTCGCGATGCTCCCGCGAGACGTAGCGCTCGACGAACTCGGCGGGGTCCAGACCTTCTGTCCGTGCCACGGTCTGCGAGAGCCCGCTCGCGGCCGCCTCGGCCATCAGGTCGGCCTTGGAGCGGAAGTGCTTGTAGAACCCGCCATGGGTGAACCCGGCGGCTGCCATCAGTTCTGCCACGCCGACACCGTCATAGCCACGCTCACGGAACAGCCTGGAGGCTGTCGCGACGATGTGGGCACGGTTCTGCTCTGCCTGTGCCTTGGTGACCCGCATGTCCAGCCGTCCCTTCCTCGGTCGACGCTCGACGGTCCAGGATACATAGATGTCGATCGACATCAAAGAGCTTGACTTTTTAGATGACGATCGTCATCGTATTGCTCACCCCCTCCAGAAAGGCCCAGGCCATGAGTGACACACATGTGACCGCACCGACTCAGTACATCGAGGTCGACGGCGACCGATTCGCCTACCGCCGCTGGGGCAAGCCCTCCGGAGTCCCGATCTTCCTGGTCCAGCACTTCCGCGGGGGAATGGACAACTGGGACCCGCTGCTCACCGACGGCCTGGCCGAAGGCCGTGAGGTCATCCTGTTCAACGGCCGCGGCATCGCCTCGTCATCGGGCACGCCGCGCAACCGCATAGAGGACATGGCCGACGACATCGCCGCGGTCATCCGGGCACTGGGGCTGGAGCAGGTCGACCTGCTCGGCTTCTCGCTCGGCGGTTACCAGGTGCAGGAGGTCACGCTGCGCCACCCCCAGCTGGTACGCAAGCTCCTCCTGCTCGGCACTGGCCTCCGCGGCGGGGACCCGACAAGTGACCCCCAGGTGCCTCAGTACGCCCTGAACCCGGTCCCCACCCTGGAGGACTTCCTCTTCCTGTTCTTCGGCCGCTCGGAAGCCGCGAAGCAAGCGGGCAAGGCCTTCTGGGAGCGACGTCACCAGCGGGCAGACCAGGACCCGCCGAGCTCGCCCGCGGTCGCACAGGCGCAGTTCGAAGCGACTATGGCCTACGGGGAACCGCTGCCGGGCGAGAACCCCTACGCCCACCTGAACGCGATCACCCAGCCGACGCTGGTCCTCAACGGCGAGAACGACGTGATGATCGCCTCGATCAACTCCTGGCACCTCGCCCAGAACATCCCCAACGCGCAACTGCTGATCTACCCCGATGCCGGGCATGGAGCGCAGTTCCAGTATCCCGAGCGATTCCTGAAGCACGCCATTCAGTTCCTCGACGAGTAACACCCGCGGGGCTTCGGTGCAGTCGTTGACGCCTGGTCCGTGATGACGGGCCGCAGGCTCACCGGATCCCCGGAACGCGACACGCACACCTTCCCAGGCCACGGAGTCCTCTGCGCCCCCGTGGTCGAAGCGGAAGACAGTCCGGCCAACAAATCGCCGCCGATTTCGCCGGCTTGACCAGCTGCGCGAGAATCCGGCAGACCGGACCCCGGCCTGCCGGAGCGGCTGGCTGAGGTAGGCGCATCCTGCGTGACCAGCACGAAGCCGACCTCGCCGATGCCCTCGACCAGCTCCTGCGCCGCACCCGCTCCCCCGCTGGGACAGAACACAACACCCGCCGCCGCAAAGCCCCCCGCGCCGGCAGCACGGCAACACACCTGCCTGACCTGCCAGGCCAGCGGCGCTCACCCGATGCAGAGACCGCACCAGCCCCGGACTGGAGCGAGAGCTTGGACGACCTCATCGGCACCGATCCGGCCGCCGAGTCGGGCACTGATGAGCCGGGGGCACGGGCGTGCTGCCGGCCGAGGCAGGCGGATATGGGCTGTGGGACGCCGAAGCGGAGGCCGAACAATGGTGAACACCCCACCCAGCACGAGCGATGCACCGGCCAGCAGTTCCCCGTCAGCGGCCAACCGGCCTCCCGCTGCCGCGGCAAGCACCGGCGGCGATGCCCCTGGGGCGCGGCAGCAGTCGGTGACCACCTGGGACGGTTTCCAAGCCTTCACCGCCACGCCCGTGGCAGTTCCTCCCTCGCGCGGGGCACCGCCACGCAGCCTCGAGGAACGCCTGGCCTACCACTCGCGGTTCGTCACCGTGCGCACCCCGGCCATCGACGCCCTGGCCGAGAACGTGCGCACCCTGATGATTCTCGGCCACCACCAGACGATTACCGCACGGCCGTCCTTGATCGTCACCGGCCCCGCCGGTGCCGGGAAGACCACCGCACTGCTCCAGGCCGGGCGTGCCTGCCACCTCGCCCACACCCGCCGCCACGGCGCTACAGCGGTAGCCGGGCAAGTACCGGTCGCCAACGTCCTGGTCCCGCCTGCCGCCAGCGCGAAGACCCTGGTCGCCGAGTTCGCCTGCTACCTCGGCACCCCCGTCGCCGCCGGCATGTCCCGGGCACAGATCGTGGACGCATCACTACACCCGCAGGAAAACAAAGATCATTCCCATGCAACTGCAGGACCGCAAGCCAACCACCCGAACAACCAAACCGAACACGTCAGCAGGCCGCGCCAAGCACCCCCGGACCCGACCGCTCCCCCAAATCCAACTCCCAACCAAAAAACAGGACACCAGAACAGATCAACCCAACCCCCTGAAGATCACTGCTCCGTCACAGCGACGTGCCCAGGGCCTGCCGGCCCAGTCGGCCGCCGGCGGCCTGTCGCAGGACCGGCGCGAACAGCTCGAGGACATCGACCCGTCCTGGTGCCCCACCTGGCCCGTGGAATGGCAGCGGGCTTTCCACCTCACCCGGCTGCACCCAGAAGCCGGCGGGACGGTGCCGATGGAGCCGGGTGAGCTCGTACGGCAAGGCGAAGACCTCGGACGACGGGTCAAGGCGCAGCGGCTCGGCTTCGACAAGCTGAGCACCGTGCAGCAATGGATGTGGGGGCACATCCTCGGCATCCAACCCGCCACCGACGACGAGAAACCCAAACCACGGACCAGCCAGGCCGACAAATGGGCCATGAACCTGGCAGCAGCCCGCCAGTTCTACGAACGCGAGGGCCATCTGAACGTCCCTCGCAAGCACGTGGAGAGCGTGCTCTCAGACAAGGGAGCGGCACTGCCCTTTCGTCTGGGTGCATGGGTCAGTAACCAGCGCTCGCGCGCGGCGACGCTCTCGGAGGACCGGCGCGAGCAACTGTCCGCCATCGGCATGCGCTGGACGTAACGTCCGGAGAGACGGCGCGCGTTCCATCGTCAGCCGATACGCGGCGGCACACGAAGAGGCACCGGCTCTTCTTGCCCGTCCCATACAACACGGATCAGGGAGGGAATCCGCGCCTCCATCGACCCCGCCATCAGGAAGTCGTGCACCTCGCCCGGGGCCAGCGTCAGGTTCTCGGGCCAAGCCCCGTGCATGGCGGCAACCGCTTCCGTGATCCGCACGTTGGTCGCGATCGCCGTTCCGTAGTTGACCAACTGCCACTTCGCCTTGCTGGCATGCTCGAAGGCCAGCACAACACGAGGCCGATTGGCCTCTTCCTCTGCCGCGCGCTGAGCAGCGTCCACCGTTCGCTGGTGGGCCAGGGTCTCCTCAGCAACAGCGGCGGTCTTCTCTATGCGCCATCACCACCGGCCTGGGGGCGGTGTTCAACACGGCTCAGGTGAAGCCGTGTTCGAGCGTCGTGGTCATCGGCTCCGGCGGTGTCGGTCAGGCGGTGATCCAAGGCGCGCGGATCGCCGGTGCCGCCCGGATCATCGCTGTCGATCCCCTGGAGAACAAGCGGTCGGCCGCGCTCGGTTCCGGCGCGACGGACACGATCGACCCCACGAGCGCCGACCTGGTCGACGAAGTCCGGCGTCTCACCGGCGGACGCGGCGCCGACTACACCTTCGAAGTGGTGGGCAACCCCACGACCATCACCCAGGCGTGGGACACCGCCCGCCGCGGCGGGACGGTCGCCCTCGTCGGAATGCCGGCCGCCGACGCAATGATCACCATGCCCGCGTTTTCCCTGGCCTCGGACGACAAACGGCTGTGCGGCAGCCTCTACGGCGGTACGCAGGCCCGGCGGGACATTCCGCTGGAGTTGGCGGAGACAGGGCGCCTCGATCTCGCGTCGATGGTCACGCGCCGCGTACCACTGCACGAGGTGAACGACGCCATTCGAGCGTTGGAGGCGGGTGAGCAGATCCGCACCGTCGTCGTATGACCCTCTGAAGTCAATCCAACCGCCATGGAGGCCAGCGCCGCACGCGGAGCTGGCCTCCGGGCTTCTTCCCCTCACCCACAAAGAGGAACACCTGTGCCCTGCGACGCGTCGCTTTCCGCTGTCCCCCACGTCCTGCTTGTCGGAGCTGGAGCAATGGGCGTCATAACCGGATACCAGCTGCAGTTAGCCTGCGCCGAAGTGACGTTCCTGGTCCGGCCGGCACGCGTGGAGAAGCTGTCGCGACCCCAGACGCTCTACTCCTAGGACGGCGCGACCGTGAATCACTCCGCTGGCTACCGGGTGATTTCGGATGTCTCGGAAGTCGCCGACCAGACCTATGAGTAGGGCATCGTCACCCTCGACGGCGCCTCCTCGTACTCCGTTGAGGGCACCACACTGCTGAACCACCTTGGCGACGCCGTCTGTGGAAGCTCCGCCACCGTTGTCATCGGAGGCATCGTGGTGCCGAGAGATCGGCCGGCAGGTCGACCCCGTTGGGCATCGGCACCCGTGTTCCCGCTGGACCACGACATCCCGGGTCAGAGTGGGGGACAGCTTCTGCGCTCGATGAGATGGCTGATCAGGTTCACCACGGATGCTTCGTCCGTCAGCGCGGTCCTTTACGGACGCCGGATCGAGCGGCAAGAAGAGGAGCGAACGCCCGACATCCTCGAGATCACGTCGGCGGCCAGGCAGTCCATGTTGTCGATACGTCCTGACAAACCTCTTGACATCGCCAGCAGGGCATTCAATAGTACGGGCATCTAGAACGTACTAGTAGCACGTTCTAGAGGCTGCCGAGCCGCACACACCCATTGGCTGCCGCAGACGACACCTTCCGCCGCACACGGCGTTCTCATCAACCGCTCGCCCGCGCCACTCGGCCGGGCGCGGGCCTCCCGAGGCCGGAACCCCATTCCCACCCTGATCAGCACAGCGAGGTGCAAGGGACATGCACAGACACCACAGAGCCGCCGCACTGGCCGCCACCGTTCTCACCGGTGCTCTTCTCGCCACCGGCTGCTCCAGCAGCTCAGGGGGCAAGAAGTCCGAGGAGACCGCGAACGGCGCGTCGGCGGGCAAGGCCACCACGCCCCGCATGACCGTCGCGCTGGTCACCCACCAGGCCCCCGGCGACACCTTCTGGGACACCGTCCGCAAGGGCGCCGAGGCCGCCGCGGCCAAGGACAACATCAAGCTCGTCTACTCCGCCGACCCCAACGCGGGCAACCAGGCCAACCTGGTGCAGAACGCGATCGACCAGAAGGTCGACGGCATTGCCGTCACGCTGGCCAAGCCGGACGCCATGAAGTCCGTCCTGGCCAAGGCGGAGCAGGCCGGCATACCCGTGACCGGCCTCAACGCCGGCCTGAGCCAGTGGAAGAGTCTGGGCCTCCTGGAGTACTTCGGCCAGGACGAGACCGTGGCGGGCGAGGCGTTCGGCAAGAAGCTCAATGACATCGGCGCCAAGCACGCCGTCTGCGTCGTCCAGGAACAGGGCAACGTCGCCCTGACCCAGCGCTGCGACGGCGTGAAGAAGACCTTCTCCGGCAAGACCGACGTCCTCTACGTCAACGGAACCGACATGCCGTCGGTGAAGTCGACGATCACCGCCAAGCTCTCGGCAGACAAGTCCATCGACGAGGTGGTCACGCTTGCCGCGCCGATCGCGCTGACCGCCACGCAGTCGGTCTCGGACGCCGGCAGCAAGGCGAAGGTCGCCACCTTCGACCTCAACAAGGAGCTCATCAAGGCCATCCAGAAGAACTCCATCCAGTTCGCCGTCGACCAGCAGCCCTACCTCCAGGGCTACCTGGCCGTCGACGCGCTGTGGCTCTACAAGAACAACGGCAACTACAGCGGCGGCGGTGAGCAGCCCGTGCTGACCGGCCCGGCCTTCGTCGACAAGTCCAACGTCGACAAGGTCGCCGCCTTCGCCGCAAAGGGAACCCGGTGACGAGCATGACCCAGCACGCCGAGCCGGCGGTGACCACACCGCCGGCCCCCGGCCCCAAGGACACCGACGGGCGCACCGCCGAACGGTCCATGATCGTAAGGCTGTTGGCCCGCCCCGACGTGGGCGTCTTCCTCGGTGCCGTGGCCGTCTACGTGTTCTTCCTGATCGCGGCGCCGCCGGTGCGCGACGCCAGCTCGATGGCGAACATCCTCTACCAGTCCTCAACCCTGGGCATCGTGACCGTCCCAGTGGCACTGCTGATGATCGGCGGCGAGTTCGACCTGTCGGCCGGCGTCGGGGTGATCACCTCGGCGCTGACCGCGAGCATGACCGCCTACCAGCTGAGCATGAACGTCTGGGTCGGCGTCATCGCCGCCCTGATCGTGTCGCTGGCGATCGGCTTCTTCAACGGCTGGATGGTCGTCAAGACCGGACTGCCGAGCTTCCTGGTCACCCTGGGCAGCTTTCTGATCCTGCAAGGGGTCAACCTCGCGGTGACCAAGCTGGTGACCACCAACGTGGCCACCGACGACATCAGCGACATGGCCGGATTCGACCAGGCCAGGAAGGTCTTCGCCTCGTCCTTCGACATCGGCGGCGTCCAGGTGAAGATCACGGTCTTCTGGTGGCTGCTGTTCGCGGCGATCGCCACCTGGGTGCTGCTGCGTACCAGGTACGGCAACTGGATCTTCGCGGTCGGCGGCAACAAGGAGTCGGCCCGCGCGGTCGGCGTCCCGGTCGCCTTCACGAAGATCTCGCTGTTCATGCTGGTCGGTTTCGGTGCCTGGTTCGTCGGGATGCACCAGCTGTTCTCGTTCAACACCGTCCAGTCCGGCGAGGGCGTGGGCATCGAGCTGATCTACATCTCCGGCGCGGTGATCGGCGGCTGTCTGCTGACCGGCGGCTACGGCTCGGCGATCGGCCCGGTCTTCGGCGCGTTCATGTTCGGCATGGTGCAGCAGGGCATCGTCTACGCCGGCTGGAACCCCGACTGGTTCAAGGCCTTCCTCGGCGTGATGCTCCTTGGCGCCGTCCTGATCAATCTGTGGGTCCAGCGCACAGCGACCCGGAGGTGACCCGAATGACAACCAACGAAACCGGCACCCACGGCGCTGTCCTCGCGGACAGGGCCCCCGAGAAGGACTCCCCGGTCGTCGAACTGCGCAACGCGGGCAAGGCATACGGCAACATCCGTGCCCTGCACGGCGTGAGCCTGACGGTGCATCCCGGCCAGGTCACCTGCGTGCTCGGCGACAACGGCGCCGGCAAGTCCACCCTCATCAAGATCATTTCGGGGCTGCACCAGCACACCGAGGGCGAGTTCCTCGTCGACGGCGAACCGGTGCGCTTCTCCACCCCGCGTGACGCGCTCGACAAGGGCATCGCCACCGTCTACCAGGACCTGGCGACCGTTCCGCTGATGCCGGTGTGGCGCAACTTCTTCCTCGGCTCCGAGATGACCAAGGGGCCCTGGCCCCTGCGCCGTCTCGACATCGAGCAGATGAAGAAGACCGCGGACGAAGAGCTGCGCAACATGGGCATCATCCTGGACAACCTGGAGCAGCCCATCGGCACCCTGTCGGGCGGCCAGCGCCAGTGCGTGGCGATCGCCCGCGCCGTCTACTTCGGCGCCCGCGTGCTGATCCTGGACGAGCCCACCGCCGCCCTCGGAGTCAAGCAGTCCGGCGTCGTGCTGAAGTACATCGCCGCCGCCCGCGACCGCGGCCTGGGCGTCATCTTCATCACCCACAACCCGCACCACGCCTACATGGTCGGCGACCACTTCAGCGTCCTGCGCCTGGGCACCATGGAACTCTCCGCCGAGCGCAGCCAGATCACGCTCGAGGAGCTGACCAACCACATGGCCGGCGGCACCGAACTCGCCGCACTCAAGCACGAGTTGGCCCAGGTCCGCGGCCTCGACGTCGAGGAACTCCCCGAAGAGGCCGACCTCACCGCACCCGTAGCAGTCACCAAGGAAGCCGCCTCCTGATAACCGTGGCGGCCGGCCCCGCCCACACGTCTCCGCCACCGACGGGCGCAACCAACTGAGACGCCAAGTCCACCTCTCCACCCCCGGAGTCTCCGGAGCGAAGGGAAATCAGTGTCATGCCGTTCGAAGTGCTGACCATTGGCCGCGTGGGAGTGGATGTTTATCCACTTCAGACCGGCGTGGGGCTGGCGGAGGTCACCTCGTTCGGCAAGTATCTCGGGGGTAGCCCGACCAATGTGGCGGTGGCCGCGACCCGGTACGGGCACTCCTCGGCTGTGATCACAAAGACGGGCAGGGACCCGTTCGGGGACTTCGTCCGGCAGGCACTGGAGAGCTACGGCGTCGACAGCCGGTTCGTCGGTACGTCGGACATCGCACCGACGCCGGTGACCTTCTGCGAGATCTTCCCACCGGATGACTTCCCGCTGTACTTCTACCGGCTCCCAAAGGCCCCCGACCTGGACATCACCGCTGGCGAGCTGGACCTGGGGGCAGTACGGGACGCGGCGGTCCTCTGGGTGACAGGTACCGGGCTCAGCGAGGAGCCGAGCCGCTCGGCCACGCTGGCCGCCCTCGCTCACCGGGCCAAGGCGGGGACGACGGTCTTCGACCTGGACTGGCGGCCGATGTTCTGGGCCGACCCGAACCAGGCGCGTGGGTTCTACGCGGAGGCCCTGCGGCACACGACGGTTGCTGTGGGCAACCTTGACGAGTGCGAGGTGGCCACCGGCGAGCGTGAGCCGTATGCGGCGGCGAAGGCGCTACTGGCCGCCGGAGTGGAGCTGGCCATAGTCAAGCAGGGCCCCAAGGGAGTCCTGGCCATGGACCGGGACGGTTCTACCGCCGAGATCCCGCCGGTTCCGGTGGAGGTCGTCAACGGGCTCGGCGCCGGAGACGCCTTCGGCGGCGCGCTGTGCCACGGCCTGCTGTCGGGCTGGGACACCCGCCGCACCGTGATCTTCGCCAACGCCGCCGGCGCCATTGTCGCGAGCCGACTTTCCTGCTCCGACGCGATGCCGACCGAGGCCGAGGTCGACGCCAAGCTCGGCGAGGCGGCCGGAACATCCACCAACGACTCCCAGCAAGAGGTGTGACGACGTGCTGTCCGAGAATGTGAGCCGGATCGTGAACGCCCGGGTGGGCGACCCCGGCGCCGTCGCGGCCGCCGCTGCGCGCCGGGTGAAGGCTCCCTCCCTGCTCGGCGAGCACGGCAAGGCCATGATCATCGCCGCCGACCACCCTGCCCGCGGCGCCAACGGCGTCGGCGGGGACCCGAATGCGATGGCGGACCGGTTCGAACTGCTGGAGCGCCTGTGCATCGCGCTGGAACGGCCCGGCGTGACCGGTGTCCTGGGAACCGCGGACATCCTCGAGGACCTGCTGCTGCTCGGCGTGCTGGACGGTAAGAGCGTCTTCGGCTCCATGAACCGGGCGGGCCTGGCCGGGTCGGTGTTCGAGATCGATGACCGGTTCACCGGCTACGACGCCGCCACGATCGCCGCGATGGGCTTCGACGGCGGCAAGATGCTCACCCGCATCGCGCTGGGCGACCCCGCCACACCGGCCGTCCTGGAGAACAGTGCCCGAGCGATCGATGAGCTGAATGACCGTCAGCTCATCGCGATGGTCGAGCCGTTCCTGTCCGCCTGGCAGGACGGGAAGATCCGCAACGATCTGTCCACCGATGCCGTCGTCAAGTCCGTCACCATCGCCTCGGGGCTCGGCCGGCGTACCGCCTACACCTGGCTCAAGCTTCCGGTGGTGGAGGACATGGGACGGGTGCTGTCCTCTTCCACCCTCCCGGCGCTGCTGCTGGGCGGCGAGGTCAAGGACGCGGACGCGGCCTTCGCCTCATGGGGCAAGGCGTTGCAGCAGCCGACCGCGCAGGGGCTCGTCGTGGGCCGGTCTCTGCTCTACCCCTCGAACGGTGACGTCGCCGGTGCGGTGGACAAGGCGGTGAGCCTGCTGTGAGTAAGTACCACCTGCCGACGGGGACTTCTTCCGATGGCCCCTATGACCTCCTGGTCACGCCGGAGTCGGCGGGCTGGGGATACTCCGGCCTGAGGATCCTGACCCTCACGCCGGGCGAGGCACACGCCGTGTCCACCGGCGACTCCGAGTTCCTGGTCCTGCCGCTGACGGGCTCCTGCACCGTCACCACGGACGGCAGCGTCTTCGAACTCAACGGTCGGACAGGCGTGTTCGCCTCGGTCACCGACTTCGCCTACCTCCCCCGCGAGTCGGAGGCCCTGATCAGCAGTGCGGCCGGCGGCCGGTTCGCACTGCCCAGCGCCCGTACCGGGCGGAGCTCACTCTCCGCCCGGTACGGGTCCAAGGAGAACGTGCCCGTGGAGCTGCGCGGTGCCGGGGCCTGCTCAAGGCAGGTGAACAACTACTGCCTGCCGGGCACCTTCGAGGCCGAGCAGCTGCTGGTCTGCGAGGTCCTCACACCCGGCGGCAACTGGTCGTCGTATCCGCCGCACAAGCACGATCAGGCCCGGCCCGGCCAGGAGTCGGAGCTGGAGGAGATCTATTACTCCGAGGTCTCCGGCGGCGAGAACGGCTTCGGCTACCTGGGGGTGCCCCCGCGCGAGCGAAGCCGAGCGTGGGGGAAGGTGCACGGGACCGCCGAGCGGCCGATCGACGTGCTGGCCAAGGTGCGTTCCGGGGACACGGTGCTGATCCCGCACGGCTGGCACGGGCCGTCCATCGCCGCGCCCGGCTACGACCTGTACCACCTCAACGTCATGGCCGGCCCCGGCCCAGACCGTGCCTGGCTGATCTGCGACGACCCCGCCCATGGCTGGATGCGTTCGACCTGGGACGCCCAGGACATCGATGACCGGCTGCCGTTCGCGGCCGAGGAGAACCACTGATGAACACGATCAGACTGACCACCGCTCAGGCCTTGGTGCGTTTCCTGGCGAACCAGTACAGCGAGCGCGACGGCCAGGAGCAGCGCCTCATCCCCGGGGTGTGGGGCATCTTCGGGCACGGCAACGTGGCCGGCATCGGCCAGGCGCTGCTGCAAGCGGCCACGACCGGCGAGGCCGACCTGCCCTACTACCTCGCCCGCAACGAGCAGGGCATGGTCCACGCCTCAGTGGCCTACGCCAAGATGCGCGACCGGCTGGCCACCTTCGCCTGCACCGCCTCCACCGGCCCCGGCTCCACCAACATGATCACCGGCGCGGCGCTGGCCACCACGAACCGGCTGCCGGTCCTGCTGCTGCCCTCTGACATGTTCGCCACCCGCGCCGCCGACCCGGTGCTGCAACAGCTGGAGGACACCCGCGGCGGGGACGTCACCGTCAACGACGCCTTCCGCGCCGTATCCAAGTACTTCGACCGTATCTCGCGGCCCGAGCAGCTCATCCCGGCCGCCCTTGCGGCCATGCGGGTGCTGACCGACCCGGTCGAGACAGGTGCCGTCACCCTCGCGTTGCCGCAGGACGTGCAGGCCGAGGCGTACGACTGGCCGGTGTCGTTCTTCCGGCGGCGGGTGTGGCACGTGGGCCGCCCGGTGCCGGAGGCGGCCGCCGTCGAGCGGGCCGCCCGTCTGCTGCGCAATGCCCGCAAGCCGCTGATCGTGGCGGGCGGCGGGGCCGTGTACTCCGGCGCCGAGACCGTGCTGCGCGCGTTCGCCGAAGCCACCGGGATCCCGGTCGCCGACACCCACGCCGGCAAGGGCGCCGTCCCCTGGGACCACCCCTACGCCGCCGGCGGCATCGGCTCCACCGGCTCGTATGCCGCCAACGAACTCGCCCGCGAGGCAGACGTGGTGCTCGGCATCGGCACCCGCTACTCCGACTTCACCACCGCCAGCCACACCGTCTTCGGCAATCCGGACGTCACCTTCGTCAACCTCAACGTGGCCCGCCTGGACGCCGTCAAACACTCGGCGGAGCCGTTGGTCGCCGACGCCCGGCTCGGCATCCAGGCCCTCGCCGGAGCGCTGGACGGCTGGGAGGTCGAGGAGACCTACCGCCGTCACATCCGCCAGCTGATCGCCCGGACGCGGCAGATCGAGGACGAGTGCTTTGCTCCCGAGCGGAACACCGGTGATCTGCCCGCCCAGACGCAGATCCTCGGCGCCCTGAACGAGGTCCTCGGCGACCGTGACGTGGTCATCAACGCGGCCGGCTCCATGCCCGGCGACCTGCAGCAGCTGTGGCGCGCCAGAGACCCGAAGGCTTACCACGTCGAATACGCCTATTCCTGCATGGGATATGAGGTCGCCGCCGGTGCCGGTGCCAAGATGGCCGACCCGACCCGCGAGGTCGTCGTGCTGGTCGGCGACGGCTCGTATCTGATGATGGCCCAGGAGATCGTCACCATGGTCTCCGAGGGACTGAAGGTCATCATCGTGCTTGTCCAGAACCACGGCTTCGCGTCGATCGGTTCGCTGTCGGAGTCACTCGGCAGCCAGCGCTTCGGCACCAAGTACCGCTTCCGCGAAGGCGATTCGGGCCTCCTCGACGGCGACGTCCTCCCGGTCGACCTCGCCGCCAACGCCTCCTCCCTCGGCGCGGACGTCCTGCACGCCACGTCGGTGGAGGAGTTCCGGGCGGCGATGGAGAAGGCCAAGGCCGCCACCCGCACCACCGTCGTGCACGTCGAGACCGATCTCTACGGCCCCAACCCGCCCGGCCACGGCTGGTGGGACGTCCCGGTCAGCGAAGTCTCCGCCCTGGAGAGCACCCGCACCGCACACGAGACGTACTCCGCGAACAAGCGCGCCCAGCGGCACTACCTGTAACTCCCGTACCCGCAAAGGAAACCCGCACCGTGACCACCATCCAGCACTGGATCAACGGCGCTCCCGTCCAGGGCACCGCCACCGCCACCCAGCCGGTCTTCAATCCGGCCACCGGCGCCGAGCAGGCCCAGGTCGTCCTCGGCGGCGCGGCCGACGTGGACGCCGCCGTCCAGGCTGCCTCTGCCGCCTTCGAGGCCTGGTCGGAATCGTCGCTCACCCAGCGCACGCAGGTGATGTTCGCCTTCCGCCAGCTGCTCCTCGAGCACGAGGAGGAGCTGGGCCGGATCATCTCCGCCGAGCACGGCAAGACCGTCGACGACGCCCGCGGCGAGATCACCCGGGGCCGCGAGGTCGTCGAGTTCGCCTGCGGCCTCGGCGACATCCTCAAGGGCTCCTTCTCCGACCAGGTCTCGCGTGGCGTGGATGTGCACAACTTCCGCCAGCCCCTCGGCGTCGTCGCAGGCATCACCCCGTTCAACTTCCCCGCGATGGTGCCGCTGTGGATGCACCCCATGGCCATCTCCACCGGCAACACCTTCATCCTGAAGCCGAGTGAGCGCGACCCGTCGGCCGCGAACTTCGTCGCCGAGCTGTACAAGAAGGCCGGACTGCCCGACGGTGTCTTCAACGTGGTGCACGGTGGCAAGGACGCGGTCGACGCGATCCTCACCCACCCCGGCATCGAGGCCGTCTCCTTCGTCGGGTCGACTCCGATCGCCAAGTACGTGCACGAACAGGCCACCGCGCACGGCAAGCGCGTCCAGGCCCTCGGCGGCGCCAAGAACCACGCCGTCGTCCTGCCCGACGCCGACCTCGAATTCGCCGCCAACCACATCACCGCTGGCGCCTACGGCTCCGCCGGCGAGCGCTGCATGGCCGTCTCCGTCGCCGTCGCCGTCGGCGAAGCCGCCGACGGACTCGTGCAGGTGCTGGAGCGCAAGGCCCGCGAGGTGAAGGTCGGCCCCGGTGACCAGCCCGGCACCGAGATGGGGCCGCTGGTCACCAAGGCCGCCCAGGAGCGCGTCGAGAGCGCGGTCGGCGTCGCCGCCACGCAGGGCGCCACCGTCGTCGTCGACGGCCGCGGTCTCAAGCTCGACGACCCCGCCTACGCCGAGGGCTTCTTCACCGGCCCCTCCCTCCTGGACCACGTCACCACCGAGATGGCGGCGTACAAGGAGGAACTCTTCGGCCCGGTGCTGGCGATCCTCCGAGTCGAGACCCTGGACGAGGCGATCAACGTCATCAACGCCAACCCCTACGGCAACGGCACCGCCCTGTTCACCGCCTCCGGTGAAGCCGCCCGCCGCTTCCAGCGCCACATCAAGGTAGGCATGATCGGCATCAACGTGCCGGTGCCCGTGCCGATGTCCTACTACTCCTTCGGCGGTTGGAAGGACTCCCTCATCGGCGACTCCCCCATCCACGGCCCCGAAGGCATCCGCTTCTACACCCGCCCCAAGGTCGTCACCACTCGCTGGCCCCAGCCCAAGCAGCAGGTCAGCGCGGGCTTCAACTTCCCCACCTCCAACTGAGTTTCCGTGCCGCTCTCCGAAGGACACACCATGGCAACGGCGCCACCTCCCTTCCGCACCACTGCGGGCAACCTCTGCCTGGGCTCGGCCCCCGACTCGTGGGGCGTCTGGTTCCCCGAGGACGAGCACCAGGTGCCGTACACCCGCTTCCTCGACGAACTCGCCCAGGCCGGCTACGAGTGGCTGGAGCTCGGCCCCTACGGCTACCTCCCCACCGACCCGCAGCGCCTCAAGGACGAACTCGACGCCCGCGCCTTGCAGGTCTCCGGCGGCACCGTCTTCGGTGCGCTGCACCGCCCCGACGCCTGGGACGACATGCTCGCCCACGTCCGGCAGATCGCCGGCCTGACCGCCGCCGCCGACGCCCACCACCTCGTCTTCATCCCGCCCATGTACCGGGACGAGAAGACGGGCGCGTTCACCGAGTCGCCCGAGCTGACCGCCGAACAGTGGGCGGGCTTCGGCAGGGCCGCCGACCGGCTCGGCAAGCTGCTGCTCGACGAGTACGACGTACGCCTCGTCATCCATCCGCACGCCGACAGCCACATCCAGACCCAGCCCGAGATCGAACGGCTGCTGAACGAGTCCGACCCCCGCTACACCAACCTCTGCCTGGACACCGGCCACGTCGCCTACGGCGGCGGCGACAACCTCGACCTCATCCGCCGCTTCGGCGAACGCGTCGGCTACGTCCACATCAAACAGATGGACCCCGCCGTCCTGGCCCAGGTCGCCGCCGAAAACCTCTCCTTCGGCGAGGCCGTCAAACGCGGCGTCTGCGTCTCCCCGCCCGCCGGCGTCCCCAACCCCGCCGACATCGTCACCGCACTCGCCACCCTCGACGCCGAGCTGTTCGTCATCGTCGAACAAGACCTCTACCCCTGCGCACCCGAGGTACCGCTGCCCATCGCCGTCAGCACGCGCGAGCACCTGGCCGGCTGCGGCCTGACCGGCACCCGACGCCCGAGGCTGACGCTCCCTGCCGACGAGCAGCCGAGCAGAGCCCCCAAGTAACCAAGCCACCGGCTCGCGCGGTGGCCGGCGCATGGAGACCCCCGGCGCAGTTGACGCGCCGTGGCGGGCTTCTATGCGGTACTCACGGCTTCCGCGCGAGACTTCTAGAACGTTACAGGCTTCATGGGCCACCGGACACTTGACAGCGGCTTATGGTGACTGGCGTACTGGTGAGAACATATAGAACGTTCTAGTTTCCGGTCGTCCGGAGATGAGGAGAACCACGATGTACGCACTGGCGGTCTGTGCGGAGATGGTCTTCCGCGACCTTCCGATCAAGGAGCGGGCGCGGCGTATCCACGAGGCCGGCTTCCAGGTCGAGATCTGGGACTGGACGAGGCACGATCTCGATGCCCTCGCCCGCTCGTCCGCCGAGATCGTCTCGATGACGGGGTACGTGAGCGGCAGCCTCACCGATGACGACGGCGCCGCCGAACTGTTGCGCACGGCCGAGGAGTCACTCAAGGCGGCCGAGCACCTGGGCTGCACTCGCCTGAACCTCCACGGAACCGGTCTGGACGGCCAGGGGCTGCCCGTGGTACCGGTACCCGGGGAGCCCACCGGCGCGATGTGGATGGCCGCGCACCGCACACTCACACGGATTGCCGAGCTCGGCGAGAACGCCGGGGTCACCTTCACCCTGGAGAATCTCAACACCGCCGTCGATCACCCCGGGGTGCCCTTCGCGAAGGCTGCCGACACCCTGGCGCTGGTTGCCGCTGTGAACCGGCCCGGTCTGCGCATGAACCTGGATCTGTACCACGCCCAGATCGGCGAGGGGAATCTGATCGAGCTGGTGCGCCGCGCCCACGGCGCGGGACTCATCGGTGAGATCCAGGTGGCGGACGTGCCGGGCCGCTGCGAACCCGGCACGGGAGAGATCAACTACCCGGCCATCGCCCGCACCCTCGCAGACATCGGCTACGACGGCACCGTCGCCATGGAGGCATGGGCCTCCAGCGACAGCGAGGCCGCTCTGGAACGCTTCCGGGCCGCCTTCACCGTCTGACAGGAGCGGCCGCGGGACATCTGCCCCGCCCTCGCGTCCGCGCACCACGGCAGCCGCCACCACCGAAGCCACGACGTAGATCACGGAGTATGTGCCATGACCTCCCCCCAGTCCCTCGCGGTCGGCCTCATCGGCGCCGGACGCATGGGCTCCTTCCACGCCGAGACCCTGGCCCGCCGCCTCCCCGGTGTACGGCTGGCCGCCATTGCCGATCCCGCACCCGGGGCCGCGAAGGCTCTGGCCGATCGTCTCGGCTGCCCCAAGACGTACACGGAGATCGGTGACCTGCTCGACGACCCCGAGATCGAGGCGGTCGTGATCGTCACGCCCGCCCGCACCCACGCCGGACTCATCGAGGCCGCAGCACGCGCCGGCAAGTCGGTCTTCTGCGAGAAGCCGATGGCCATCACCCTCGACGAAGCCGACCGCGCCATCACCGCCGCACATGAGGCGGGCGTGGCGCTCCAGGTGGGCTTCAACCGCCGCTTCGACGTCGGCTTCCGCGCCGCCCACGAGAAGATCACCGCCGGTGACATCGGTACCCCGCAGCTGCTGCGTTCCCTCACCCGGGACCCCAAACTGCACGACCCGTCGCGCATCCCGCCATGGACGATCTTCCTGGAGACGCTCATCCACGACTTCGACGTCCTGCGCTACCTCAACCCCGGCTCAGAGCCCGTCGAGGTCTTCGCCATGGCCGACGCCCTGGTCCGGCCCGACTTCAAGAACCACGGACTGCTCGACACGGCCGTGGTGACGATCCGCTTCGACAACGGCGCCATCGCCACGGCGGAGGCCAACTTCCAGGCGGTGTACGGCTATGACGTCCGCGGTGAGGTCAAGGGTTCGACCGGCATGCTCACCCTGGGTGACCTGCGCAGCAGCCACCTCACGTCCTACGGTGCGGCCGGCGCTGCCGCCGAGTGCGTCAGCTACGACCAGGATCTCTTCCACGCGGCCTACGTGGCCGAACTGGCCGAGTTCACTGACAGCGTCCGGGACAAGCGTGCTCCGTCGGTGACCGGCGAGGACGCTCGGGCCGCGCTGGGCATCGCCCTCGCCGCGATCGGTTCGATCGCCACGGGCGGTGCGGTCAGCGTGGGTGACGTCAGGGAGAGCCCGGTGACAGTGCGGCCGTAGCACCGAGCACACGCACGCCGCCTCGGCGGCGCCGTCTTCAGCCCAAGCGGCCGCCGCCAGGGTCCTACCTCTCACGTCACCGTGCCGTTGCCGAGCCCCCTCCTGAAGCAACGCCCACATGGAACGTTCTACAATCGGTCCCCAGCAGACGAGACCGACCAGGAAGAGGACAGGATGCCTGCGACCCCGGCGGTCCCGGACGGGAAGCGGCCGACGCTCGCCGACCTGGCGACGCGGGCAGGTGTGTCCACCGCGCTGGCCTCCATCGTGATGCGCGGGGCGAAGGGGGCCAGCGCCGCCACCCGCGAGCGTGTCCTGGAGGCCGCGCGGGAGATCGGCTATCGCCCGGACGCCCGGGCGAGACTGCTGCGCAGCCACCGCTCCCACCTGCTCGGCGTGCAGTTCGGCCTCCAGCATCCCTTCCACGCCGACCTGGTGGAGGGCATCTACGCCACCGCCGAACCAGCCGGATACCAGATCGCGCTGAGCGCCGTGACCGCCGGACGGGGTGAGCAGCGTGCCGTCGAAACCCTGCTCGACGACCGCTGCGAGGCGCTGATCCTGCTAGGCCCACAGGCCCCCGCCTCACGGCTGACGGAGCTCGCCGGGCAATTGCCGGTCGTCTCTGTGGCCCGCCACCTGCGGCCACCCGTCCCCGGCCTGGAGGTCGTACGGACCGCCGACGCCAAGGGCGCCCGCCAGGCGGTCGACCACCTCGTGGCGCTGGGCCACCGCGCCATCGCCCACATCGACGGCGGCAAGGCACCCGGCGCAGCCGACCGGCGACGCGGCTACCGCACCGCCATGAGCCGTCACGGTCTCACCGAGCACATCCGCGTCGTGCCCGGGGGCCTCACCGAGGCAGAGGGCGCCGAGGCCGCCCAGGTTCTCGCCGCTTCCCACCCGCGCCCCACCGCGGTCCTCGCCTTCAACGACCGCTGCGCGACCGGTGTCCTCGATGTCTTCCTCCGCAGCGGCATTCCCGTCCCCGGCGCCATCTCCGTCGTCGGCTTCGACGACAGCCATCTGGCCCGCCTGGCCCATATCGACCTCACCACCGTCGGGCAGGACATCCCCCGCCTCGCCCACCTCGCCGTGGACCGGGCCATCGCGCGCCTGGACGGTCGCGACACCGGTACCAGGGAACAGGTGGTCGCTCCACACCTCGTGGTCCGGGGGACGACGGCCCCGCCCTCTACCGCACCGGCCACCTGAGCGTCGTCTGGGCCAACCTCGCACCGCACACAGTCCCACGCGCCTCCAATACCTGAGGAATGGGGCACAACGGCGACTCGGCGACTTTCTCCGCTCCCGTCGCGCCCTCCTCACCCCAGACACCGCCGGACTGCCTCCGGGCGCGGGGCGCGCCGGGTGCCCAAGCCGTGAGGAGGTCGCGCCCCTGGCGGGTGTCACCACCGACTACACCCGCCTGGAGCAGGGCCGCCACCCGCACCTCTACGAAGCCGTCCTGGCCTCCGTCCCCCACGCCCTGCGTCTCGACGACGAACGCGGCTACCTCTTCGCCCTCACCCGTATGACCGCACGAATTCCGCGCTTGCGCAGGTGCTTGCGGATGGCACGGGAGGAGTACGCCTAATAGGCATGTGGGTTGGCCGGTTGGGCCGATCGGCAGGGGCCAGAGTGAGACGTCTGGTTTATACGCAGCGCCAGGAGTGCTTCGACAAGACGGACGCGTCAAACCCCAGCGCCCCTGGAGGTCGCTCTCCCAGGTCGAGTTGGCCACCGCCTGCCCTTCGTCCGCTCGACGGCGGCAACCGAGAGAGCGCCCCATGGGGATCCCATACGCACCTGGGTGCCAGACGCGATGCGTCCGGCACCCAGAACGGAGCACTACCGACGAGACGCGGCTCGGCCTCGCCGGTACAGGATGGCGCCGCCCGTCAGCAGGAGCGCGGCGACGGCTGAACCCACAAGCGCCTGCTCTCCAGCCCCGGTGTCGGGGAGGGAGGGCGGCTCCGTCGGGGGTGAGGCGGGTGGCTTCGTCGTCGAGGGCTCGGGGTGCGGGGCGGTCGGCGGCGCCGACGTGGGCGGCTTCGTCGCCGGTGGTGTGGTCGGCGGCTTCGGTTTGGCCGGCGGCGTGGTGGGGGGCTGTGTCGACGGTGTGTCCCCGTAGCCTCCCGGCGTGTCCGAGTCGTCGCCGTAACCACTGTCGTCGCCGTAACCACTGTCGTCGCCGTAACCACTGTCGTCGCCGTAACCGCTTTCGGCGTCCTCGTGGCCATAGCCACCCTCGTCGGTGACGGGCGACGACGGTCTCGGCTCCGCCGACGGCGCGGTGGGAGGCTGTGTCAAAGGTGTGTCCCCGTAGCCTCCCGGCGTCTCCGAGTCGTCGCCGTAACCACTGTCGTCGCCTCCGCTTTCGGCGTCCTCGTGGCCATAGCCACCCTCGTCGGTGACGGGCGACGACGGTTTCGGCTCCGCCGACGGCGCGGTGGGAGGCTGTGTCGACGGTGTGTCCCCGTAGCCTCCCGGCGTCTCCGAGTCGTCGCCGTAACCACGGTCGTCGCCTCCGCTTTCGGCGTCCTCTTGTGCTTCGCCACCCTCGTCGGTGTGGGTCGACGTCGGATTCGGCTCCGCCGTCGGCGCGGTGGGAGGCTGTGTCGACGATGTGTCCCCGTAGCCTCCCGGCGTGTCCGAGTCGTCGCCGTAACCACTGTCGTCGCCGTAACCGCCGGGCTCGCGGTCATCGCCGGAGGCGGAGCCGTGGGGAGCATCGTGCGATCCCTGCGTGCTCGTACGACTGGTGGTCACGGGAGCCTCGGCGGGCGAGTCCGCCAACGCCGGAATGCCATACAGGGGCATGATGCCCGTCGCGGCGACGGCTAGGACCAATCCCCTGCTCAGTTTCTGTCGCAATCTCGTCGTCTTCCTGCTCGTAGATAGGGTAAAAGCCAGCCCTGGAGTAGAAGGAACTGGGCCAGGACCGGACCGGGCCACAGCCCGTCGGCCGGTGTACTGACGTGGGTTGATCGCTACCGGACCGGCAGAGTGCTGTGCGGAATCTGTACGTCTTGCATGCCGGGGACCGAGTAGGGGCGCCTGCCGTAGGAGTTGGGCATCGGGTGGTGCATCACACGCCTGCGTCGGCTGCAGGGTTCCTCATCAGCTCTTTCCCCTTCTCTTGCGGATCTGTCTTGAAATGGTTTTCCCTCACCCATAGTCCGCCTCCGCTTGTTCTGGCTGGTCCAGTGGGGGGATCCGGTGAAGTGCCAGTACGGGCAGGACGTGCAGCGGTAGATACGGTTCGGGGTTTTTCTCCAGCAGTGGCTGCTTGACCAGCCAGAACCTCGCCTCGAAATTCAGCACGGAACGACGCTTTACCTGTGTCAGGGCATCGAGGCGAGATGATCGTATCAGCTGCTTTCCCTACGAGATGCGATTTAAAGCGCATTTTCTCTTCATCGGGGGGCAGTCTGATAGCGCATCAGCAGGAATGCAATCAAGCAGGTGACACCCTTTCGGATGAGTAATCATCGGCTTTCATCGGCATGACGCCGCGCGCCCGGCTGACATGAATTGGGCTGATCGGATGATGGTCCCCAACTTGGTTCGTGCGGGCGAGGCGGTCGATCGCGGCGACGTGGTGCTTCGCTTCGCGCCGCTTCTTGTGGCAATAGGCGTGCGAGTCGGGCTGGGGCAGCGAGGCAGAAAGCTCGCTTGGGTTGCTTGTTACTTCGCCGGGAGAGGTGCTCGCTGCGGATCGAGGAGTCGGACCGGCGGGTAACCGGAGCAAATCCGGCTTGAGCGGTCAGGTGGCCTGCTGTGGCGAAGCTGCCGTCGGCGACGTCGCCACCTACACCCGACTGCTGGTCGTCCGGCCGCTCGCAGCCGACCTGCGGCTTCTTGGAGAAGCCCGTCCCACCGGGCAGACTCACCCCGGCCCGTGTCCGCCGGGGGTTTCGGAACCTCCGCCGGTGGACTGTCTGAGCTGGCCGGACCGTTTGGACAGGTCGCCATGGATGAACCCGGCCCGGGTCAGACGGCGAGTACGAGCGCGAGGAAGTGGTTGACGTCCCTCGCACAGAGTGCGGGTCATTCGCAAGGTCAGCGTCTTCACAAGGGCGCTGTCGCGGGTGCAGCACAGATCGCGGCTGCTACATGGGTTGGGTCTCGCGGAGTCGGTCGAGCCGTGCGATGATCGGGCCCGCCGTGATGCCGTGCAGCACGACCGAGGCCAGCACGGTGAAGGTCACCACTGCCCATAGCTCCCGCTCCGGGACGACGAAGCCGTGCTGGCCCAGGGCGTAGGCAAGGTAGTACAAGGAGCCGATCCCCCGGACGCCGTATGCCGCGACGACCCAGCGTTCCCGACTCTCCAGGGAGCTCCGCAGCAGTCCGGCCCACCCCGCAAGCGGTCGAATCACCAGCAGCACCACGCACGCGGTTGCCGCGCCCCACCATGAAAGTGCAGACAGGCCCCCCAGCGCGACGAAGGCGCCCAGCAAGAACAGCACGGCCGCTGTCAGCAGGCGCTCCACCTGCCCCGTGAAGTCGTGCAGGACGTTGTGGTAGCCGTGGGCCCGTTCGGCGGCCCGGATGGCGCACGCGGTGACGAACACCGCCAGGAAGCCATACCCCTCGGCGAGGCCGGCGAACGGCCGGTGCAGGTCAGGCAGGCGGTGCCCGGCTCAGTGGTGCCGCACTGGAAGGAAGGGCTCGCCCCGGCGGTTCTCGCGCCGGACTACCAGCGGATCATGGACGTCCTGGCCGGCGGGAACGGAACGCGCGGGGAGACGATGGACTGTCGCCAGCTCGCGGCCGCGCTCGGACTGGAGCCGGTCCCGGCGAAGGTGGAAGGGGTGCGGCCGTAAGCGGCGGGGAGTCTGGGTGATGGGTCATGACCCTCAGGCTGGAGACCCGGGCCGATCATGGACTATCCGGCAGAAGGCTGCCGTGTCCCTGCCGAGTGGTGGGTGCTACCCCGCCGTGTGGCTGGAGCTGCCGCTCGCCGGGCCGCATGAGCTCTACGTGGCTTTAGGGTCGAGTCGACATGGGCCGGACGGCATGAACGAAGGTGAGGCGGAGCGCGTGATCCGGGTAGTGGTGGTCGACGACGAGGCACTGGTCCGCTCGGGCTTCGAACTCATTCTGGGCGCGTCCGAGGACATCGAGGTCGTCGCGACCGCGAGCGGCGGCCACGCGGTGGAGGCCGTCCGGCGGGAGCGGCCGGATGTGGTGCTGCTGGACATCCGGATGCCGGACGTCGACGGGCTCACCGTCCTGCGCGAGCTGCGGACGATGCCGGATCCGCCGGTGGTGGCGATGCTGACCACGTTCGACGCCGACGAGTACATCCTGACCGCGCTGAACTCCGGCGCGGCTGGCTTCCTGCTCAAGGACACGGAGCCGGAGCAGCTTGCCCACCTGGTGCGGACCCTGGTCGCGGGCGGTGTGGTGCTGTCGCCCAAGGCGTCGCGGACGCTGCTGCACAGCCACCCCGGCACCGAGGCGGCCGTCGACGAGGAGGCCGCGCGGGTCCGGCTGCTCACCGCGCGGGAGCGCGACGTCCTCGTCCTGGTGGCGGAGGGACTGTCGAACGCCGACATCGGGGCGCGCATCCACCTGGGGGCGGGCACGGTGAAGGACCACGTCAGCGCGATCCTCACGAAGCTGCGGGTGACGAGCCGGGTGCAGGCCGCGCTGCTGGCGCAGCGGGCCGGGCTGCTCGACGAGCGCCCGCGGTCGGAGGCCGGCCGATGAGCCGTGCACGTGCCGTGTGGCAGCGGGTTCCCGCGCCGGTGGTCGACATCGTCCTGGTGGCGGTGGCGGCCGTGGATGTGCTGGTGGTGGACATGTGGGAGCACACGCGTCTCGAGGTCACGCTGGCCGCGGTCGGCTGCGCCGCGTTGGCGTTCCGGCGCAGGTTCCCGCTCGGCGTCTTCCTGCTCACCCTGCCCATCGCGCTGATGCAGGATGTCGCCGTTGCTGTGCTCGCGGCGCTGTTCACGCTGGCCGAACGCTCCCGCAATCGCCGTCTCCTCGCGGTGTGCGTCGTCCTGGCCGCCGTCGCGAGCAGTACTCCGTGGCCCCTGGCCGCGGCGGACCGGACCATGACCCTGGTCTTCTTCGTGTACGGCCTGGCAACCGGCGTCGCCCCGGTCCTGTTCGGCCAGCTTCTCCAGGCACGACGGGACCTGGCGCGGCGGCTGGACGAGGTCGAGGAGGCCAGGGAGCACGAGCGGACCCTGCACGCCCAGGCCGTGCTCGCCCGTGAACGCGCCCAGCTGGCCCGCGAGATGCACGACGTGGTCTCCCACCAGGTCAGCCTGATCGCCGTACGGGCCGGGGCGTTGCAGGTCGCCGCCAAGGACGCGGACGCCAAGGAGGCCGCCCGCACGATCCGTTCACTGAGCGTCACCACCCTCGACGAGCTGCGCACCATGGTCACGCTGCTGCGCGCCTCCGGCGGAAAATCCACCGAGCTGACGCCGCAGCCCACCTTGGCCGACCTGCGCAAACTGGTCGAATCCAGCGGCACTCACACGGAGCTGACGGGTGAGCTGCCGCCCACCGTGGGCACACCCGCCCAACGCGCCCTTTACCGCACGGTTCAGGAGGCGCTGACCAACGTCCGCAAGCACGCCCCCGGCGCCAACGCTCGCGTCGAGCTGTGGCAGGACGGGGACGGTATTGGAGTGACCGTCACCAACACCCCTCCCGCGCGCCCCTCCCTCTCCTTGCCCGGTTCGCAGCAGGGCTTGCTCGGCCTGCGGGAACGGGCCGAGATCCTGCACGGCACCCTGGACGCGGGCCCGACTGCTCAGGGCGGCTACCGGGTGCGGCTGAGGGTTCCCCTGAGCGCGGACTGACATGCTGTTCTGTCGGCTTGCGGCTTGCGGCTCACACGTGAGCCTCGACCGGCAGCGCACGCCGACGCCCCTGGACCGTGCTCCGCCGGCTTGCCTTTTGTCCAGCTCCCCGTCCTGACCGTGTCCGGTGCCGCGTCAGCCCGGTGAGGATGCCGGAACCAGGCTGACAGCCCTGATCGCCGCCTCACTTCAGCAGGGTGCTGACCAAGGCGACGGCCGCTCCCAAGAGCGCGTCAGTACCGCCGATCCTGACGGCTCGTCCCCCCGTACGGCCTGCGGCCCGGGAGGCGAGCAGGCCCCAGCCCAGGAGCAGGACGGTGTTGATTCCGAAGGCGACGTACTCGATGCCTGTGGAGTGCCATCAGCCAAGGCCCCCCCC
>NZ_JBXEJE010000045.1:0-21399 GCF_056820935.1 Streptomyces sp. Q2 | reverse complement strand
GCCCCCCCCCCCCCCCCCCCCCACAGCAGCAGTGTGGTGGGCAACGCCGCCACTACCAGCGGTCATTCGGCGAGGACTGCGCGCACCACTCCCCGTATGCCGGGATGGCCCTGAGCGTCGCGGTGAGCGATCTGGTGGGCGTATCCATGAGCCAGGGCCGGGGCAAGGGCGGTGAACAGGACCCACACGGCGTCGTCCATGCGCGCCGCCCGAGTCGCCTCGCCGAACTGCGTGAGCGCGGCAACGGCCGAACTCGGCACCAGGAGCCCGTACACGCCGCCGAACAGCGCAGTCGGCTGGGCCGGCCAGTCCCCTAGCCCACGTCTGCAACGGATGGCGGACTCGGTGCGCATAGGCGGCCTTTCGCGGTCTTGGTTTCCGTGGGTGTCGGTGCGTGGGGTTGTCCGGCCGGGACTGGGACGGTGGACGACCGGACAACCTTGCGTGTGGTGGGTCATCGCGCGGGGGCCAGGAACTGGGTGGCCGCCAGCCGCGCGTACAGCCGGTCCTGGTCCACCAGCTCCTCATGGGTGCCCACGGCCCGGACCCGGCCGGCGCCCATGACGACGATCCGGTCGGCGCCTGTCACGGTCGACAGGCGGTGGGCCACCACCAGCACGGTGGTCTCGCGGGCCACGTCCGCGATGACGTCCCGCAGCGCGAGCTCGTTGACGGCGTCGAGTTGCGAGGTCGCCTCGTCCAACAGCAGCAGGCGGGGCTTGCGCAGTACGGCGCGGGCGATGGCGATGCGCTGCCGCTCACCGCCCGACAGCTTCGAGCCGCGGTGGCCGACCGGGGTGTCCAGGCCGTGGGGCAGACGCTCGACGAGGGTGTCGAGCTTCGTGCGGGCCAGTACATCGCGGAGGGCGTCGTCCGTCGCATCGGGCGCGGCAAAGACGAGGTTCTCGCGGAGCGTGCCGGCCAGCACCGGGGCGTCCTGCTCGACGTATCCGATGGTGGACCGCAGTTGGGACAGCGGCCAGTGCCGTACGTCCTTGCCGTCGACCAGAACCCGGCCACCGGTGGCCTCGTGGAACCGCTCGATGAGCGCGAAGATAGTCGACTTGCCCGCACCCGAGGGGCCCACGAAGGCCGTCATCCCGGCACCCGGCACCTCGAAACGCACCCGCTGATGGACGTACGGCAGGCCCGGACGGTAGCGGAAGGACACGTCCTCGAAACGGACCGACGCCGGACCCGGCGCGGCTGTCCCCTGCCGGGGCAGGGCGTCCGCCTGCCGAGCGGGCGATTCCGTCGAGAGGCGTTCCACGGCCGCGATGCGGGAGGCCGCGGCCGCCCCCTCCTGATAGGAGGTCACGGCGTCGACCAGCTTGGACACCGGCTCGATCAGATAGAAGAGGTACAGCAGGAAGGCGATGAGGGTGGACACGGGGATCTCCCCGGACGCCACCCGCGCCCCGCCGACCGCGAGCACCGCGAGGAAGGCCAGCTGTACGGCGAGTTCGTCGGCCGAGCCCGCCACGGCCTCCCACTTCGCGCTCTTCACACCGTGCCGCCACGCCCGCCGCGCCGCCGCCACCACCCGAGCGGTCTCCCGCTCCTCGGCACCGGACGCCTTCACCGTGCGAAACGCCCCGAGAGACCGCTCCAATCCGACGGAGATCTCCCCGACCGCCTCCTGCGACCGCTCGGTGGCCCGCGCGATCTGTGGCATCACCAGCGCGGCGGCCCCGCCGACCAGCACGACCACACCGAGCGTCACACCCAGCAGCACGACGTCCAGGAACGCCATCACCACGACCGCCGCGACGAAGGCCACCGCGCCGGTGGCCGCGGAGACGACCGCCTGGGTGCTGACCGCCCGCAGCAGCGTGGTGTCCGAAGTGACCCGGGACATCAGATCACCCGGCGGGATCCGCTCCCACTCCGAGATCCGCAACCGCAACAGCCGCCCCACAAGGGTGCGCCGCGCGGCCAGGACCACCGACTCCGCCGTCCGCTCCAGCACGTACGCGCCGAACGCCTCGACCGCCGTGCCCAGCACCACCAGGACGGTGAGCGCGATCAGGATCCCGGCGATGGTCTCACCGGAGGCCAGCCGGTCCACCAGCGCCTTCGTGGCCAGCGGCTGCAGCAGCCCCCCGGCGGCCCCGACCAGGGCGCACAACAGACCAAGGGCGACCGCCCACCGGTGCGGCCGCACATACGCGCCCAGTGCCTTGATCGTCTCCCGGGCGGACAGGGACGGCTCATCCGTCGGGGACGGCTCATCCGTCGTCGGAGCGGATGCGGTGTTCACGAAGTTCCCTTCTTCTGCGGTGTCGCGGCGTCACAACCCGGTATGCGGGCCCGAAGTGCCGGGACAGTCCTCGCGCTCCTTGTGTCGGCGCGGTCTGTCATGCCTCCAGTCTTCAAGCCCGGCCGCCACGGGCCCATCCGGCAACCGTCGGGTCCACCCCCGCCAAGTGGCCGAACAACACCGCCCGTCGGTCGCACCGGACCGACCGGTCAGGACGAGACTCCGCCTGTCGGCAGGGCGGTACCCGCCGATCGGCGGGGGAGACCCGAAGACTGCCGGATGGTCCGCCCCCGGACTCCCACGCGAGATTCGCCTCATGACACAGACACAGCCGCCGCAGGAGACATCAGCTCCGCAGGAGAACTCGCCTCCGCCGCCCCAGACCTCCTCCGAGTCCCCGGCCTCGCCCGGTCCCTCGATGGGACGCCTCGTCGGGGTGGACCTGGCCCGCGCGCTGGCGGTGTTCGGCATGTACGTCGTGCACATCGGCCCCCCGCTTTCCGCCACGACTGGCGTCGGCAGCTGGATCCGATACATATCGGACGGTCACTCGTCGGTCCTGTTCGCCACCCTCGCCGGGTTCTCCCTGATGCTGCTCGCCGGCCGCCGCGAGCCCAAGACCGGCCAGGCGGGCCGGCAGGCAAGGGCCCGCATTGCGATCCGTGCCGTGATCCTGCTGGCGCTGGGCACCGTGATGGCGATGGAGTACGGGGGCGTGATCATCCTCGGCTTCTACGGCGTCTACTTCCTCCTCGCCCTGCCCCTGGTGCGACTGAGCGCCAGGACCCTCGCGATCATCGCGGCCGCGTTCGCCCTCGTCACACCGCAGCTGGCGTTCGTCCTCACCTCGCTGCTGACCCCGTCGGTCCAGCAGAGCATCAACACCTACGACCCGCTCCGTCACCTCAGCGAGGTCGGCGTCCTCGATCTGCTGCTCACCGGCTTCTACCCGGCGCTCACCTGGATGTCGTTCGTCATCGCGGGCATGGCACTGGGCCGCCTCGACCTCTCCTGCGGCACCATCCTGAAGCGCCTGGCCGCGCTCGGCGCCACCCTCACCGCGGCCGCCTACGGCATGTCCCTGCTGTTCGCCGGCAAGGGCGCGTTGCGGAGCCTCGCGGAAGACGGGCCGTCGTCCGGCGGCTCCGGTTCGATGCCCACCGGCAGCGGGTCGATGCCCACTGATGCAGGGTCGTTCCCCGACATGTCCGCGTCGTTTCTCCTGAAGGCCGGGCCGCACAGCGGAACCACGTTCGACATCATCGGCAGCGTCGGCATCGCGATCCTCGTGATCGTGGGCGCGACGGTGGCGATGGACCGCCTGCCGCGACTGCGCCGCCTGGCCAAGCCGGTCATCGCCGTGGGCACCATGTCCCTGACCGCCTACGTCGGCCACTTCCTCGCACAGACCGCGCTGTCCACGCCCGCCGGAACCGGCACCCAGCAGTCCTGGCTGCCCCTGATCATGTACGTCCTCGGAGCCATCCTGTTCGCCGCGATCTGGTCCCGCTTCTTCCGCCGCGGCCCCCTGGAGTACCTGCTCAACGCCGCCACCAAGCCTGCGAAGCACCTGCGATGAGACCCGGGCCGGGGTGTGAACTTCCACACTCCACCCCGGCCTGGGCCGCTCATGGACCCAGCATCTGCCGCTGCTGCCCCAACGCCCATCCGGACAGGTGGTCCTGGAGCAGCCTCCGAACATCACACAGGCGCGCGGCGATCCGGCTGTCTCTGACCGCCACCGCGGCCCAGCACGACCCCGTCCTGGGAGACTTTCAAGACTTCGTCCGCACAGTTCGCCCGGACACTGGGGAGGGGGTCTAGAGATGGGCCGTCTTTGGGACAAACTGACCGGCACTCAGCGCCCCGACAGCGGTGTCGCACCGCTGCAAAGCGGGGAGATTCAGGCCGCGCTGCTCGCACTCAATGGACCGGACGTGCCATACCGCGTGCGCAACGCTCTCCCAGCCGAGAAGGCCGACCTCGTCGCGGAGTGCAAGATCCCGAGGGTGGGTGTCACCCTAAAGACCCGGATGCGCCTGATCCCTGAGAAGCGCGAGGTACGTTTCCTCGACGAGCGGTGGGAGAACCGTTCCTCTGGCAACGCCGAAGCACAGTACGGACGTGGGCACGCGCCCGCGGTGTACCGGCACTGGGAGACCAGACAGGATCCCGACGGCAGTCGGCGCAAGGTCGAGACCTTTCGCTTCGACACGCGGGAAATGACAGACCCCCTGCGACAAGCGGTCCTCGGCTCCGGATGGACCTACCGAGGCGTGTTCAAGCTCTGACCGGCCGAGGAGACACGGCACGGCCACCAGGTGAGCCGGAACCCCAGTGCCACTTCTGAAGGGCTGGCGGCTGCTACGGAAACTCCGCAGCAGCACCGCATGCTCCTGGACGGTGCCGAAGCGCGAGCCGAGTCCATCCGCAGTGACTTGACCCTTGAACGCGCGGGGTAGCTGCCGCGCCCGTACGGCACGGAAGTACAGCAACACCAGCAACCGTTACCGTCCAGCAGCGCCCTTCGGCGCCTTCACAGCGACTGGTACGCCCCCAAACCGATCCACATAGAGCTGCAGATCAGAAGTGCCGCCCTGATGTGCGCACCACGGCCGCACCACAAGCGCACCAGATCGAGCGGGGAGCAGCGGGGAACCACGGTCAAAGCCGCCGAGCCCGACGAGGTCGGTCCTCAGCCGTTCGGCCAGGTCAGCGCCCGAACGAGCCACAAGTGATCGCAGCTTCCCAAGCTGAGAGCGCTATGCGGTGACCAACGTGTCCAATTCTCCATCTGGGCAGCTCGGCTATTAGGTGGTTGCTACCTTCCGTGAGGGCTCACACCGTGCCAGCGTGTCGGACAGTGCCTGGCACTTTCATCAGCGAAAGCGCAGAGCTGGCCGATGAACTCTCGGCAGTTGTCGGGGGCATCGCGGTCCTTGCTGGGCGGCCCGTCGATCCACCGCTGCCAGAGCCCGTCCGGGGCGAGGAACCGGGCTGCGTGGTCGGTACCCAGCTTGACGTCGAGCAACAAAAGCGCGCCAAGGGCGGCTGTCTGGTCGTAGTCGAGGTCAGGGCGCGGCAGGTAGTGGTCGAGGTAAGCGACCAGAAGCTCGGCGTCCGCAGAGGTGCCGAAGGTGGCCAGGGCGACACAGTACGCCTGCCCCGCGTAGGGCCCTTTACTGGCGAGCAGGAGATCGCCGAGACGTTCCCGGAACTCGGTCCTGTTGGCAACAGCGATAAGCCAGGCTGCGGTTAAGCTCTCGCGCCATCCTCGGTCGAGCAGCATGCCCAGGGGTGACGCGTTCTCACGTGCTGAGATGGAGCTTCGTGGGCGCATGCTCGGGTCGAGGCGGGTGACATTCGGTGTCGGTTGCGGTCAATGACCTGATGTCGAAACCCACGCGCTGGTTCCCGCCAAGAAACAGGCGACGGTGTAGCTGCCCAGCGCGGGCAGCAGGAGCGCCGCAAGCATGACCCACACACCGAAGAACAAGTGCACGAAGCGGGGAACGGGTGATCGCGGGTCCAGGCCCAGGCGGCTACGGGCATGCCTGGTCACCTTGACCGATGCGCCGGACGGTTGGGCATCCGCCCTCACGACGGCGCGGCGTATCGAGTCCTCCGCCCGCGTGTCACGGCTGATCGTCAAGCGCAGCCCGTGCCGGTCCCGCAGGCGCAACTCATCGATTGTGCCGCCGTATCGGCCCATCGCAGCGAACCGGCGGACACTGACCAGAGCGTCCAGCTCAATCGTGCGGACGCCGGTGAGCGTGCGGGCAGACACGAGCCGTCTCCCCTCGACGGTGGAGACGTGCGGCGTGCCCGCATCTCCGAACCAGATCATGCATGCCAGCACTCCAGCGACGAATCCGGCCCCGGTGGCGATCCCGGTGTCCGTCTCCTTCAACACATGGGTTCGGATCAGTCCCGCATCCGCGAGGACGACCGTCGCCCAGGCCGCGCCCACGATCCCTAGCCCCAGCCGCATGCGGCGACGGGCAGACCAAGGCTCCGTCGGGGAGGGAGGCAACTTTCGCCGCGAACGACGCAGGTGCCGGTCGAGCCGACGACGTTGGACTGCGAGAGACGCCTTGTTCTTGTTCCATGAAGATCCCTGCCCCCACATGGCCGCAGGTTAAGCCCACAGGAGACGGGAGGCCAGCATTCCGCACCACTCAGGGCAGCGATCTCGTGCTCGTCGCAGTGTTGGAGCTGAGCGATGCCGGCAGGGTCGAGGAGCAAGTTGATGGGTTCTCAGGCTTCGAGATCGAGTAGTTGGAGGACGTGGTCGGTTCGTGATCGGTAGTGGTCGGTCGCGGCTGCGATGTTCGTCCAGCCGGGCTGGCGGATGAGGCCGATGGCGAGGTTGCGGAGGGTTGCCATCGCGCGGGGCGCGGTGCCGATGCGGACGCGGGAGGCGTCCTCGGCGAAGGTCACGTCTCTCACGTGGTGCAGTGCCTCGACCTGCCAGTGTCCGCGGATCAGTTCGGCGATCCGTTCCGGGGTGGCCTGTTCGGGGGCGAGGCTGGTGACCGCGTAGGTCGTCTTGATGGTGGTCTTGTTCGTCGTGCGGCTGGTGCGGCGTCGCTTGATCTCGATGGCCTGCACGGCGTGCGGGAAGAGGAGACCGGGCTGGACCGTGCAGACCTTGAGCCGGCGGATCTCGCGTCGGCCGTGGCCCTGTTCGCGGCTGCGGGCCGAGTGCGACGATTTGATCGGTGACTTCGTAGGTGAGGCGGTAGAGCAGGACGCCGGTGGCCGTCTCCAGCCACTGCTCCGTGCCTCTGGCGGGAGGCGCTGTTCCGAGAACGGTGACAAACCAGGCCGGCAGCAGTGACCGGCTCTTGATGGCGTCGGCCAGACGGCTGCGGAGGGCCAGCGTGAGACATTTCTCGGCCCGGTCGCCTGCGGACATCGCCGGCTGCTGGTTGGCGCGAGTCGCAGCATCGTCAGCCAGGGCCCTCGCGGACTCCTTGGCGCCGCGTTCCTGCCGGGTGAGGTCCTGACGCAGTCTCCTTTCGTCAGCGATAGCGGTGCGAAGCCGCGTCGTTGCCTCGGAGTGGCCGGAGGTGCCGTAGCGACTGGTGGTGAACGCGCCGACGGCTTCGACGACCGCGGCCCGCACCTCCCGATGCTTGGCTTCGGTCTCCCGATGGTGCCGCACTCGCACCTGGTGGGTGACACCCGCGTGGTCGCCGAGGAGCAGGCTTCGGGCACTCCAGCCCTGGACCATGGTGCGTGCGAGGGCTCGTTGGTCTTTGGTGACGGTTTCCAGGTCCGCCTGAGGAACGCCTTGAGAGATCTTCATCTGCCCGTCGAGCAGCTGCACGTGCTGAGTGAGTCGATTGATGGCTTGCTCCGTCTCGCCGATGCGGTCGCCGAGATCCTCCTCAACTGTATCGATCTTGTTGTCATGCTCGGAGATCTCATCGCGGATGGCGCGTAGCTCGTAGTCCAGGTCCTCGGTGTAACCGAACCTCCGGCTCAGAGTCTGGTGTTCGGTCTCGAGATCGTCGAACCGACTGTCCAGATCGCGCACCCGCCGGTCGGTGTCACGCAGTCCGCGGTCCAGTTCGTCCATTACGCCTTCACCCCCTGGCCCGCGGGCCCGTCTTCTGAGAACGCTCCAATACCGATCCAGCCGGCAAGGACGGCGATGATCCACCAGGGGGAGAGCACTCCGAACACGACGAGGATGACCAGAGCTCCTTCGGCTTGCAGTGCCAGCGCGATGGCGCGTTGCTGCCGGTGACGCTTAGCAGCCACGGTGATCGACCAGCCCATCAGCGTCGCCACAAGGTGGGGTATGAGCAGCACCAGCCACCACCCGGTGTGGCCGAGGAAGAGAGCGGCGACGATGAGCCCCACGGCGACGGCCGTCTGGAACCGTCACGCCCATCGCACGATGGCTACGCTGCGCAGCCGCTGCGGCTCCGCGAGCCGGACCGGCAGTGCCTGCTCGAACGTCAGCAGCTCCTCCGCGCGCTCGACGAGCGCGATGTAATGGTCGTCGTACTCTTCGGTGCCGGGGTCGAGTCCCTTGACGCGGGCCTGCTGGTTTGCCAGGTCTGTGGTCATGCTGCGGTGCGTCTCCCGCAGTTCGTGCTCCGGTGCCGGCATTGGATCCCCCTCAATCTCCAGCAAGTTGCTGCCCGGCTCATTCCGTGATCATGTGCTGCGGATTCCGAGTACTGCCCTCACGAGCCTGGGGGGCCTGATCTTGCCTGAGGCTGGCGCGATCTTGCCCTCAAGCGGGCCGGTGAGCCCGGCAGTTCAATGCCGACGCAGCCGTCACGATGTCCAGAGGCTTGAGCACGGGAACGACAACCTACGACCACGCCTGGCGGAGACGGCATATCGCAAGCACCCCTACATGGCGCGGGCATCTAGAACCCACCAAATCGGAACTCAGGCGGGCAGGCGAAACGCCTCCGGGCCCGGCGCCACCAAGAACCTTCAACCGGCGCCATGGAGCGCACGAGGTCTCGCCCGACACCTACCGTCACATGGCCGTGGATAGGTCGACTGGGTGGGAGCCGCTTCGAAGCCCTGCTCCTTCAGCGCTGGGAGGTACGCGTGGTGCGCACACAACGCGTGGCGCCGGAGGCACGATGCCGGAGTCCGCTGACGCCCCAGAGCCGTTGGCAGGCCCTGCTGGCAGCGTGAGCAGTCGGCCTCGTTCACGGTCCACGCGACCGCGCAGGAGGCCGTTCTCCATCTCCGATGCCTTCTCTCAGCCGCAACACTGGCCTGATGGCACACAACCTCTCCAAGGGCGAACCGGCCCCCCAGCCCGCTCCGCAGATCTTCAAGGGGTACGTCGCGACCGTGACCCTCTACGCAGAGCAGGTCGAGATCAAGCGCAAGCTCATGGGGAAGATGACCGGCGCCAGGGACTCAGTCACTCCCCTCCGCAAGGTCATCAAAGTTCTCTCCAAGGAGCCCACCCGTCTCGTCAACGGTTACGTACAGCTCGCCACGGAGCAGGATCGGGGACGACTCGTCATCGCCACCGCAGAGGCCGAAAAGGCCATCGCGAACAACTCCCTTACGGTCCTGTTCACTTGGAACCAGCGTGAGACCTACGCCGCATACTTGGCTGCGGCCATCGCAAGCGTCCATGCGCAAGGTGGTCGCCCCGTCGGGTAGGGCCGGATGCCGCGCGCACGATGGAAGGCGCACCAGGGCGCGTGACTGCTCCCCGCGCCCCGCCCGATGACCTCGTCGGACACACCCATGGACCGCATCACCTCGACGACCGACCGCTCGTCCTCCACCGCCCCACCCTCCAACAGCCCGTCCTGAGCTGAGGCGCACCCTAGACGGCACCACTGACAACGCCCCCGGCGACAATGACCCAACTGCCCAACCGCACAAGGAAAACAAGCACCTTTGCTAGCATCGCCGCAGGTCACCAAGTGTCGTCCCCGCGCCTGCGGGGGTTGTCCGATCGGCACTCCTCGGGGCCGCGGCGCGCGCAGCCGCGGCCCCACTGCCCGTACGGTCAGCGCGGACACGGCCCTGCAGCTCCTCAGGGAGGTCCACGGTGAGCTGGACACCGGCCAAGGCCGTCCGCGGCCTTCCTGGACGCCTCCGGCATGGTGGCCCCGACCGCGGCGTACACCGCCGCCGAGGCCCATCTGCCCTCTGCCGCCCAGCAGTTCGCAGCCCTGGCCGTACAGACCGCAGCCCGCCTTGTCCGCAGCTGCGGGCGGACAGCTGTCGCCGGCGCAGTGCGTGCTGTACGCGGACGTTGCCGGGCCCTGCGCTAGAAGGTCAGGTTCCAGGCGTCGATCTTGCCTGTGTCGGAGGCGGCGTTGTCGTTGACGCGCAGCTTCCAGGTGCCGCTCGCGACCTCCGAGGAGGCGTTCACGGTGTAGGTCTGTGCGATGTTGTCGGCGCTGCCGCCGGCGTGGTTGTGCAGCGTGTAGACGGTGCCGTCCGGCGCTACCAGGTCGACCTTCAGGTCACCGATGTAGGTGTGCTTGATGTCCACACCTACCTTGAGGGTGGCCGGGGCGTTGCCGGTCACGCCGGTGACGGCGATCGGGCTCTCCACGGTGGCGTTGTCGTTGATGGCGAAGTCCGCGAGGTTCTCGAAGTACTTGCCGGGCGGCGGGGTGGTCCCGACGGCCTTGAGGGCGTCGGCCTGTCCCTCGCCGAAGAACGAGTTGTTGGCCGTCGTGCCCGTGCAGCGGCTGTCCGAGGGGCAGGCGATGTCGTTGGCCTGGGCGGCCAGCTTGGCGCGGATCTGCGCCGGGGTGATGCCCGGGTTGGCGCTGGCGATGAGTGCCGCCACGCCGACCACGTGCGGGGTGGCCATCGAGGTGCCGCTCTTGCTGCCGTAGCCGCCGCCGGGGACTGTGGAGTACACGTTGCTGCCCGGCGCCGCGACGTCGATGACGCCCTGCCCGTAGTTGGAGAACGAGGCCTTGGTGACGCCCGTGCCGTTGGCCGCGACCGTGACCACGCCCGGCAGCTCGGTCGGGATGTCGAGGCAGGCGTTGGTGATAGTGCGGGTGACCGGCGTCGAGTCGTTCGGGCTCGCGGAGTCGGTCGTCTTGTGGGCGAGGTCGTAGTTCTCGTTGCCCGCGGCGGCGATCTGGAGGGAGCCCTTGCCCTCGGCGTACTCCTGGGCGCGCTTGACGCCCTCGATGATGGCGGCCTGGTCGATGTTGTCCGGGCAGTTGAACTGCCAGGGGTCCGTGTAATAGCTGTTATTGGTGACCTTGAAGCCGTGGTCACCGGCCCAGACGAAGCCACAGATGGTGTTCTCGGCGAAGAAGAAGGAGTTGCCCGGCTCGGCGACCCGGACCGCGGAGATCGTCACCCCGGGGGCCACGCCGACGACGCCCTTGCCGTTCTTGGCCGCGGCGATGGTGCCCGCTACGTGGGTGCCGTGCGTGTCGACGTCCCGCCAGGCGCCGGCACGGGTGTCGGGCTTGCCGTAGGCGCAGGAGACCGAGTCGGCCGCGTTGAAGTTGGGCGCCAGGTCCTGGTGCTGGTCGTCCACACCGGTGTCCAGGATGCCGACCTTGACTGAAGCGGAGCCCGGGTTCACGGCCCAGGCCTGGTCGGCCTTGATCTGGCTCATGTCGGCCCGGACCGGTTCTCCGGCCGGGGTCGAGGCCTGAGCCGGATTGGCCGGGAGCGCCGGGTTGTAGGCGTCGGCCGGGACGTCCGAGGTGCGCGTGGCGCCGACCTGCTGCACGCCGGCGACGCCGCGCATGGTGGCGGCGAATCCGCTGGACGCCGAGTGGGCGACGATCACGCCGATGGCGTCGAAGTTCGAGAAGACGGTGCCGCCGCCTGCCGCGATCGCGGAGCGGACCGCCGAACTGTCACCGGGGGCGGTGATCACGAGGTAGGCACGCGTGCCGGCCACCCAGGTCGCACGCTGGGAAGCCGGCACGGCGGCCGGAGCGTGGGCCTTGGCGGCCGGCGCGGTGGAGGGGGCAACGGGGAGCGTGCCCGCGAGGGCGACCGGGGCGCCGAACGCGAGGGCGGCGCCGAGCGTGGCCGCCAGCACCAGCGTGCGTCTAGGTCGGCTGGATATGTGGGGTATCAATGCGTCCTCCGGAGACGGCCCGGCCGTGCTGAGGGCACCGGCCGGGCCGTACGAAACGAGTGGTGGATGCAAGATGTCAGATGGGTCCTCCTGCACGGAAGTACCTTTCCGTGCCGCGACGTTGTAGGGCATGGCTGAAAAGCCCCGGTGGGGGTGCTGGCGCAGTACCGGATGGCCACCACCGAGCAGATGCACCGGGTGATCGCTCCCTCTGTGCGGATCGGGCAGACCCGGCGGCGGCTGGCCGGCTGCCCGTTGAGGAGCTGGTCGACCGCATCACCCTGCCGCAGGCCGGACGGACCCGGGTGTGGTTCCCGACCTCGTACGGCGTGCAACTCGCCTTCGAGTGGCCCGAGATGCGCGGGCACCGGCTCTCCAGGACCGTGTTCGATCCGACCGCCGTGCGGCTGAAGGCCGGCCACACTCTGACCATGACCGAGACCGCGCTCGTCTTCCGCGATGGCGCACGCCGCCGCGGCGGAACGCGATGACGGGCCCCACCGTGATAACCCGCACCAGGTTTCGGAGCACCCGCCCTCAGCCGTCGCTCAGTCGGCGTGCAGTTTGCGAGAATCCTGCGCCCGACGGGAACTGCGCGAGAGGATGCGGTGGGTCTGCGGGCCGTGCGCAGTGGGTTGCACGGTTACCGGACCGGCCACACCACGGCATGTGGGTGTGGCCGGAGTGGCGGTGCACGCCGTGGGAGTGGGATGAGCGATTTCGATGCATGGCGGCGGGAACTGCTCTTCACCAGTGACCTCGTTCAGGACGGCGACACCTCCGTCCCCGAAGACGAAGCCGGACGACGATACGACCGTTACGTCGAGCGGGCGGACATGATTGACGGCACCGAGGGTCCCGCAGCGGTGCATACGCTCATCGCGTCGCTCCGCGCCGAGGAGGGTTACGGAGCCCACGAAGCTGTCTACGGCGCTATGGAGCGATTCCCCAGCGAGGATCTTGTCAGCGGCACCGTCCTGGCTGCCCCCGACCTCCTGGCCATCCCCCGCGACCACAGCGGCCAGGTTCTCCAGCTCCTGACCCTGCTGGCCAGCTCCGACGGCCCGCGGACCTTCACAGCCACCTGCCGTCGCCTGGAACCCAAGCTGCGATTGGGACTGACCGCACTTATCGCCGACCATGAGGCCGATGAGTGGCTTGCAGACGAACGCTCCCGCGGCCGACTCCGGCTCATGCAGGACTAACCGCTGATGCGCAGGACCTCCCGAGTTGGTGCAGAGAAGGCTTGTTGACTGCACTGACGGTGCTCACGCCCCGGCGCCGTGATTCGGGGCAGGGCGGCGGTCAGACCCCGACCGCCCGTTCTCGATGACGAGGGCCAGCCCGCTCGCGCCAGGCGTTCGGGGCCCGGGAAGCGGATCGCCGCGTCGGAACGCCGAGGATCGATAGGGAAACGAACTGCGCCTGACTGTGGGACAGTTCATGATGGCGTGCCACCGGCTGCCGGGGGGGAAGGGCGGAATATGGCGCACGAAGAGAAGGTCATGCTGACGGCTCGCGAGGTGAGCTACTTGTGGCCGGGCGTCCGTACTCACTCGGTGCATGTGAATGCGGTGGCCCATGGGGTGCGGATAGCAACGGATAGCTGGCCGACCACTACGGGGTACGCCCACAGGGTGCGGTATAACGCCGACGACGTGCGCCGAGTGGCCGCGCAGGTAGCAGCCGAGCCACTCAAGGGGCCGTCCCAGGTACCGTGTTGTCTGGTGCTGATCGTTCTGGCAGCGGCACCGCTCGTGTGGCTGGCGATACACATAGAAAGCGGAGGCGGGTGGTGAAGGTCAAGTGTGTGGCTGCGCGGCCGCCCAGCCGCGAGATGCTGGGGTGTCAACTGCATCATCTCTGGCTCGTTGGGCAGGGCGCTTCCGAGCCTCAAGGAGAGGCCGATCAGATGCCTACACGCGTGGGTACGGCGTCCGCACGTCCGTAGCCGAGCACCTGGGTGAGGACTTGTCGGAACGTGATGAGGTCTTCGGCCGGCGCTTCGATGACGGCCTCGATCTCGCTGTCGGTGCAGAGAAGGTCAGTGAGATACATGCCGTTCATCCCGGCCGCCTTCAGTTCGGCGAACCCCTTCGAGCCGACGTGCTCCAGGAGCCAGCGGACCGGCCAACGCCGATCGAGGAAGGCGTGAGTTACAGCCGACACGGCCAGGCCCGCCACCAGACCGGACCAGGCCATCTCCAGCGGCAGAACAACCCAAACCAACGTCAGCATCCCGGCCATCACCAAGTGGTACTGGGCAACATGGCCCAGGCACGAACCCCAGCCCCGCCGAGGGCTGGCACCGTCGGCGATCTCTGCCTCCGACGGTGCCGCCTTCCCCGCGGCCTGGTGGTCGGTCTGCCCACCGGCCCGATCCCTCACGCACCAGGCAGGCCTTGTGACCGACACCTCGCAGCGGCCGTCGTTCCCGTGCTGGACGACGCCTCCCCTCTGGCCCGCCTGTTCGCGATGGTCAGCGAACTCGACACCTACACCGAGGCCGAGCAGCGCGACTACGCCGAGACCGCTGCCGCCCACACGTCTACAACCAGTACGGCGCCACCATCGGCCAGGTCCTGGACGGCGACGACGATGGTCGCGCAGTGTTCGGAGCGTACGGCAGGCCGCTTGGTGAGCCTGGCACCGCAGGTCAGCGCGACGCCCGCCCGCATAGGTGGTCCTGGGGACTCAAGAGTTATTGAGGGCCGCCGATGTGTGACGAAGGTGGTCCGGCCCTCTACGGAAGTGCTCGACACACAGCAGTCCAAGATTCGCTGCCGCGCCCGCACCGACTATGGCTGCAGCAGGCGCCAGGAGGCCGGCAAGCGCGTAACAGCCGAGCCATGCCCCGAGGAACGCTCCACAGATCGCGGCGACCAGTCCAGCGCGCCGGATCTGGGATGAGCGCTCCTCACGGGTCCAGGCCAGGTAGGCGCCGAGGCCTACCATCAGGCCCGTCCCGGGCACGATCACGCTCGCGCTGGCCACGAAGTCGTCGGGGCCTACCGTCCAGATCAGCAGAACTCCCAGCAGCCACCCGCCAAGGCCGAGCGGGAGCACGGTCACGGTCCGTACCCAGACGCTCGCGCGGGGGCCGATGCCACCGGGCCTGCGCGACCAGCGTGCGATCACGGCGAGCAGAGCGAGGCCAAGGATTGCGCCAGCCAGGGTGACTGCGATCAGCAGCTTGGCCATCGTGGACATGCTCCACGGAACGGCTTCGAAGTCGACGGGTCGCTTGTCGAGCTGGGACCTGTCCACCTTGCCGGTGTCGAAGAAGGTGGTCAGTAGACGCTTGCCGGCCTCGGGACGGTGCTCCCAGAAGTCGGCGGTGTGGCCCAATCCGGGAAGGATCACCTGCTGTCCCCGGGACAGGGCGGGCAGCAGTTCGGCGGTAGCCAGTTGCGCCGGGGTGGAGAAGTCGACCTCGCCGCTGACGAGGAGGGTTTCGACGTTGCTGGGCCGCATCTCACGGTACTTGGCGTTGTCGGGGCTGTCCGGCCACACCGTGGACAGACCGGACTCGCCGGCCCACAGGAAGTCGGTCGAGGCGTTGCCCAGGATCGAGCCCGGATCGCCACCGCTGTCGTAGTAGCGCTGTGCTGCTGGTCCATCGATCATGGCGAAGGAAGCGAACTCGCCCCAGACGATGGAATTGGGCAGTGTGAGGTCGCCGAGGACAGACATGGCCCACAAGGCGCCGGTGTCCCGGCTGAGGTAGGCGTCGATGACGGTCGGAGCGTTGTTCGGTGCCGAGGCCGGGCCGTTGTGGTGCATGGCGTACTGGCTCAGGACCCGGATGTTGGTGTCCTTGATGCGGAAGGGCCCCCAGCGTTCGGGGATCTCGCCGGCGGTCTTCCGGATCGATTCGGCGAGGTCGGGTGTACGCGCGGCGCAGGTGTCGTCGTCGTCGCACAGCCGTGTGTACTGGGCGAACTGCGCATCGGTGATGCGCGGGTCCCAGAAGAAGTGGCCGGGAGTGTTGACCGAGACCATGGCGGAGCGGTGCAGCACCTTCGGGTGCCGCCAGGAGTAGATCATGGCGGTGCGTGTTCCGGCGCTGGAGCTGAGCAGGTTGATCTGTGAGTACCCCAGGGCGGTGCGGGCCGCTTCCAGGTCTTCCACCCGCTGGAGAGCGGAGTAGCCGGTGACATCGATCCCTTCGTCGGTGAGGCGGTCCGCACACAGTTCGAACGCTTTGGTCGTGGCAGGCAGTGTCTTGGCTCCTGCGATTCCGTCGGCGGACTGCATGACCGCGGTCACCTCGGGGCAGTCCAGACGGCGCGATCCATCGATGCCCCGGTAGCCGACCAGGACCACATCGTGTCTGCCGGTAAGCCGGCTTGCCTGCGGGAAGTCCATATTCGTTCTTCCGGGGCCGCCGCCCAGTCGGAAGATCGGCTCCGCGGGGTTAGCGGAAGTGGCCCGGATGCGGGTGACCGGAAGTGCTATCAGCTCCGACTTGGGGTCACGCCTGTTCTCCGGAACGGCGAGTGTGCCGCAGTCAGCGGCGACGGTTCCGGCTTCGGTGCCGTAATCGCAGGGCCGCATGGTGAGCGACCCGGAGACGGCCCCCTCGGGTACGGCCAGGAGATGTTCTTGCCGCAGTGCCAAGTAACAGAGCGACGCCAGGAGCCCGCCGGTGACCACGAAGGCGAGCAGAGGCCGCCAGGACTTGAGAAGTATCATTTCGTTTCCGTATAAATGCGCGTGAGCACGATCTTTCCCCGTGGGGCGGCGTGACGGGCATCGTTGCGTGGGGTCGTCTCGGGTTGTTCGGGTCGTCGGGGAGCCATGTCAGCCTCGCTCCCACAGCGGCAGCCGGAACATGGCGTAGGTGAACTTGCCGCTGATACGTCCTGCGGTGTCGAAGTGGAACACATCCACGCCGTGCCATTGCATGCGGCCGCCGTAGCGTGCACGGGCGAACAGACGCAGTGGCAGCGGCACACGACGGCCAAACTCTCCGCGCATGTCGAGCCGGCAGGCCCAGCGGATCGTGGCGCGGCGGTTCGGCTCGTCGACGATCTTGTCGTACACGGCGAAGTGCATGGCGCCGTAGCGCCCGGCGAAGTGCGGCTCGAACTCTTTGCGGATCGCCGCGATGCCACGTCGCTCCGGCAGGTGGCCGGGCAGGTACACGGCGTCGTCGGCGAAGAAGGACATGACCTTGCCGAGATCGGGACTCGGCTCGTTGAAGGCGGCAACAAAGTCGTCAATGGTCTGACCGAGGTCGGTCGAGGTGGCGGAGATGGTCGTTCACTCCCAGAGCGCGATGGGGTGGGCGGATGCCGGGACATTAACAGAACGCCAGTTCCTTAACAAGAGACGGATGTTCTGATAGCTCTGGACTAGGATGAACGCTCATGTCAGCGCCATTCCAGCGGGCTCGACGCCCTGATCAGAAGGACCAGCGCCGTGAGGCCATCCTCACCGCCGCTCGGGAGCTCGCCGAGCGCTCCGGCGTGGCCAGGGTCAGCCTGCAGGACATCGCCACCGCGGTCGGACTCGCCAAGTCCAACGTGTTGCGCTACTTCGGCACGCGCGAGGAGATCTACCTGCACCTGATGATGAGCGCAGGCTCTGAATGGGCGAGCGAGGTAGATGCCCGGTTGCAGGAAGTGAGCGGGACCGAGGCAACGGCGGGCGTTCTCGCGGACGCCTTCGTGGACCGGCCGCTCTACTGCGATCTGACCACGTATGCGGAGACGATGCTCGAGCACAACGTGTCCGTGGAGGTACTGAAGGTCTTCAAGAGGTGGGCCATCGACACCTACTGGGCGATCGGCCAGCGCATCTCCGTCGCCTGCCCCGAACTGGCCCCTGCCGACGGCGCCGCGCTGGTGATGACGGCCAGCGCTTTCGTGGCGAAGCTGTTTCCCATCACCCGCCCGCCCGAGGCGCTGCGTGAACTGTATGCGCGCGAGCCGGAGATTGCGGGGGCGTTCCCGCCGTTCCGCCCGACACTGAAGCGTATGGTGGCGGCCACTGCAGCCGGCCTGCCCCTGGTGGCGCGTTAGGGGGCAGCTCGAAATGAGGCTCAACCTCGGGAATGGACACCGAGTTTCATGCGCTGTTCGGCGAATGTCACCGTCGGGCAGTCGGGACTGAGGCACTTGAACCTGCACGACCAGCCGGATCGCGACCGGCGTGGATCCGATGGCGCGTCCGCCAGGTGCCGCTCGTACCGGCCGTGCACGCGCCACGACAGCGAACTGCACCGCGGGCACCTCGCCAGGTCGGCCCAGGCCCGCGTGCAAGACGTGACCACACCTTCGTCCCGCGAGATCGACTCCCCCACCACACCTGACTGATGGGGAACCAACTGCACCAAACCCCGGCACCGCACACCCTGCGGCTGCCCAGTCCAGCCGCACAGCATCACAAGATCAGCGACAGAGCCCGTTCACGCGGCCGCGATGTTACTCATCAATGGCAGCCTGGCCCAAGCCCGCACGCGGCAGAGCTTCGGCGTCGGCGTGCGATCACGAACCGGACTGGCATGATCTCTGTCGTCACGCGGCAGGCGGCCGGGGAGATCAGCTTCCAGCGCAGTGTCTTCAGGGCGAGGGTGAGCTCGTTGTCCTCAGTGAGGGCGGGGGTGTCATACACCTGTCCTGGTGTGCCCGGCAGGTGGGTGCCGCGCGCTGCGGCCACCTCGCGCAGGGCGCTTACCCGGACGGCCGAGGCGGTGCCGGTGAGCGGTGGAGTGGCCGGGCATCGTCGTTGCGCACCACGGCATCGAGGTGCGTGGCATCGGGTCCACTCAGTGGCCGGCCTCCCGGCCGCTGGTGCCGCATCGCCGCCTGTGCAGGAGTCGCCGGCCCCTGAGGTGGCCAGGCTGGCGGAACCGCTGAACGCAATGCACGCAAGTACCTCGAATCGTTGCCGCTCGCGACCTTGTGGGCCCAATGATCACTGCGGCACGGTGGGGGCCGATGAAGCAAGGACGCCGGAATGGCCCGGGACGGCTCGGCCGGCGAACCGACGCATGGTTTCGGGGCATGCCCGGCCCGTTTCGGTCTCAGTCCTTGCCGACTGTCTTCGTCACTGACGTCGCCCCTCCTATGCGGGCCGAGAGAAGCCGTACGGCCACAAGCCTTCGTACGACGTGCTCTCCACCTCCGCGCCACTTCGTACCGAGGACGACCTATGGATTCCCGCGATCTCTTTCCTGATCAAGACCCTCCCGCGGCTGCCGCGCTCTATCTCAGTGCTCTCGACCACGAAGACCACTACTCCGCCGTAGAGCTGCGGCGGGCCATCTCCCATGCCCATGCGGGCTTCGGCCCGCCGGCCGACCTCCGGGAGCTGTACCGGCAGTCCCTGCAAGGGGCCGATACCTCCGGATACGACGTCCGGGCGAGACGAAGATCCTGGGCCCTCAACATGGCCCGGCACCTGGCCCTGCACGACGCCCGGCCCGTCGCCGCCGCGGCTCCGGCATGGGCGGCCTGGGAAGAGCCGGTAACGGTCTCCTCCCAGATGCCCCCGCGCATGCCCACCGGGTCCCCGCCCCATCAAGCGAACCCGGAGTCCCACCCCGGCGCCAGGCAGAGCACCGCGCTGCGTGAACTGCGTTCCGCACGCCGCCGCCCGGCCCGGGTTGCCGCCCTGGTAGTCGCCGCCCAGATGGTCGGCGTCATCCTGGCCAACGAGGCACCCGGTGTGATGGCGGTCGCCTGGGCTGGACCGCTCAACATCGGGCTCACCCTGGTCCTTGCGCAGGTGGCGCTCACCGGCTGGGCGGTCCTTTGGTACTCACGGTATGCGGGACGCTCCCTGGAACCCCTCGTCAAGCGTCACCGTGCCTCCCTCCCGGACCTGGAGAGCCACCGGTGAACTCCGTCCTCGCACTTTCCGGTTCCGGCGGAGCCTTCCCGCTACTCGCCGTCTTCGGCCTCTGTGTCGTCTGCACACTGCTCCTTTCGATCGGGTCGATCCTCCCCGAGAAGGACGAACTGAGCGGGTTCTACCTCGGTCAGCGGCGACTGCCGTCGGTCGTCAACGGGCTGGCCATCTTCGGCAGTTACATGTCCGCGGCAGGCATGCTGGGCAATCCCGGTCTGATCGCACTCACCGGCTACGACGGGATCGCCTACGTGCTGGCGCCGATGGTCGCCTGGTCCGCACTGGTACTGGTGGTCGCCGAGCCGTATCACAGCACTTCACAGTTCACCATCGGCGACTCCCTGGCCCTGCGGCTGCAGGCCCGACCCGCACACCTGGCGGCAGGCATCACAAGCGTGGTCGTCTGCCTGCTGTACCTGACCGCGCAGCTCGTCGGTGCCGGAGCGCTCGCGGCGACAGTCCTGGGCATCGACGGAGACGGCGCCCAGCGGATCGTAGTCGCCAGCCTCGGTCTTCTGATGGTCCTCTACGTCGTCATCGGCGGCATGCGCGCCGCGACCCTGGTCCAGGGCATCAAAGCGGTAGTCCTTCTCGCCACAGGTCTGTTCGTCGTGCTGGCGGTTCTGGCGGAGTTCGGCTGGAGCCCGGCACGCCTGCTGGACGCCGCCATCCTTGAGAGCGGCTTCGGCAACTCCTTCCTGGAACCCGGCATCCGCTTCCACGACCACACCAGCAAGATCGACTCGATCAGCCTGCAACTGGCGTTCGTGCTGGGAGCGGCCGCCCTGCCGCACGTCCTGATGCGTATCGGAACGGTCTCCAGCGGACGCAGAGCCCGCAAGTCGGCCGGGTGGGCGGCCTGCCTGGTCATCGTCTTCACCCTGTTCGAGGTGGTGACAGGCCTGGGCTCCGCGGCACTGATCGGCTCGCCGACCATCAAGGAGGATGCTGCCTCCGGCAACACGGCCGTACTCCTGCTGGCCGAGCGCTTGGGCGGGTCCTTCCTGCTCACCATGGTCGCCTGCGTCGCGTTCGTCACGATCGTGGCCGTGGTCGCCGCTCTTACGCTCACCGCGGCGGCGGCCCTGGCCCACGACGTCTACGGTGCGACGATCATGCGGGGCAGCGTGTCCGATAAGAGTGAACTCCTCGTGGCACGGCTGGGCGTCGGGCTCATCGGTGTGGCGGCGATCGCCTTGTCGATGCTCGCCCAGCATCTCAACATCGCCTTCCTCGTCAGCCTCGCCTTCGCCATCGCGGCCTCCGCGATCCTGCCCGCGCTGCTGTTCAACCTGTGGTGGAGGGGCTTCACCACCAAGGGAGCGATCTGGAGCATGTATGGAGGCCTACTTGTCGCCCTATTGCTGACGACGCTCTCCCCGGCGGTCTCGGGGAACCCGACGGCACTCCTGCCTGACATGGACTTCGCGGTGTTCCCCTTGAGAAACCCCGGTCTCATCTCCATTCCCGTGGGATTCCTGCTCGCCTGGGCCGGCTCGGTACTCGACCGACGCCAGAGAGGCGGGGCGGATTACACGGAAACCGAAATCCGCGTCCTCACCGGAACAGGCACCGGCCGTCACGACGGCTGACCCGGTGCACTGGCCCATGGACCGGCCCGGTTCCCCGGGTCGGTGCCGCGGGATCCCCGGACTCCATGTTCCCGCGATGTACGACCGCGAGCCGCTGCCGGGCTGCGGGGCCGCCTCGG